>JAHDDO010000055.1 GCA_020629315.1 Saprospiraceae bacterium | reverse complement strand
CTCTATTCTCTATCCTCTATCCTCTATCCTCTATTCTCTATTCTCTATTCTCTATCCTCTACCGTCTTTCGTCAAATTCGTTTCTTATAGCCGATGGACATCATATACGAACGTAAAGTGGTACGTACACTCGAAGGAGGACCTATATCATAAAGACCAATATTGCCTTGCAATGCGACCTCTATTTTGTCTACCTCCTTAATGCTCAAGCTGAGTCCGCCACCAGCTGAAAAGCCAGCATCCCAGTTGGGAATAGCATTGTAATTATCAATCTTCCCTGCATCCACAATATCTTCATGAAGCGTAGAAAAGGCTGTTAATAAATACCCACCATATAAGCCTAAAGAAACAAAAGGCCTAAACACCTCTCCAAAATAATACCGAGTCTCAATGGGTAAGATCAAATAATGAAAGTGACTTCTAAA
Source organism: Saprospiraceae bacterium (assembly GCA_020629315.1). Classification (GTDB taxonomy): domain Bacteria; phylum Bacteroidota; class Bacteroidia; order Chitinophagales; family Saprospiraceae; genus JAHDDO01. Next base: position 16,387 of record JAHDDO010000055.1, on the reverse strand, counting down.
TTCGACATCGACTATAGGATTCCCATTTTCATCCGTCAGTACTACACCGACATTGTCCCCTTTATTTTGATAAGAGATGCCTATACTAAGACTTAGTTTGGGATTAAGGTGTTTTTCGACTAGGAGGCTTGGCGCAGCTCCGATCTTAAAATCAGAATCACCCCGCAGCAATTCATTGTTCAAATTTGAAAAGTAAATGCCGGCTGTCCCTCCGAAGTATAATGGGTTTACTTGGGCGCAAACAGATACACTTGATACAAGAAGTATCAAGTAAAAAAGCGTTCTATATACCATAACTTATGATTTGTTGGCTACTGTATTAGCGTAGTATGCTGCACCAATAACGCCGGCTGCATTCAAATGTTTTGCGGGAACGATAGGTACTGTCGTCTCTAAGTATTTTTTATACTTTTCTAGTTTCTTCGAGACACCTCCGCCGAGAATGATAAGATCAGGAGATACTATTTTTTCATAATACGCCAACACGGCATTTAACTCAGTGCCCCAGTCTTCCCAACTAAGCTCTTTGCGTTTGCGCGCTCCATTGCTCGCATACTCCTCCGTAATTCCTTTCTTATATCGCAATAAACCGAGTTCTACATTGGGTAATAAAACGCCTTTTCTAAAAAGGGCAGAACCAATACCCGTTCCTAAAGTCAACATGAGCACAGTACCGCTAGCATTCTGGATATTCCCATAATGCAATTCTGCCATCCCAGCGGCATCAGCATCATTTACACAATAGCAAGGATGGCCTAATGATTGGGTAAACAAGCGATTAAGATCTTGGCCGATAAATGTCTTATTGATATTTGTAGCACTTCTGCAAACGCCATTTTTAATGATCGATGGAAAACCAATACCTATAATACCTTCAGTATAATTTAGGTCAGCTAATAATTGCTTAATGATGGGCACCAAATCAGTAGGCCCCGCATTTTCCGGAGTAGCATATTTAATTCTTTCGGTCGTTAGGGTTCCTTTTTCAAGATCCACTAAAGCGGCTTTCGTTCCTGTAGCCCCTACGTCAACTGCAAATATTTCTTTCATTATTCTATTACGGACACACGGAGAATTTTTACCTCCGATTCTGGTTGATCACTAGCGTTTGTTTTGGTGGCACAAATAGCATCCAGCACGTCAAAGCCTTCAACTAATTGACCAAATACAGTATAATTTTGATCCAAAAATGGGGTACCACCCATTTCTGTAAATGCCTTTATTTGTTTTTCAGAATACCGGATGCCTAACTTAGCCGCCGTTTTCATTAAAGCGTCTTTATCCATTTTTTTACCCTGGACGATATAAAACTGAGATCCAGAAGAACGCTTCTCTGGATTGGCTGGTCCACCGGTTCGTGCCGCAGCTAATGCGCCTTTTACATGAACTAAGCTATCTACAAACTCTGCTGGGACAGTATAGCCAGGTCCACCGGTACCCCAGGACCCTTTTTTTGATGATTCCTTAGTTAAGGGGTCCCCTCCTTGAGCCATAAATCCTTGAATGACTCTATGGAATAAAATGCCCTCGTAAAAACCATCTTTGGTTAATTTGATAAAATTGTCTCTGTGTTCCGGTGTCGCATCACTTAGCTTAAAGGTCATATTCCCCATACTGGTTTCCATTAAAATATGACAATCAACAGGAGCGGCTAATATGATCTCTTGGGTACTAATGTTTACCTTATTTCCCTTTTTGGCTGTTAATGAGACCACATATCTTCCTGAGTGTGAATATTGATGAGTAGCATTGAAATCAGAAGACTGATTGCCATCACCAAAATCCCACTCATATGCATCCGCATTTTGAGATTTATTATCAAACTCAATGGTAGTAGGAGCTACTCGGTCCTCTGATTGAATCAGAAAATCAGCCATTGGTTTTTGGCAAGAAACCAATAAAAAAGGCAGCACTATCCAATAAATGTTTCTAGACATAAGGTTTTACTTATTGTGGGACTACATTAAACGTCACATCCTCAATCGGACGATCACCAGGAGCGGTTTGAACAGCCGCTAGTTTATCTATCACATCCATCCCTTCCACTATTTCACCAAAGACCGTGTATTCCATATCTAAGAATATTGCTCCTCCTATTGTTTTATACTTTTCTTTTTGAGCAGCAGAATACTGGATATTTTTACTTCGTTCAGTATTGGCAATTTCCATGTCGCTTTGCTTTTTACCTTGGACTATGTAAAATTGTGAACCCGAGGATCGTTTATCTGGGTTTGATGGACCTCCGGTTCTTGCCGCTGCTAACGTACCTTTAAAATGTGGTGACCCGATTTCAGCTTCTAGAGTATAGCCAGGTCCGCCAGAACCAAGCCTTGCTTCTGGACTTGCATCTCGGCTCTTAGGGTCGCCTCCTTGAATCATGAATCCCTCAATAACTCGGTGAAACAAAAGGTCTTTGTAAAAGCCCTCATTAGCTAATTTCAAAAAATTATCCCGGTGGATAGGCGTGCTATCATATAGCTCAAAGACCATATCACCGAATTCCGTTTCAATCTTTACACGCTTTTTACCAGAACCACTATCGCAGGCTGACAAAAACAAAAAACACAAAACCAATAGTGGATATATATTTTTCATGACTATAAATTTAGGTATGCTATTATCTTTTCTTTTAAAAGGTTTTCTTGAGACTCTACTCCCTTCATTACAAATTTCCGAATAGGTTCCCAATGGGGCCATCCATCCTCATCTCGACCTATAAACTCAAAATAACCTTCTTCTTCTAATAAAGTACAAACGGCCACATGCATTAGATCTTGTTTTTCTTCCTTACTAAATGATCGACCTAAGTCACCTAATTCTTGAATGCCTATCAAAAATAGTATACCAGATAAGTCCGGTAATTTGGCGAAATCAAAACGATCTTTTACGCGATGACGCAGTTGTAACCATTCAAAGTCTAATTCCCATGCTTCCATAGATGCGCAAATATAAATAAGTGTAGCAAACACAAATAAAGAATACCTTTACAAAAAGAGCGCAATTTTAGTGTCTTACTTGACGTAGATTCAATAATATAACTACAAATAGAAGTAATCATGCGAATTAGAACGGTGAGTGTACCAGTGCTGGATCAGCAAAGAGCCCATGATTTTTATACAAAAATCTTAGGTTTTGAAACAAAACATGACATTCCTCTAGGTGGGGGAAATCGTTGGTTGACGTTGGTATCACCACACGAGAAGGATGGTCCTGAAGTACTCTTGGAACCAGCCCCTTTACATTTTGCACCATCCAAAGTTTACCAAGAAGCCTTGTTTGAGGCTGGCATTCCTTGGACCCAATTCGAAGTAGATGATGTAGACGCTGAATATAAACGTCTGTCAGAACTAGATGTGTCATTTAAAATGGAACCTACTGAAATGGGCCCATCTAAAGTGGCTATTCTAAATGATACTTGTGGTAATTACATTCAACTTGTTCAGCTATTGAACTAGCACCGTAAGGAAGGAATACGTGCAACAGCAATGGTCAAATATAGCTGCCACTTTAGTTGGCTATGGAGTACTGGTATTTTTTCTATCAGCCTGTTCTAATCAAGAGCCCTTAGCTATTGAAGAGATTCTAGATTTTGAGAATGTCGAATTTCAACAGATAGTTGACGATCCTATATTCGAATTTCAATGCATCTTAACGAGGATCGATATGGGTCCAGGAAATCCTATTCTTCAATCGTTTACCCATAACATTGAAGCTAATAATTACTTCTATCCAGCAAGTACAGTAAAAATGCCTGTTGCTTTTTTAGCGCTGGAAAAAATTCGTGAAATTAAGACTAGCTATGATATTCCTGAAACAGATACCATCTTATTCCATATAAGGACATTGGACCACACAAAAAACAAAAAGAACAGTACTAGAGTCGTAAATGTCTATGATCAAGTTGAAGACATTTTTGCCATCAGTGATAATCAAGCGTTTAATGATCTTTTCGAAATTCTAGGGCATGATCTAATTAATGAGAGACTGAGAAAGAAACAAATTACCACGCAAGGAGCCATTGTCCATCGTCTTGGGGCGGGTGGACTTTCAGCAGAAGATCGACAGACCGCCAATGCCTATTTCGTAACCCATGGATTGGATACCTTATTTGAAGTTCCTGAACGAATAGCTAGCGATATGGAACGAACCAAGCTGAACCATACTTCAAAAGGCCGCGCTTTCATGAAAAATAACCAACGTATTGAAGAAGCATTCGATATGTCAAAAAAAAACCACATGCCCCTTGAGGACTTGCAGCAATGTTTGATGCGGGTCATTTTTCCAGATCAGTTTAGCCAGGAGCAGCAATTTGATATGTCATTAGCTGATAGATCGTTTTTGTTACATTCGATGCAAAGAGTGCCTAGAGAGCACCCAGCTGGGCAGTATGATTTGGATGAATATTATGATAGTTATGCAAAGTTTTTTCTATTTGGAGATAGTAAAGACCCCATTCCAGATCATATAAATATATATAATAAAGTAGGCTATGCGTATGGAACAGTAACGGATGTAGCCTTTATCGAGGATAAGAAAAATCGTATTGCTTTTTTTTTAGCAGCAACACTGTTAGTCAACGAAAACCAAACGTTTAATGACGATAATTACGAATACGAAAGTCTGGGAATTCCGTTTCTGGCAGAATTAGGTCGTCGAGCATATGCATATGAGAAAAAACACCGATTATTTACGACCGAAGATCAACAATAGACCCCAATTTAGAGGCCCTGATTGCGGGTAGGTAGCTGGCAATAACACCTATTAAACTAACGGTCAATAACACAATGCCAAAATCAAGTAGTCGCAGTCGGATAGGGTAGGCATCAATTAAGAAACCATCAGGGACAGTAATAAGCCCAAATTGACTTTGTAAAAAGTATAATAACAAGGCTAAAAGTATCCCTATCAGAATGCCAATGCCCGTGATCAGCATGCCTTCCATTAGAAATAAACTAAACACTTGCCGTTTAGTGTAGCCCATTGCCTTCAAGGTAGCGATATCAGATTTTTTTTCTAATACGATCATCCACAAACTTCCAATTAAATTAAAGGCTATCAACATCATTGTTAGACTGACTATCAAAAACGCAATCCATTTTTCGATACGCATGATTTTTATAAAGGCCGCATCTTGCTCTAATCGAGTTTTAATCATGAGTCCTTCCGGTAACATCGTTTGGATTTGTTCTTTAGCTGATTCCGCTTTGGTCCCATCCACTAATTTAATTTCATAAGCGCTGATGAAACCATTGCGCTGAAATAAGTGCTGCGCTAATTCCAAATTAGTGATCATGTATTCTTTATCATCATCACTCTGTACAGCAAAAACGCCTTTAGGATATACATCTCTAATGGAAAAGTCGCCGGCTGCAGCAAAAGTCTTTTTTCGAGTTGGGCTATAAACAGTAATAGGTGAGAGACTATTGTGAATAGAGATGCCTAGTTTATTTCGCATACCCGTACCTATAACCCCTTGATCTATATTTCCATTTTTTAATGCAAAGCGACCCGTTAAAATCAAGGTATCAAATCCTGTAACGGTTGCGTAGTGCTCATCGACCCCTTTGAGCATACCTATTTCTTGGACATCATCGTATTCAAAAAGTGTTACCTCTTCTAACGTTTTCGAAATAGCTTTTACATATTCAAGCGCTTGCATTTTTTCAAGCCAAGCTTCATCAATGGCTATCGTCTTTCCTTGCTTAGGACTGATTAATAGATCTGGGTTAAACGCATTAAAAAGGCCCGAAAGTAGCCCCTCAAATCCATTGAATACGGAAAGTATCAAAATCAATGCTGCGGTCCCTATACTAATTCCGAATATGGAAATACCTGTAATGACATTGATGGCATTGGTAGATTTTTTACCTATCAGGTATCGCTTAGCTATATCGAAGGTTAGCTTCATTTACTTTGCCTCTTTCTGTTCTGCATCATAGGCAAAGATGGAACGATATGCAATAGATTGTATTCTAGGTCGGTAGTTTTTTCGATTAAAGACTTTATTCTCCATAGTTGGGAAGGTCCGATTCGATAGAAAGATAAAGACAAGATCATGTTCAGGATCAGCAAAAACACTAGTGCCTGTAAAGCCTAAATGACCAAATGCTTTTTCAGAGCATTCTTCGGCAACATTTAGGGTTTTGTCTTCATTGAGTTCTTTCATATCAAAACCCAATCCCCGCCGAGTCGAATTAGTATATCGACGGGTATATATCTGGATAGTCTGTGGTTTTAAAAATTGATAACCCCCATAGCTACCACCATTTAGCAACATTTGCATAAGTACAGCCAGATCACCTGCATTAGAAAACAAGCCGGCATGTCCAGCTACCCCTCCAAGCATAGCAGCCCCCATATCATGAACATATCCATGAATAGTGTCTTGCCTAAAGTAGTTATCTATCTCACTAGGTACAATTTGGTTGCGGTCAAACTTGGAGAGAGGATTATATGTGGTCCGCTTTAGATCTAAGGGTTTATAAAACTTCCAATGGGCATACTCATCTAGACTAAAGTCTGTTTGCTTTTGAATGATCTTTTCAAAAATGTAAAACCCTAAATCACTGTACTTATAGCTTTTTTGTGTCTTTAACTCACTATCAACGATCCGTTGAAAAATACTATCTGGATAATCAGATCGCATAAATAAACCATCCATCACTTTAATACCAAACATGTTATTGGCTGCGATTCGATAGTAACTACTATCTATTTTAGGTTTTTTGTCTTCCGTCAAAGTGTTTTTGTAAAATGGAATCCAGGCCGCTAAACGAGCGTAATGAGCCAGAACCTCATCACCTAATAATCGTTCTTTATTACTTCCTTTAAGTTCAGGCAGGTAATTGCCTAAAGGGACTCGAGGATTAAATTGACCTTTATCTTGTAAAGACATCAATGAGATGGTCGATGCTAAAATCTTGGTGACAGATGCCACATCATAAATATGATCATTCGCTACCGCATTCTCTTTATCATAATTATGATGCCCATATGATTTTTGAAAAACGATCTTTCCGTCCTTAGCGATTAGAACCTGACATCCCGGCGCGGCTTTTTTTTTGATCATTTCCTCGACAACCTTATCAATCTTTGCCAAGGTATCGCTATTCATGCCCACTCGCTCAGGGACACTATACCCTAATCGCTGAAGATCAGGCGTGACAACTTGAGCACCAAATGGGAAGGCTTCATGGGCTGTTATCGGTAACTTACCTCGAATAGAGAAAACACCAAACAAGGCTTGAGCCGCCTTATCCATGCTGATTTGGTTTTCTTCATAGGCCACAAGAATAGTCGGCAGTGTCGAAAAAAAGCGCAATGAATATGGAGAGCCAAAAACAGTGAGCACTACATTGGTACGGCTATTCAAATCATAGATAAGATGGAGTTGGTCCTGACTTAATCCGAACTTTCTACTTTCGTACATGCTCATATCATGCAGACTGATAAATACCATATCAAAACCCTCTAATTGACTGAGCATTGTACGTTTCTGATCCGCTGTGAAATTCTTAGGTAAATGAAATGATTCTACCGTGGTATAGGAATTAAGTCGCTCTTGAAAATGAGTCATCGTATCAGAACCCAATGCTAGTGAAGCAAAGCGGCGATCATTCGTTTGTTTGACAGGAATGACTTTTCTATTGTCGCGGACCAATGTCAAGGCATTTTCATATAACACTTCTTCTAAAGCAATAGCCTCTTGATTATTTACCTCAGCCATGATATCATCGATGCGTTCCACTCTTGGAGACGATTTCAAGCCCAATTCGTATTTCGATTTTAAAATCCTAAACACACTTTCGTCTAACCGAGCTTCAGTAATAGTCCCTTCTTTGACCGCTTTTAGAACCGCTTCAAAAGCAATTTTAAAATCGATAGGCATCAGCAAGATATCATTACCCGCCAGAAAAGCCTGTACAGACATTTCACCTTTAGCAAAATGTTTGGCCACCCCTTGCATTTCTAATGCATCCGTTACTACTAATCCAGAAAAACCAAAATCCTCCTTTAATATGCCGGTCACCGTTTGCTTGCTTAAAGTCGTCGCTCTATTGGGTCTATCATCTAAGGCCGGAACCGATAGATGAGCGACCATCACACTGCCTAAACCCAATTCAGAAAGCACTTGGAATGGCTTCATTTCGATAGAGTCTAAGCGTTCCCTCGTATGTTTTATTACAGGTAAATCATAATGCGAATCCACATCCGTATCGCCATGACCAGGAAAGTGTTTGGCACAGGCTAATATGCCATGATCTTGGAGACCTTTCATATAAGCATAGCTCTTAGAAGTCACATTGAATATATCTTCACCAAAAGATCGATTATTAATAACAGGGTTTGATGGGTTGTTATTGACGTCGACAACAGGCGCAAAGTTTACATGAACGCCGATTCGTTTTAATTGATGCGCTACCTCCTTACCCATTTGATAGATTAGGTCATTATCTTCTATGGCACCTAAGGTAAGTTGTTTCGGAAACGATTGACATTCTTCTGGAAATCGCATACCCAATCCCCATTCTGCATCCATAGCTATCATTAGAGAGGTACTGCTCAGCGATTGGTATTGGTTTATTAAGGTAGCTTGTGTTTCTGGGTCGCCTTGAAAAAAGCAAAGACCCCCAGGTTTATACTTTTTGATTTCGTCAGCTATCTTTTTTTCATGGTCTTTTCCCAAATCAGAATGGGCTCGGATCATAAACACTTGGCCTACTTTTTCTTCTACACTCATATTGCCCATAGTCTCTGCCGCCCATACGTCAGCAGGCGAGTTGCTCTTCATTTCTTGCGCCTGCAGGGACGCCGTTATGCATAAAGCGAGAAGTATGTAGATTATTCGTACCATAAATTAATTGCTGAATTGTTTCACTGACTCCGGATCTATCGCAGCTGCTTTTTCAAACCAAATTTGCGCTTGCTCTAGATCACCGGCATTTCGATAGGCGATCCCTACATTAACGTATGACTGAGCAATTTTAGGGTTATTTTCGACAACCTTCTTAAAATATTCAATAGCTTTTTCGTGATTACCTAATAAACCAGAGCTAATACCTAGCAAACGAAGGGTTTCTGTATCCTCCGGATTCAAAGAATACGCTTGTTGTAAATAACGCTGTGCCTTTTTATAATCTTGCTTTTGCTCTCCATAATATCGACCCGCATCTCGCATAGCAATAGGCAAATTATCCATGGCTGTTTCATGGCCTGGGTCTATTTGCAATACACGTTCATAGTCTTTAATAGCTTCCTCGAAATTACCTAACCAATATTGACTATTGGCACGAAGCATATAGGCACTTTTATAGCTAGGGTGTATACCAATGGCCTTCGTGAGATATTCCACTGCTTGTTCCAACATCTGTGTTTTTTCTGGACTATCTTTTTTCTTGTTTGCTTCAGTAGATAAAGCACCACCGGCGGCATTGAGCAACTTAGCACTTCGAGTACCTTGCTTTACATCAGTGGTAAACAAGGTGAAGTCATCATACCATACAGTATTTCGTGTGACTGTCTTGTAGCTATATGCCAAGAACAATACGCCTAAAATCGGCCATGTCAGTGTTTTGTTTCTTTGGGCAAGCCAAATAATAAGTAGAGCAATTATCCAACAAAAACCTAGGGAAGGCATAAATAAGAAACGCTCACTCATATTGGTGCCTATGGGAAATACAATATTGGAAACGATGGATAATGTGATAAAATAATATAGTATCGAGAATGAAAGAACACGTTTACTTTTGAAAAAATAGAATGCAAGGCCAGCCAAAATCACATGAAGTAACACACTCAGCAAGGGTAGTATATCGCTAAGGGATTGAATCTCTAAAGCCCTAGGATAATAATCATGGATCAACGGGTGAGGTAGCACTAATAATTTCAAATAAAGTAATAATGAATAGGCTATGGTCCCAAATCGCTCGCTAGCTGTAAAGGCTATATATTTATTGCCATCCCACTTGAGGTATGGATTGTTCATGAGTTCACTAGAAGAAGCACCAAAGTCAAATCCAAGAATTTGAGTACGAATCACTAAGAAAGCCAGTGTCGAAGCCAGAACCGCAAGCATAGCTTTCATAGGAACACTAGCCTTGTTTTTTAAAGGAAATAGTACCAAGGCTAAAGGAATTACAGCTAAGAACGTGATTGTATTTTCTTTACTTAATAGTCCTAGGAAAAAGCAAATAGCAGCCCCTGCCAAATAAGATACCTTAGAATGGTTCCTATATTTCAAAATAAAATAGCAAGCACTGAGGGCACCCAGTAAACTCATAATTTCGTCTCTCCCTTTTATATTGGCCACCACTTCCGTATGAATAGGATGCGCGGCAAATAACAGAGCTGCGGCAAATGAGAATAGTGTTATTTGTGCAGAAAGATAGCTTGCAAAAAGTAGCTGTGAAAGGCTGTAAATAAGCAGCACAAGAAAGGCAAATAACAGCACATTTATAAAATGACCAATAGCCGGATTATTGCCAAATAAAGCCCACTCTACAGCAAACATGACCGGTGTTAATGGTCGATATCGACCCCCTGATACCAGCTTGTCTTTACCTTCCACTTTAAAGAACCCAAAAAAGGTATCCTTAGTTAATAAACCAGGTATTCCTTCCAATCCTTGCTGTGTGTACATGTTATCATAAATGACTATAGCATCATCTTGAGCATACTTATGACCTAAGGTATTACAGTATAGTAAAAAGCTAATACAGAATAGCATCAGCTTCGGCAGGTATTTATGTTGCAAAAATGAGTTCATACAAGGCCTGGACATTGGCACACACAAAGGTACAGATTATAGATATAGTTAATATAAAAAATAACGGCATTGGTATTAATTATGATATCAGTAGACAGGTATCGCGATGAAGATTATTTATATTGCTTTTCTAAACCTGGGTACATGTACCATTTATTGAAAAAAACAAGACAGGCGATTGGTTTCGTACTGTTCTTCACGCCCCTGATACTTATTGGACAAGTCGATTATGATAAGGTGCCAGATCCTTCTAATTGCTATTACCTATCCGGAGGGATTATTCACGAATCCGCTACTAAAACGCCGTATGTAGGTAATATTACCATTCGGAATGGGATCATAGAAAAGATAGACCGAAGCCATAAAGCACCCTTCGATGCGACGGTTATTACCTTGGATTCCAGTCATGTGTATCCAGGTTTTATAGATATGCTTTCGCATGCCGGCGTAAAAACGCCAGAAGTAAACAAAGATTTGAAAGCAAAATTCCCAGGTATGCCTCCTGACGAATTAGCGGGTATAACACCCTATCGCAGATCTAAAGATGCATATGACCCTAAAAGTGGCCAACTTGCAAAACTAAGGGCTGCAGGTTTTACGACCGTGCATGCCGCTTTGGAAGGTGGTATGCTAACCGGTGAAACGATGCTCATAAATACAGCAGGGACCGATGCTTACTTAGTCTCAGATACGGAACATATGTATGCTCAGTTTAAAGGAGCGGGCCAATATTATCCATCTACCATTATTGCGGTAATTGCTAAATGGAAAGATTTAGTAAAACAAGCTCGGCAGGATAAAACATATTTAAACAGTTACCGGGCCGCCTCTTCAGGTATGGAACGGCCTGAGATCTCAAAATCTAGTGAAGCCTTATTTGACGTTGCCGATAAGAAACAGCGTGTGTTCTTTAAAACACATAAAATGCTAAATGTATATAGGGCTATTTCTTTACGAAATGAATTAGATTTGGATATGGTGCTTACACATGTACCTGAGGTACATGCAATGGCAGATAAGATTGCCAGTGAAAATATCGGACTGGCTTTAGCACTTCAAATAGTAGATACAACTAAGTATACAGTGGATTCTTCACGATTAGAAATGGATGAAGAATACAGTGCCTTGTTGCGGGCCCAACGATCGTCTATGAATATGGATGCTAAAAACGCTGCCATCTTGGCCGAAAAGAATATTTCGTTTGGCTTTTCTACCGAAGGAAACGATCCTAGCAAAGCGCAAGAAATCATCTTGCAAATGATAGACAATGGCTTATCAAAAGAAGAAGCCTTTGATGCATTGACTATGCAAGCGGCACGACTGTTACATATTGATAAGGTAACCGGTAGTCTACAAAATGGAAAATTGGGCCAATTGGTGGTTTTTGATAAAGAGTATTTCTCGGAAAAAGCGAGTTTGGAATATGCCATCACGGGCGGCCAACTATTCGAATTAGAAACTAAGAAAGAAAGTTCGTCATCAGAAGCAACCGTAGATATAGCCGGTACTTGGAGTTATGAAATTGGTACACCAGATCAAGTCAGAAAAGGGACCATTATTTTCAATGAAGCAAGTAAAGGGGTCTACGATGTAGAGATTATTTCAGAGGGAGGAAATAGTGAAAAATTATCTGCTATAAATCTTAATGGTGATGCCATGTCCTTTGACTATGAATACACAGAAGATGGTTTTACTATGGAAATAGGATTTGATATAAAATTTGAAGAGGAGAAATTTAAAGGGAACGTCGCCGCTGGGGAATTTGGAAGTTTCCCTGTGGATGGATCATTGCTTAAAAAACCAGAATAATGAAAAGAGTAACATACATATATATCGGCCTCCTACTCCTAACTATGCAAGGATTGTATGGCCAAAAGGACATTCTAATAAAGAATGGAACGCTCATTACAATTACTGATGGGATCAAAGAGAACACAGATATTTTGCTACGAAATGGTAAGATCTCTGCTATGGGTGAAGATTTGGCTGAAGGCAATGCTGAAGTTATTGATGCAGAGGGTCTATTCGTTATGCCTGGTATTATAGATGCACACAGTCATATTGGGATCGATGCAGTTAATGAACCGACCAATCCAGTAACCGCAGAGGTATTTGTTGGAGATGCGATCGATCCCTACGATATAGCCTTGTACAGAGCGTTAGCTGGTGGCGTGACCATATCACATGCAATGCATGGTTCTGCTAATGCTATTGGCGGTCAATGCGAGACAATAAAGCATCGCTGGGGTGAATGGGATCCAGAAGCCTTCAAGATGGAAGGGGCGCCCCGAACGATAAAGTTTGCTTTAGGAGAAAACCCAATGCGTGTGCATGGGGAAGGAAAGAATGTAGCACCCCGGACCAGAATGGGCATTGAACAAGAGTTCCGAAGAAGTTTCGCCGCAGCAAAAAAGTATCGAACAGATCGAAATGCATTTGCGAGTGGGAAAATTAAGAAAGGGCCTGATTATAGCTATAGATTAGAAACCTTAGCCGATATTCTTGATGGGGATATTCTAATTCATTGCCATTCATATAGGGCAGATGAAATTCTAATGTTGATGGATGTACTTTCAGATTTTGGTGTTAACAAAATTTGTTTTCAGCACGTCAATGAAGGCTTTAAAATCGCGCCCGAATTAGCAGAGTTCGGTGCCATGGCTTCCGTATTCTCTGATTGGTGGGCCTACAAGTTTGAGGTATATTATTCGACAGCATATAATGCGGCTATATTGACCAAAAATGGGGTAGTAACCTCTATTAATTCCGATGATGCCGGATTAATTCGTCATCTATATCATGAAGCAGCAAAAACACAACGCTATGGTGAATTAACAGATAATGAAGCCTTACGATTGATCACGATGAATCCGGCTATTCAATTGGGTATTGAAGATCGAGTGGGAAGTTTAGAAGTAGGTAAAGATGCAGATATTGTCATCTTCGAAAACCACCCTCTTTCCATATATGCAACGCCGCAAACTACCATAGTCGATGGTATTGTCCGTTTTGATATCAACGCTGATAATAATGATATGCGAATGTTCATAGATGCAGAAGAAGCCTTGCCTGCTTTTTATGAGACGTCCGAGGAACATGAAGATAAATGTATGCAAGGTGTGCATTTACATGAAGGACATTCACATACACATTCCCATAACCACTCACACTAAGAAAAATGAGATACATACTATATATAACTATGTTTTTGATCCCATTTTCAATGAATGGGCAAATGGTTGCAAAAGCGAAAAAAGGACCCTTCTTATTAAAAAATGGAAGTATTCATACGATCACTAATGGTGTGATAGCGGGCGATATTTTGATAGAGGGTGACAGGATAAAACAAATTGGCCAAGATTTAGCTGCCTCGGAGGAAACAACAATCATTGATTGTGAAGGAAAGCGGATTTATCCAGGAATGATCGATGGAGGTACTAAATTAGGTTTAGGTGAAATATCCTCTATATCATTAACGCAAGATGCAGACGAAATGGGGGACTTTACGCCTCATATGGAAGCACTAACTGCGATTAACCCTAATTCTGTCAATATTCCTGTTACACGGACGAATGGGGTAACCACAGTACTAGCAAAACCATCGGGCGGACTATTTCCTGGGCGAGCAGCCTTAATAGATTTGTTTGGTTACACACCAGAATCTATGTATTCCGGCTTTAAGGGACAGATTCTCAATTTCCCATCTACAGGACGCAAACACAGGTGGGATAAACGCTCTGAAGATGAAATAAAAAAGGATGCGGAAAAAGCTATGAAGAAATTGAATGGCTTTTGGAAGAAATGTGAAACGTATACAAAAATGGACTCGGCGGCCAATGCAACAGGAAAGCAGATAGATGATTATAATCCACAATTAAGCACAATGACTGATGTTGTCAATGGTGAAGAAAAGTTATTGATTCGAGTAAACAAAAAAGAAGACATTCTTGCAGCCATTTCATTTGTAAATGCACACCAGATCAATGCTGTATTTGTCGGAGTCATTGATGGTTGGCGAGTTGCTGACAGTTTAGTAAAGTATGACATTCCTGTTATTACAGGACCAATCTTGGCATTACCGTCAAGATCCTCAGACAGGTATGATGCACCCTATGCGAACGCCGGGAAAATGATGAAAGCTGGAGTCCTGGTGGCTATCCAAACGAATGAAACTGAAAATGTAAGAAACCTACCCTTTAACGCAGCTTTTGCCGCTAATTATGGGATGGGTATAGACGAAGCTATGGCTGCCATTACTATTAATGCGGCTACGATTTTTGGGGTAGAAAATGAAATAGGCAGCATAGAAGAAGGTAAACGAGCCAATCTATATATTGCTGATGGTGATCCCTTCGAAATGAAGACGCGCATCTCGGAGCTATTTATAGGTGGGTATCAAATCCCAATCGAGAATAGACATACGCTTCTTCACGATGAGTTTATGGACCGTTTTCCTGGAAAGTAAGTTAATCTATATATGGGCAGATAGTATCCTTCCAAAGAAGGTATCCTTTTCGATTCATATGCAGACTGTCAGATATAAAAATGCTGGCATCTGGTCGACCTGTTGTACTTAACATTATGTTCCATACATCAATAAATTCGACACACTCTTCTTGAGAAGCATATTCTTCTAATAAGGTATTCAATATATTATAGGCTTCTTTATAAGCCCACCTTGCAGGACTAGGTTTGGCGGCTATAAAATATATATCAATCTGACTATTGTGGAACTGTATCCGTTTGACTATCTGTTTTGCTTCTTCAAGGATTTCTGTTGGATTCTCACGATCTGCAATATCGTTATCTCCTTCATAAATAAAAACCTTCGATGGATCAAAGTTCAGTACCGTTTGGTCAATAAAAAATAGCAGATCTGACATATGTGATCCGCCAAAACCTGTATTGACAATTTTGTGTCCTGCGCAGTCTGTTCCTAAACTATCCCACATTCGGATGCTAGAACTTCCTGTAAAAACAATAGGACTTCCCAATGAAGGTGTTTTCGAAATGATTTTTATCTCATTATCAAAACGAAGCGGATCTTGTCCTTGTAATGTAATGCTATGTACTACACTAAATACTATTAGTAGAATAATTAATCGATGCATACCCTAAGTTACTGTTAATCTAAATCCTTCATAGCTAATACAGAGCTGCTTTTTATCAATGATAATTAGCAGCACTTTTAGCCACTATTCGTATTGACCTTTCAACCGTCTTTTTCTTCATAATCCACCTACGGAAAGGAGACTTTTTCCCCCACTTCACTAAGTAAATCATAGTATTTAATTACATAAAACGCTGATATACAGAGTATTGCAAGTTATTTGCTGTTTGAAAACAGAAAATCTTGTAAAACCTGCCAAAAATCTTGAGAAAGGAACGCAGCCACGAAAATCAAGGATTTGAGCGCTGCTTTGAGCCCACCTTTACACTGTCATTGGAAAACAAGATGAAACACATCGAATCGAAAATGACAAAATTTTTAACAACAACAACAATTAATTATTATGAAAACTTTAGACAAGGCAACGAACAATTACAGACAGACAAAAACAGCCTTTAAAAACGCACTTACTTTATTTTGTTTAGTGATAACACCACTATTTTCATTCGCTC
>JAHDDO010000054.1:3489-16833 GCA_020629315.1 Saprospiraceae bacterium | reverse complement strand
GAGACGGTTATAATTCAGATGAGGATTGCGATGATACCAATGCGGAGATAAATCCAGGCTCGGACGAGATTGCGAATAATGACATTGATGAGGATTGTGATGGGGAAGCGCTCGTGATTGATGAAGATGGAGACGGTTATAATTCGGATGAGGATTGTGATGATACAAATGCGGAGATAAACCCAGGTGCAGAAGAGATTGCGAATAATGACATTGATGAGGATTGTGATGGCGAGGCGCTAGTCATTGATGAAGATGGCGATGGGTATAATTCCGATGAGGATTGCGATGATACCAATGCGGAGATAAACCCTGGCGCAGAAGAGATTGCGAATAATGCCATTGATGAGGATTGTGATGGCGAGGCGCTCGTGATTGATGAAGATGGCGATGGTTATAATTCCGATGAGGATTGCGATGATACGAATTCGGAGATAAATCCCGGCGCGGACGAGATTGCGAATAATGACATTGATGAGGATTGTGATGGAGAGGCACTAGTCATTGATGAAGATGGAGACGGTTATAATTCAGATGAGGATTGCGATGATACCAATGCGGAGATAAATCCCGGCGCGGACGAGATAGCGAACAATGGCATTGATGAGGATTGTGATGGTGAAGATTTGCTGAGTGCTACATATAATTTCGAGAACGCTAAGATCAACGTTTATCCAAACCCAACAAAAAACAGAATATACATTTCTGTCGAAGGACAATTAAATTATCAAGTACAGCTCTATGATTTTTCTGGTAAACAATGGCAAGTACAAAACAATCCCAAAAGCTTGAATTTGGAAAATTTTCCAAGTGGAACATACCTATTGGAAATGACTGATTTGGAAACGAATAAAAAAATTATTCAGCAAATAATAGTTGAAAAATAGGCTGTGTAAGGTTCTTTTTTAAGCCGAAGCCTAGTGTCCTTTTTTGCTGATTTCGACAATTGAATCTATGCTATGCGATAGGGATATATAAGGTGGCTGCAAAGCCAGTCCGTAGGACCGGAACGAATGTGTAGCCTGATTTAGCCCGGTCCGAGGCTAATAAAGCTAGCCTCGGAATCGCCCAAATAAAGAAATCTAATCAATGTGATATCCGATGGGTGGATATTATTGATTCATATCGTCTTTAAAATTCAAGTGAGAATTAGTTTACCTAATTAATTAGGTCGGTATCGTTCTAATATTTCTATATCTACCCAATAGATATCTTGATTACTAGTGTAGAAAAGATATTTGCCATCGGGTGTTACATACGGGCATAATTCATGTTCTTCGGAATTTATAACACTACCCATATTCTGAGCTTCAGTCCATCTTCCTTCATCATCTTTAAAACTAATGTAGAGATCTCCTTTACCTAAACCCTCTCTTCGAATCGAACAAAAAATAAGATAGGATTCGTCTGGTGCGACAAAAACATCAGCTTCATATCTTGGGGTATTTATACGTTCCGATAACTTCACAGGTTTTTCGAAGTCGCCGTCTGCCCAATTTGATTTATAAATATCAAAAGCATATCTGGGCGCTGATGCAGATGTATCTTTTGATGCAAAATAGAGCTCCCCTTTATTTGTGAATGAACTATAGTACTGATCCAGCGAATTATTTATCGAAGTATTCAAGCGTTGAATACTTGACCAACCCACTTCCTTTTTTTCAACATAGCAAATGTCTATATCAGTCTTAGTAGGATCTTCATCAGGTGGGACATTCGATATGAAATATAATCTAGTCTCGTCTAGAGATAACATTGGATCATTATAATTATAGATGGTATCTGCAAATAATTTTTCCTGAGCTGACCATTCGCCGTCCATATATGTACAGTGGTGAATTTCCATGGTCCCTTGATTATCTACACCAAAAAATAGTTGGGTTTTATCTCTGGACATGCTGCAACCAAATTCATGTCTATCTGATCTTGAAATGATAGTGGGTGCAAAGGTTTGGGGTATAAGACCGGGTGCTGGCTGTCCAAAATAAGTGGTAGCTTTCTGGGCCTCGGAACTAGCTTTTATGGTGCTGGTCCTATTACATTGAATTAGGCTTAGCATACACAAAATGAAGGCGGCGCATTTGTAGCATTTCATAGGACGTGTATTACTGTTTAGTCTATACGTATTCGATGCCAAGTGGGTTGAGCGTCAATGTAAATAGCTAAATGATACATACCTGATGGCAGCGCTGATATATCAATTACTGTATTCTTTAGGTGCAGACTCGCTTCGTTTTTGACGAGTTCGCCATTTACATTGTAAAGACTATATGAATCAATACGATCTACCGCTCGGAGCGTAATATGATCGACAGCTGGATTTGGAAATACCTCGACGCCTAACGAATGGCTAGCATCATCCTCGACGGTAGATGTCGTCCCTAAAAATTCGAAACTATCGACAAATATCCAACCATTTCTATTATCAGCTATACTGACCTTGGCCGTAAGATATTGGGCAGCAAAAGGGGCAGTAAAGCTAAATGTAAATACACCCCAATTATCCTCAGGCGGGTAATCTCTAAATATTTGTTCGCCCACACTCAATGAATCTTCAGAAAGTCCAATTTCGATAGCGACCGATTCATTGTTAAATAGCGTAGAAGCCAAAGCCCAAAACCGAATTTCATATTCTTCACCTACCACTAAGGGCTCACTGATTTCCATGGAGATGGCATCGTACTCCCAAGTGTTAGCCACAAATTTGTTGGACAGACTGATGAACCAGTCATTGTTGAGGACGAATTCATACGAACAAGGTTCTCGCTGAATGTCTATTTCTTGACCGACAGGAGTACTAATACCCCAAACATCATCCATTAATGAATTGAATTGGGCATTGTATAAATTCCACTCGCAGGTGTCTGCAGAGTTATTTTCAAAATCACCATTGCGCAGTACTTGCCCATCAAGGACATTGGACCACAAAAGAAAAACGAGTACTGGAAAAAGGAATGTCGTTCTAGCTACCATAGCAATAGCTTATATAAACTGCTGTTTGCGAAAAATATGGAGCCTAAGCAATGAACCGCTAGTCCATTCCTTAGGCTTCATTACTATCTAGTAGCGTCATCAATTCGGATCCAGTTACCTGTTTCCCAATCGATTCGCATAGTTACCATATCATCGCTAAAGAACCCGAATAAGGTAGCATTCGTGTATTCTTGATCTAGGTCTATATCTGAGCCTGAAGCATCAGAAACAACCACCTGAGAAAGGTCAAGATCATCTAACAATTCACTTTCAAAATCGACAACCATTGTAATAAGTGTATCATTCACTTCAGCTACACGAATCACACCATCGCTAAATAGACCCGGCTCATCGCCGATCATAGACGTAATATTTTCTGTTGTGAAATTATATTCACCAACAACGTCTTCTGCATAATTGCCATCCTCTACGGTAACATTACATGATGTCATAAAGGCAGCTAAACAAAGAACTAAGGCAGATAATAAAATCCTCATATTGGAAGATGTTTTTAATTATGTAATGAGTGCAATATAACTAGTATTATTGATTCAGATTGTACCGTTGCAGATAAAGGCGGCTATAATTCAAAGTAAAGATTTATGGAGAACATAATTATACGTTCAGCTAAAGAAGAGGATTTGCCGATTTTGTATGATTTTGAACAAGGCATCATCGATTGGGAACGACCCTTTGATCCAACGTTAAAAGAGGAACATATTCATTATTATGACCTTCGAGCCATGATTCAATCATCTGATACTGAAGTGGCCGTAGCGGAGATAGACAATGAAATCGTCGGGTCAGCTTATATTGCTATTCGAAATGCCAAACCCTACCTCACCCATGATAAGTATGGGTATCTAGGGTTTATGTTTGTAGCGCCAGAACACCGGGGAAAGGGGATAAATAAGGAAATCATCGAACACCTGTCTTCATGGGCAAAAACTAAACAAATTTTCGAATTGAGATTGGACGTTTACGACGGTAATGACTCTGCTATTTCTGCGTATGAAAAAGCGGGTTTTACAAAGCACTTGATCAATATGCGCTTGGATATTTCCGAATAAAAGGGCCCCTTATACATGGCGCTTCATGACTAGAACGAGATCCCCTTTGTATGTCACTTGTTCTAAAGCTATCCAACCCATGGTCCCATATAATCCGCCATCCAGACGTTCCGTTTGAAGGTATAAGGATGGAATCTTCAATGCCCTTGCCTTTTCTAAGGCTACTTCTATAATCTGTTTTGCAACACCTAAACCCCGATATTTATCGGCAACATAGACACCGCCCAGCCAATGTTTTTTGTCAGGATAGATGTCCATTTCATAATGCTTTAATTGGGCGGCACCTATAAGCTCATCTTCTATTACAGCCAGGTATATAAGCGGTAAGAAATCTTGATTCAAGAAGCCAGATAGTTTTTCGATTTCTTCATGGATACTATTCACGCCATCTAGATGCCCCCACTCATTTACATACCACGAGGCTAGTGTGGCCAGGTGATGAGGCCTCTCAGCTAAGGTGCAGATTTGAATGTTGCCTTTCATGATAGGTTCTATTTCATTCGATTGTCCCATTCTTCTCGAAGAATACCAAAGCTAATAGAATCAAAATATTTGCCATCCACTATTCTAGCTTTTCGATACCGAGCTTCTTCTTGCATGCCGAGCTTCTTCGCTAGACGTATCATACCTGCGTTGCCTGACCAAGTACTAATTCCTAATCGAACAATGTTCGGCTGTTGGGCAAACACCATATTAATCCAAAGTTTAAAGGCTTGCGTGCCTATGCCTTTGCCCCAATATTGTTCATCAAAAATGACAATCCCTAGTTCTAACCAATTCGTTTCCCTTGATTTCCAATACCAACTAACTTCGCCGATAAGGTCCGAATTTTCGTTACTTATGATTCGTCTATTGGCTAAGGGATTTTCATTGCCTTCCTTGATTTTATGGCGTATCTCCGCTATTTCTTTAGCCAGCTCCTCAGCTGTCTTCTTTTTAAAATACGGACCATTTAATTTGTGATATGCATGCTTGGGTTGTAGCCAATATTCATATTGGGCTAGATCCTCTACGTTTAATGTGCGCAATGAAACAGTCATACCAGCACCCAAGGGTATTTATGATACTGTAAAGGGTAGGGCTCCAAGATCAACATTGCCACCAGAAATAATCAGGCCTACTTTTTTACCAGTAAAGATCTCAGGCTTTTTAAATATCGCCGCCACGGGAACGGCAGAAGAAGCTTCAATAATAATTTTCATCCGTTCCCAAACGAATTTCATAGCATCAATAATTTCAGATTCTTCGACTCGAATGATCTCTTGTACGTGAGATTGAATGATCGGAAAGTTTACATCTCCTAAATAGGTGCGCAGGCCATCTGCAATAGTATCCACTTTGTCATACTTGATTATATGACCCGCTTTTAATGATTGGTATGCATCATCGGCTTGCATAGGTTCGGCACCAATCACCTGGCATGTGTCAGAAAAAGAAGCCCCTGCCATAGCTGTACCTGCTAATAATCCACCGCCACCTACAGGACTGATCACTATATCCAGATCGGGATAATCGGCTAATAATTCGTACGCTGCGGTGGCGTTGCCCGTGATTACTTCGATGGCATTGCTAGGGTGCAAGGCTTTTTTGCCGTGCGCGTCTACTACCTTTTGCGTGGCTGCTTCTCTGGCTTCAATAGTAGGTTCGCATTCTATTATCTGTGCGCCATAATCAGCCACGGCTGCCTTTTTTACGGCCGGTGCATTACTCGGCATGACGATGGTTGCATCTATACCCAGGACTAATGCACTTAGTGCCACGGCTTGTGCAAAATTTCCAGAAGAATGCGTGACAACCCCTCGTTTACGTTCGTCTTCAGACAGCGAAAGAATGGCATTCGCCGCCCCTCGCATTTTAAAGGCTCCCATCCGTTGCATATTCTCACATTTAAAAAATATGGAACAACCGGCTCGCTCATTAACCAGTCGAGATTGAAGTACGGGTGTTCTATGGATATAGCTTTTTATCCTATCATAACATTGAACGATATCATTCGAAAAGTGTGTCATTCTGGGCGAAAGGTACTCAATTTTCGAAAACGAGATCATAGAAGAGTGTCGCTAAGATCTTAAAAAGCTTGAATCACTTGAATGTTTCTTTTTTTGCGTAAATAGGGTCTCACTTTTTGAAGGATTTCTTCTTCCAAGGCGCTCCGCATTTTGTCCTTGCTAAAATTAGGGTGGAACACAATTCCAATTTCGCGTACGGGTGTTTGCCCAGCTATAGGAAAGAGATAATTAGGGTCGATTAGCTTGCTTTGTAAGGTAGCTAATCGAGGGAGTAAGGTTAGTCCTTTGTTCAGGTGGACAAATTGTAATAAGGATAAAAAGGATCCACTTTTGTACATAAGATTTTTTTTCAATGTCCTTTTCTTTCTTAGGTGGCAGATCTTTTCTATCTGTTGTGTCATGCAATGACTTTCTTCAAGTAACCACATTCGATCTATATCCAAATCGTCAATGCTGTATTTTTTCGCTTTCCGTGAATTTTCACTGGCATCATAGATTAAAAACTCTTCATTAAATAGCGTAGATTCCATGATGCCTTTTTCATGCAGCGGCGTAGAAAGTATACCCAAGTCTAGATCCCTAGACAAAATTTTGGACGTGATCTCTTGGGTAGTTATTTCATTGATCCTAAAATCGATACCGGGGTATTTTGTGACTAAGTCGTCGAGAAATAAGGGTAGGAGAAATGGGGCTAGGGTAGGGATGATACCGATAGACAAGCTGCCATGAAACTCTTGTTTTGTTTGCTGCACTACTTCTTGCAGTTGACCATACTCGTATAGCAACTGTTTGCATTGTTTGATAATGTGTTGACCTTCATGGGTCAATCGGATGGGCTTAGTAGATCGATCAAAGATTTTTAAGTCAATCTCCGTTTCCATTTTTTTTATCATGGTACTTAAGGTGCTTTGCGTTACAAAACACTGCTCGGCTGCTTCGCTAAAACTACCCGTTTCGCTTAGAGCGACGATGTATTTTATCTGCTGTATGCTTATTGATGATATCAATAGTAATATTGGTTTTTTAGTTTTTGTAAATGTAAAGCAATTTGCAACTTTGTGCATCTTTCCTCATTAAATAAAAAAAACAAACGCATGGAACATGGACACGGAAATGGCGATATCAGCAAATGCCCATTTCATAACGGAAGCCTAAAGAAGGATAAAGCTGCAGGTGGGGGTACTACCAACCGAGATTGGTGGCCTAATAGCCTAAAGTTGAATATTCTAAAGCAAAATACAGCGAAGACAAATCCGATGGATGCGGATTTTAATTACAAAGAGGCTTTTCAAAGCCTAGATTATGAAGGACTCAAAACAGATCTCCATAATCTTATGACAGACTCTCAAGAATGGTGGCCCGCGGATTTTGGACATTATGGTCCATTCTTTATTCGTATGGCTTGGCACGCAGCAGGCACCTACCGAACAGGAGATGGTAGAGGTGGAGGAGGTACAGGTCAACAGCGATTTGCACCTTTGAATAGCTGGCCAGATAATGGAAATTTAGATAAAGCCAGACGATTACTTTGGCCTATCAAAAAGAAATATGGTAATAAAATATCTTGGGCTGATCTAATGATCTTAACCGGTAATGTTGCCTTGGAATCCATGGGTTTTAAAACCTTTGGTTTTGCAGGGGGTAGAGCAGATGTGTGGGAGCCAGAAGAGGATGTGTACTGGGGTTCAGAAACGGTCTGGGAAGCTGGAGATAAGCGATATTCGGGAGAGCGAGATCTTGAATCGCCACTAGCTGCAGTACAGATGGGATTGATTTATGTAAATCCGGAAGGCCCAGAAGGAAATCCTGACCCTCTGGCGGCTGCAAAAGATATCCGAGAGACCTTTGCTCGAATGGCTATGAATGATGAGGAAACGGTAGCCTTAATTGCAGGTGGTCATACCTTTGGTAAGGCACACGGTGCTGGAGATGCAGCATTAGTAGGTGCTGAGCCTGAAGCCGCTGATATTGCCTTACAAGGATTAGGCTGGAAGAGTGCTCATGGCTCTGGTTTAGGCGCTGATACCATCACTAGTGGATTGGAAGTTACTTGGACACAGAAGCCGACGGAATGGAGTAACTTATTTTTCAAAAACTTATTTGAGAACGAATGGGAACTTACTAAGTCACCTGCCGGAGCTAACCAGTGGGTAGCTAAAGGAGATACGATGGATGTCCCATTCGCGCATGGAGAAGGCATGCAAAAGCCTACCATGTTAACTACAGATCTTTCCTTGCGATTTGATCCTGCCTATGAAAAGATATCAAGAAAGTTTTATGAAGATCATAGTGCTTTCGAAGATGCATTTGCTAGAGCATGGTTTAAACTAACGCATAGGGATATGGGGCCTAAAAATCTATATCTCGGACCTGAAGTACCAGCTGAAAACTTGATCTGGCAAGATCCATTGCCCGCTAATGATAATGATACCTTGACGGATGAGGATATCCAAATATTGAAATCGAAGATACTCGATGGTGGATTTTCGTTGTCTGAACTTGTATTTGCTGCATGGTCTTCAGCGTCTACGTTTAGAGGGTCTGACAAAAGAGGTGGGGCTAATGGTGGACGTATCCGCCTAATGCCACAACGATTTTGGGAAATTAATAACAGCCGAAAATTATCGGATGTTTTAGAGATGTACGAATCTATTCAAGCCTCATTTTCTAAGAAGGTGTCTATGGCTGATTTGATAGTTTTAGGCGGCACCCTGGCCGTAGAATTAGCGGCATTGCAAGGTGATCAGAAAGTGGCTGTTTCATTTGCTGGTGGTAGAGTAGATGCAGGTCAGGAGCATACAGATGTAGCATCCTTTGGTGTATTAGAACCCTTTGCTGATGGATTTAGAAACTACACTAAATCGGCATCGGCTATTGCGGCGGAACACCTATTAATTGATAGAGCGCAATTAATGGATCTTACTGCACCTGAAATGACGGTTCTTATCGGAGGTTTACGGGTCTTAGGTGTAAATTACGATGATTCCGCAGTTGGTGTGTTGACTGACAATCCAGGTGTATTAAGCAATGACTTCTTTGTGAATTTATTAGATATGGATGTCCAATGGAAGGCTAAAGATGACAGCGAACAAATTTTTGAAGGTGTTTCAAGAACTGATGGATCTAAGAAGTGGGAAGCCTCTAGAGTAGATCTAGTTTTCGGATCTAATTCTGTATTACGAGCCATCGCTGAGGTATATGCCAGTGACGATGGCAAGCAAAAGTTTGTAAAGGACTTTGCTAAAGCTTGGACTAAAGTGATGAATGCAGATCGATTTGATCTGAACGAATAAAATAGCGTTTGAGCTATATGTGATGATGACTGGCTTCTGTTTTTACAGAAGCCAGTTTTTTTTTATCCCACCCCACAACTAGGACAGGTCCCTTTACCATCTATTTTTAATCCGGTTAGGAATTTGGCCGCATACCCTTGGATCCAGCCCTTGTATTGATCTACATTATTTAAGTCCACTCTTGCTTCTTTGGCCTTGTCAATGATCTGATCTTGGTATACCTGACGTCCCCAGCAATTAGGGCAATAGCCATCTATCGTTTCTATTTTCTTGTCTGACATAGCGTTTAGTTTTGTTGGGCACAATATAATTAGCACATTTATATGCAGACACATCGGCCCAAATTATATCCGTCTTATATCGACGTTTTCTTAAATTACCGCGTTTTCTTACTTGTTAATATCTATAAATACGCCAACACTATACGAAGGTGCTGCGGCTATAACTTCACCACGAACCGCCCCCGCAAAGCCGGCTGATACACCCAGCTTATCGGTCAGATACACGGCTAGCTCCGAACCCAAACTGATAAATTCGGTATTATTGGCAAAAATAGACGTGCTGGTAACGGTCTCTGCGGTGGCTCCATTTTTTAAGGACTCCACTGCTTGCAATCTAGCATTGATCCAGACCCGGCGATTCCAAAAACCTAAACCCACTTCAGCCCCATATCGAATCTCTTCCGAAAATTGTTTCGTTCGATTGTTAAAAGCGACATAGGTACTCGCATAACCATTTATGCTGCCCAACTGAAACCCAGAGCCAGCATCCAATTGAATCATTTGATTAAACTCTCCATCACCCGTTTGTAAGTTGCCTTGACTTCCACCACCGATAGTGCCTGTAGGTAAACCTAAGAATACAGACACAGAAACGGGAAAGGAACCTTGAGATAAACCATATTTAAGACCCAAGTCAATATCGCCAATTGCATTCAGAGCTTCGCCCGGAATAATAATTTCTCCTGTGGTTCTGGAACGGACATTATTCATATAGTTCCGGCTAAATACAGGCACATTTGCGATGACATTAAATCGATCAGTAAGACCATATTCGCCATAGAATGATGTGTTGAACACGCCAGTCGTAACGTTAGGGTCAATCAATCCTAAATCTGTATAATGTTGATCAAATACGGTCCACCACTCAGATAGCTTTAGATAATAACTGTTTTTGCTTTTCGTCCAAGGCCCACCCGCAAACGTGTTGGGTATGACTATGAAAAGGGCGGCTATAATTACTATTAGTTGTTTCATTGTTTTCATTTTTTAAAAGGTCCATTCTCCATCACCTACCTTCACATTGAAAGGCTTACAATAGAATAATAAATACGAGAAATCTTGTATCGAGACGCCTTCCACCTCGTACTGGTGTGCGCCTTCAAAGACGGTGATCATTGATACTTCATGTGCATCCGCAATAGAGGATGCATTGTTAGTGAGGTACAGATAAAAACCGGGGAGACCTGTGGATGCTTTGTAATTATCCTTCACATCTATTAAGACACCAGTAGCCGTTTCTGAAATGGTAAAATCCCCTTCTAAATCATAGAATGAAGTGGTTTGGATTACACCTGTTCCTACTAATGATTCTACGACTGTAGTTTCACCTACCACCACAGATGTTGTATCTGAGACCGTCAGCCCACCGGATGTATAATTAGCTATAATGAGGGCTTCACCCAATGCATTCGCTTGAGCTAAACCGGTTGCATCAATACTAAGAACGCTGGGGTCACTGCTTTGCCAGTCTAAAGGCACGTCCTGCTGTTGCCCTATATTATTGAAATACTGGGCTTCAAATTGGAATTCACTATTGATAGCAATAGTATCTGGACTTGTAGTGATTCTGATTTCTGGGTCGATAGTATCTTCAACAAAATCATCTTTAATGCAGGCTTGTAAAAACAGCACTGCACTAAATAAAAGGAATACATATTTGTGTTTCATAGTTGTAGTATTTCAATAGGTATATGAATACCAATATAGATAGGTTGGAAAAGGTATATCCTAAAATCGAAAAATGTCGGGTAGATTGCTTTTTATGTCTCTAGCCCTACACTATGGATCTGACTTCTTGATCAGGCCTAGCATAGTGGTATCTGCCTAACTTCTCCATTTTATAATAACTATCTAAGCCACCAATACTGATGATATCCATGGCTTGTAGATCAATGTCCCCATCAGCCTTTACAAATTGCATATCTACATGTAGCATTTCTAATTGGCCCACAACAAGGCGTGTTTGGTTGGCTTTAATTTCGTGCTCTTCCACAAAAGATAATCCCATCTTGAGGGGACTCTCCTTTACGAAGGGTGCGGGAAAATCAGCTAGGTATTCTGCTTCAAGGCCTACCGCTTCGAATTCTGATACGGCTTCAGTATACTTGGCGGATGTTTGATGTGCCTTCTGATGGAAAGAGCGGCCGATGGCATTTAAGGTAAAATACCCCAGCTCCATGCAATTGGTATATGTGTGACGTTGGACCGTCAATGGACGCATGATAAAACCTAATAATGGTGGCTGGGCGCCTAGATGAATGACTGAATTGAAAATGGCCACATTAGCCACATTTGACGCACTTTTAGTTCCGATAAGATGCGCACTTTTAAAGCCGCTTATTTTGTTGACCAATGTTCTTCTGTAGTCAGGATCCATTGCTTGGATATCTTCTAAATGGATTGTTTTCATGTTGCGAATATATTATAAGACCCTTCGCTTTTGTTGATTAGGCGCTCAATATATACAGTAGAATGCATGTATCTTTATGGCTACATGAAAATGGTCCATTATATAGCAGCATTACTATCGATGCTACTCCTCTTTGCTTCGTGTCAAGAAAATGCAAAAGATCTTCAGACAATAGCGGAGGCTGTTCCGTATGAATGGACATTGCCAGAAGAGATCATTGATTATTCCATTATTCCCCCTGATGTCATGCCGCAACTTTTTGCTAATACCTTCTTTAATGGGAATATGCTAAGCACCTATTCGGTGTCCAATGAGAAAGCGACCTTGGGTCGAGTCCTCTTTTATGACAAGCGATTATCGAGAGACAATACAGTAAGCTGTGCCAGTTGCCATTTGCAAGAACATGCCTTTGCTACGCAGGATCAATTTTCGGCAGGTATAGATGGTCAATTGACCCCTAAGAATAGTATGTCCTTAGTAAACCTTCGATGGAGTCGTCGCTTTTTCTGGGATCAGAGAGAACTGAGACTAGAAGAACAAGTGCTTCAACCCATAGCCCATCCTGAAGAGATGGATCAAGATGTATCCGAGGTTGTTTTGGAACTGGGACAAATAGAGGCATATGGATCCTTATTTGAAGCCGCCTACGATGACCCAACGATTACGGCAGAAGGTATTGCGGAAGCATTAGCTTCGTTCCTCAGAGCCTTAGTTTCTTTTGATTCGAAATATGATCAAGGCCGACCCGATGGCTTTTCAAATTTTACGGAATCAGAAGAAAGAGGTAGAGTTCTATTCTTCAATAATCGATGTAATCAATGTCATACTAGTGAGAGTTTCTTTGCATCAAATGAACCCACCCATAATGGCTTGGCACTAGCACCCGGAGACGATGGGTTTTTTATTGCGACAGGCAATGCCAAGGATATCGGAAAATTCAAGACAGTTACGCTACGAAATATTGGTTTAACGCCCCCATATATGCATGATGGTCGCTTTGAAAACTTACATGAGGTAGTACGCTTCTATAATGAAGGTATTCAGGCACACCCGAATTTAGACGATAGACTGACAGAAGAATTGGAGATAGGTGGCACGCCAGTTAGACTCGGACTTTCAGACCAAGATATCGATGATTTGGTTGCCTTCTTACATACCTTAAGTGATGAAGGGCTCGTTCAGTCCGAGAAGTATGCTAATCCATTTCCGCATTAAGGATAACTGGAAAGAAATCTTAACTAGCAGCAACTAGTTGACTCGCTTGAACCGTCTTCAGTTGTAAATGGCATAGCACCACCGCAGCCTTCA
>JAHDDO010000054.1:2324-3389 GCA_020629315.1 Saprospiraceae bacterium | reverse complement strand
AAATGGCATAGCACCACCGCAGCCTTCAAAGACACCATAGTGTGTATCCCAGTTTCCATAAAAAGTAAAATCATCTTTGTATCGTGAGGCCTCTAACATGAGATAGGTATTTCCACATACAGGCATGATCTTATTCTTAGGAAAATTATGATGGTCATCCAGATCAAAACTGCTTGCACAATGTTCTATTGTTCCTTTATAAGCTACTGCCTGACCATAATCTTCGCATTCATCTTCTAAACCATCAATCTTCCAAAGACGATAGGTTACCGAGAAAAATTGGATGTCGCCGACTTTTTCTTGTACTTCTTTATTCTCTATGGTTATCCTACTATTTTCAACAGCCCTCGGATCTGTAAAACCGACTTTTCGAGAGAAACGTAAAAAATCATTCCAGTACAGTGCCCCACTTAAGCACTCACCCCAAAGCACTTTATCCTTTTGCAATTCTTCATTGATACGTCGATCACTATACACATCACTGAAGTACATCTCGCCGCCTGGCTTTAGTAATTTGTATACATCACGCAATACCTTTTCTTTATCCATGGCCAGATTAATGACACAATTAGAAATGATTAGATCGAAGCTATTCGGTGCTAAATCTAATTGATCCAAGGATTCGATATTTCCTTTTAAAAATTTGACATTGGAGTATGAGTACCCAAATTTTTCGGTATGATAATCAATATGTTTATTAGCAACAGCTAATTGTTCGTCTGTCATATCTACGCCGATGACTTCCCCTTCTTGTCCGACAAGCTGAGAAAGTATATAACAATCTCGACCACTGCCTGAACCCAGATCAAGGACTCGCAAGCCTTTTAATTTATCTGGGATGGCTATGCCACAACCGTAATATTTAGCCAAAACTTCATCATGAATATTTATGATGGCTGACTTAATATGCTCAGGTGGTGCTTCTATAGTACAACACGCATTTGTCTGGAGGTCCTCGCTAGTATTCAATCGCTGACCGTAATACTCTTTTACCTCCTCATGTTTGTCGATCATGTGCATTTAGTTTAGTAGAATATGATAAACGAATATACAGGGAATTGGTTT
>JAHDDO010000054.1:0-2224 GCA_020629315.1 Saprospiraceae bacterium | reverse complement strand
GTCCCGATGCTAGTATTCACTAGATCGGAGACAGGTCCTGAAGTATTTCATTGGCTAGCATCGGGACCGATAGCCGAGGAGCCTAACGACCACCGACCGAAGCGTCGGGGGTCTCGCCCTAACTAAGAAGACCTTGATGCATTCGGTATAAATGGGGAAGTACTACCTAATCGGGAACGTTCTTGGCTATTTAGATTTAGTTGTTGTTCAATGCTATCTTGGGTAGGCAGCCATTTAAATTGGACATACATAGAAATTAACGGAGGTAGAAGTAACAACCAACTCTGAGTAATGGCGAAGAAGATAACTAAGCACATTAGAGCAGGGCCTTCGAAAAGTGCAATTGTCATGATGTGGGTAGCTCGATATTCAGCCAATTTTTCGCCTAGGTCATCGATAATATCCAGTTCTGAAAGCTTGCGATTTCGCAACATAAACCCCAAATAGAATACGACAATAGCGAAGCACAAAATAATAACAGTAAAAATATCAAAGTTGTAATGAGGCCGGGCACCACCTAGGAAATAAAAGATGAAAGTCATCATCAATAGACCTATAATGAGGGACGTGCTTATAATACGTAGTTGGGTAAGGAATTGCGGGAAGGTGAGCAGCATATTAGGACTTGTTTATAGTCTGGAAGATAAAGACTAATTCACAGATCAAAAAACTAGCAAAGCCCAAGCAACCAATATGATGCTGTCGCATAACGGCTTGTGTTGCGTAACGAATACGATCTATGGCTTCAGATTCGGACGTATTTTTCAAGGTCTCTACCACTAGTGCGGTATCGGCAAGCGTAATATTATAGATTATGCAGATTAGAAATATGATAAACCCAATCAATGGTATCAATCGCCATCTTGATCTTATATTATGAATAAGGCCAAAAATGAGGCTTCCCAAAATGAAGGGTCCCAAGGTATAGGGTAGCACATCTACAACCGTTTTTAATGTCCTGAACACGGATCGTACATGTGCATCTTCACCAGCCGATATGTCGAATAAAATAGGAAAAGCGGCTCGTTCGAAGATGGCTAAAACCAAGAGAAGCATCGTGCCCATACTAGCGAATACGAGGGCTGCGATAGCTGGATTTAGTACGCGTTTATCCATACATATCTTGTTTTATACGTTCATGAAAATAGTGCACCCCTTTTTCTCTACGTGGTGAAAATCGCCCTGAAGAATAAAATCTAGACCGCAGTCCACGTTGCACAGCTTCCACCACAAATTCATCTTCACGTTCGGTTTTTTCTGCTAATTTATCACCTTGCATAGCTTCGAAAATAGCTCGATCCTTGATGTAATACAGAAATTCTACCTTGGTAAAATTAGCCGTCATGGGTCTAACTATATTGAGTTGAACACCCCATGGATAAAAATTCAACATGAAGTTAGGATAGAGCCAATAATAGTAAGCCGTCACATGACGACCTCTATCAGGATGGCCCTCTGGAAAATCAAAGCAAAACCCTGAACCGTCTGAATATCCAATTTGTAATACCATATTGTCATAGTATTCTGTTTCATACTGTCCATAATCAATGATACTATTGAGATCATTGTGTACAAATGGAATATGAAATCCTTCTAGGTAGTTATCACAATAAAGGGCCCAGTGTGCATGCACATTATAGGTCTTGCTTAGGGACGGATCAAAGGAAAACGAATCGATATCTAAGAAAGAAAGTCTGGATTCAAGCCTAGCTATTGTTTTTTGAAATATTTCCGGATTCCCTGATACACTACTGAATAAAAATTGGCGCCATTGGACAAAGGGTACGGAAGCCAAGTCATCACAAGGACGTGGAAATTGTTCGGCTTCTTGAAACTCGGGCATAAATAGAAATTTCCCTTGGGTGTCAAATTGTCTACCATGGTATTTACAAATCAGTTTTTTGGCCCGAGTAGGATGTTGATGTAAGAGGAAGCCTCTATGGGTGCACACATTGGAAACACACCGAAGGGTATCGCCTTCCTCAATAAATAAAATGGGTTCATCTAAGTAGTGTTCTAATATCCAAGTGGGATAGATGTTTTCATCCCCTCGAAACATTTGTTGTCGATCACCCACATACAGAAAGGATGGGGTAAAAATGGTTTCTTTGGCTTGTTCCCATTGCTCAGTAGAACGATAGAATTCGGAAGATAAGGTTTCGGCGCTACGGATATCGGACATTGAGTACTATTTAGACAAGTAAAATAAGGGATTATTGATTTT
>JAHDDO010000053.1 GCA_020629315.1 Saprospiraceae bacterium | reverse complement strand
TAAACAATGATATCATTTCAAAATTTGAGCGGTTTCTCATTAATTTTTATCGCTCTGAAAAAGCCATAAATCTTGGAATTCCGAGCGTAGAGTATTGTGCCAAGGAGCTCAATTTGTCGCCCAATTATTTAAGTGATTTGCTAAAAAGAGAAACGGGGCGAACTACCTTAGAACACATTCATTCTTTCTTGATAGAAAAAGCGAAAAACAGTCTTTTAAGCTCTGGAGATTCAATAAGTGGTATTGCGTATTCACTGGGATTTGAATATCCGCAGCATTTCAGTAATCTATTTAAATCAAAAACAGGTTTTAGTCCAAGTGAGTATAGACAATTGAATTGAGTATTCTAGTGTTCTTCATTATTCTTAATTGAAGGGAATGGATTATGGAATAGGATACGAACACGTAGATAAGTAAGCGGAAGATTATCTGATGCTTTGTCCATCAGCCCAACCTTCTTCCGGACTTACAAAGGATAGGCTATCATTATCACCCGAGGCCATTAATATCATTCCTTGTGACATGATGCCTCTAATTTTCCTAGGGGCTAAATTGGCAAGTAGGCTGACTTTTTTACCGATGATCTTATCTGGATCATAGGACTTAGCGATACCAGAGACTACTGTTCTCTTTTCAAATCCTAAATCCAAAGTCAATTTAAGTAGTTTGTCTGTTTTGGGTACTTTTTCAGCTTCTAGGATGGTGGCTGTTCGAATATCCATCTTGACAAAATCGTCAAAAGCAATTTCTGATTTAATGGCTTCAAATGCATCGTCTGTAAGACCGTTGGTTTCATTGGCTGTGCTCACAGTAGCTTGTAGTTTTTCGACTTGTTTTTCGATTGTTTCATCAGCGATTTTACTGAACAAGTGTTTGGCTTCGTTTATCGTATGTCCAGAAGTAAGAATAGCTTCACCCAGAGCTATTTCTAGCATCATAGCATTCCATTCACCATCTCCTTTGATAGTAGGTTTATTAAGCATTTCGCTTAATTTATTAGATGTGAAAGGTAAGAACGAATGCAATGCTTGTCGTAATGCTTCTACATATTGTAAGGCTAGAAACATTACAGCTTTTACCTTTTCTTCATCAATCTTTATGGTTTTCCAAGGCTCATTAAACTGAAGCAACTGATTTCCTTTAGAAGAAATTTCCATTAACTTTTTTAAAGCCGATCTAAAATCATAGCCTTGGATGAATGCTCTTATTTCGTCTAGATCATCATGTAAAATAAGCATCTCATGATCAAAGAAGGATTGATCTTCTACGCCATCTGATCCTGTAAATACTTGATCTTCATCAATATCGGGTACTACACCATCATAATACTTATGCGTCAGTACTAATACACGATTAACAAAATTGGCCAAATTATTAACGAGCTCATTATTATTTGCTTCTTGAAAACCTTTCCAGGTAAATTCACTGTCTCTGGATTCAGGCATATTCTTAATCATTACATACCGTAGTACGTCCTCCATGCCTGGAAACTCATCCAAATATTCATGAACCCAAATGGCCCAATTTTTAGAAGTGGATATCTTATTTCCTTCTAAATTCATGAATTGGTTAGCGGGTACATTAATAGGAAGGTTAAAATCCCCATGTGACTTTAATATTGAAGGGAAGATAATGCAGTGAAATACTATATTATCCTTGCCAATAAAATGTACTAGTGCTGATTCTTCGTTTTGCCAGTAATCTTTCCAGTTTTTCCCCTTCTTTTCAGCCCATGCTTTAGTCGCTGAAATGTATCCGATAGGCGCGTCGAGCCAAACATATAATTTTTTGCCATCGCTACCTGGAATTTCTTGAGGAACATCTACACCCCAGTTTAGGTCTCGGGTCATGGCTCTAGGATGCAATCCTCCGTCTATCCAGGATTTACATTGTCCGACAACATGATTTTTCCAAGCTTTTGCATCATGATGCTCTTTTCCATCTAAGGAACCATGCTCAATAAAATCCTTTAACCAGTCTTCGTCCTTATTTAAAGGAAGGTACCAGTGAGTGGTTTCTTTAAGTTCTGGCTTAGAACCTGTCAAAACAGATATGGGTTCTTTCAAATCCGTAGGAGATAAAGATGAACCACAGTTTTCGCATTGATCACCATAGGCTTCTTCATAGGAACAATTAGGGCAGATGCCTTTTATATACCGGTCGGCCAAAAATTGATCGGCTTCTTTATCGTAGTATTGTTTTGATGTCTTTTCTTCAAAAATCCCTTTCTCGTATAATGTTCGGAAAAAGTCTTGTGAAGTCTGGTGATGTAAGTCAGCTGATGTTCTGTGATATATATCGAATGAAATACCTATTCGTTCAAATGTTGTAGCAAATAGTTCATGATATTTATCGACTATCTCTCTTGGGGTAGTTCCGTCTTTGATCGCTCGGATTGTGATGGCAGCTCCATGTTCATCAGAGCCACAGATAAATGCAACATCTTTATCCATTAGTCGCATAAATCGAGCAAATATATCTGCTGATAGATAGGCACCTGCTAGATGGCCAATGTGTAATGGACCATTTGCATATGGCAGGGCAGAAGTTATCAAATACCTATTATATACGCTCACCTTCTGACAATAATGAACGAAGATATGAGAATAGATGAGATATAAATATATTATATAGGATATTTTTTAATATTTAGATATGGAAATCAGGCAAGCTCTTGAAAATGAACATAGTCGCACAAACGCAATTGCGATCGCAGATCGCGCCATCGGCAATGCCGATGACCTGGCTTCTCTTATGAATTGCTTTTTCGATGATGATCTGCGAATGTGCCAAAGAGCGGCATGGAGCGTTGGATTTGTAGGGATCAAGCAGCCAGAATTGCTACATCCATATCTCCGAAAAATTTTAGATGCCTTAGATAATCCTAAACATGATGCCGTAGTTAGAAATGTCCTTCGAACATTTGAAGGCATGAATCTTCCAGAAGAGTATGAAGGTGAAATTCTCGAACGATGTTTTAGCTATATCACTTCACCCAAATATGCGGTCGCCATCCGAGCTTTTGCCATTACAGTGGCTAGCAAGATCGCAATAAAGTATCCTGAGATCAAAGATGAACTTATTCAAGAATTACAATACCAACAGCAATATGCTGAAAAGGCAGCTATAAAAAG
This sequence comes from Saprospiraceae bacterium, assembly GCA_020629315.1. Taxonomy (GTDB): domain Bacteria; phylum Bacteroidota; class Bacteroidia; order Chitinophagales; family Saprospiraceae; genus JAHDDO01. The sequence continues at coordinate 13,761 of JAHDDO010000053.1, read as the reverse complement.
CCGACTGAAAAGACACCTGAAAGAACTCTTATGAGTTTTTTGCTTTTCGTGCCTTTGAGAAACTTCTAATAAAAGTAACCATTGCCCATAAACTGGTTAACACCATCAATCCTACTCGGATGATTCGCATGGTATTTTCTGAATCCAAAGCGGCTAAAAGCGGCTTGGCTATCAAAGCGATAGTGACTAATAAGGTTAGTACCACTACAATGTGTGATTGAACCTTGTTCTCATGGCGTACGCCATTATTCATAACCAAGATTAACACTCCAAAGATTACGGGAATTAGAGCCGTTGGTGCTTTAGCATCAAAGTATCCCCAAACACCCATAATGATCAATGTGAAGGCATTTATCAAACTTACCGTATGTGCTGGCATAATTGAGAAGATTTTAAGTAAAGATAGTAAAGTCCATCTACTATGAGCTATTTCTATATGTGTATCTCTGTTATTTTTCCTGCTTTATAAATACAATACTACAATATTCCATAAATACTTGATAATCAATTATATAAAACACTTTATTTTATTCTGTTAGATATAAATAAGGTAAAGTAACAGCTATATGTATACCAAAATTTTATCTAGATTATTTTATGTAATGTGTAAAAACATAATAGTGATAGAAATATACATCACTAAATTTTATAGTTGTAAAATCCGTATTTAGATGATGGATATATATGTATCTAGCTGTAATGTAATGGATGACTTGAAATCCAGGGTAGTAGTACAAGGAGGAGCTTACATCTATTTATTCACCTGCTCCATTTTTTAGAAAAGTAGATTGACACATTATAAGCTCTTATAGTAGGCTATAGATGCGAATGGATGGGTTGGTACTTAAGATACATGCTGGTCTACTATCGCGGTAGCAACATGGAGGGACCGAGAACCGGGCTTGGTTCTGTGTGTATAGCTCGAAGGTGACCATAGACGACTGTCTAGGGTCCGATAGTCCGGAATACTGCGACCTCGACCACTAGGTCGGGGTACCGCCCAAAAAAGAATCTAATTTAATATGTTATTCTCCAATGCAATACGAACTAGTCCTGCCGTATTACGAGCATTTAATTTGCCTAAAAGACTACTTCGGTGAGATTCTACTGTTTTGAGAGAAATAAATAGCTTATCAGCTATCTCTTGGGTTGTGTGCTCTTCGATGATCAGAGATAAAACTTCTTTTTCCCGTTTTGAGATTTTAGGGAAGAACTTGGTGCGTTGCTCTTGGCTCTGACGTTGCTTCATCAAACCTTTCATAATAGTCTGTGTCACCTCCTTACTAAAGTAACTTTGCCCACCATGCACAGTGTGGATGGCTTTGACCAGTTCTTTGCGGCCCGTGTTTTTAAGAATATAGCCTAGCGCTCCTTTATTAAGTATCTCTGTTACATAACTCTCTTCATTAAACATAGAGATAGCCAGGATCTTAAGGTTAGGATAGGAGCCTACTACTTTTTCGCAAACCTCAATACCGTTTAATTCAGGTAGATTTACATCGAGCAGTAAGACATCTACTTCATGGTCGGCCAGAAACTTAACGACCTCTGCACCATCAAAGCAACGACCCACAACATCGAAGTCAGCCTCCTCTTGTAAAATGGATTCAATGCCGTCTACAAACATGGTGTGATCATCTGCTATAGCTAGTCTTATCATTTCTAGTTTTATTAACTGTTACGAAGATATAGGCATTTCTCCTAGTAAAACTAGGGGAAACCCTGAATTCTGAATTTGGGGGTATTCTTTGATGTACACGCCCCGTCTTCGCTTCATATTTGTATTGTAACAAGGGACGAAATCACAGACACCTAGTTACGAAAAACGTCAAAGAAGGTGAACGCATCTTCGAGTACATTTATAAAGTTTAAGATTGGTTTTCAAGTTAAGTAAGTTTTCTTAGGAGTTGCGAGGAGCAATTCCTTTAAAAGGGACCCGGGGTTTCATTTGCTGTTTTCCGAAATGTTCTACGAAATTGCCCTTTCAATGAATAAATGACCCCAAAAAGTTATTCACATTGACACTCCGGGATTCCTTTTTTTCGAGGGATAAACTTTATAAGGGCTGACGGCCCACCATAAAAAGAACTCATTGGGATTGACTATTGCATATAAGTCTTAAAGAAAAACCTCATAAAGATGAGTGTTTTTCTTTTTTTTTGCCCCTACACAAGCAAAAGCCCAATTGTCCTAAATTTGTTTCGTGCAAGCATATCTATACATATTCCTTTTTTCGATGATCATGGATACCATTGATCTAGTACGGCCGTATAGCTATGATACGTTGGAAATCCACCTGGAAGAGGCTCGAAACGCAAAGAATCATAAGGAGCTAGCTAAGACCTATTATTTGATGGGTATAAAGGAGGAGCAGGTCAATGATTTAGATCAAGCGTTTGAGTATTATACCCGAGCGTTAGACTATTTCAAAATTACGCGAGATACCTTTCATAGTTTTCTAGTTAAAGAAAAGCTTGCCAATAACTTTCGGGAATCCTCTTTATATGATGAATCTGCAGAGCAATATTTAGAGCTGTACAATTATTATAAAGCCACCCGTAAAGAAGCTAAGGAAGTGGAGACCTTACTTTCGTTAAGTGAACTGAAAATGGAGCAGCTTGATTTTGACAAATCGAAACAATATTTTGCTCAAGCGCTTAAGATATCACAACGTATCAATGATCCTACCTTGACCCTGAAGATCACCTTACACCACGCAGATCAGAAACTAAAAATGAGGGAGTATGAAAAGGCATTGGATTATGCTTCAGATGCATTCTTCTTAAGCGATAGTCTAAACTTAAAGACATACATCAGTACGAGTTTATACTACATCGGTATTATAAATAGTAAAATGGACAACCATGCTTTGGCTACTAAATACCTGCAAAACAGCCTTGTCTCTATGCCTGGAAAACCCATGGATAAAAAGCGAATGGGGCTGTATAGAGAATTGTACCTTAACTACGAGCGAAGAAATGTTTTTGATTCCGCTTATATATATTCTGTCCGCTATGCTAGATTAAAAGATAGTATCCTGAACAGAGAACGATTAGCATCGATAAATAATATTTCACTCCGATACCAGGCTCGAGAAAAATCTAAAGAGGTGGCCCTGCTTGAAAAAGAAAAGGCCTTTGCGCAGACCCAGAATGATCAAAAGAATAGAGCGCTATATGCCTTAGCGCTAATCATGGGCTTGTTACTCATTCTCATATACTTTATTGTTCGATTTTATTCGACGAAAATCCAAGCAACGACGATTATTGGTGATCAAAAGGAAGAACTTACTCGCCAACGAATCCAGAAGCTAGAAGACGAAATGAAGATAAAGAGCATGGAATCGATGATAGAAGGACAAGAAACGGAACGAGAACGAATTTCTAAAGATCTACATGATAGTATGGGTGGATTATTATCCACTATAAAGCTTCAAGTGGATGGTTTATCCTCACAAAAGGGCGGAGATACTTTGAAAGAAAAGAATAAGGAGGTCCAAAAGATGCTAGATTATGCGGTATCTGAAATACGTTCTATCTCTCAAAATTTACAACCAGCAGCACTTAAGAACTTGGGTTTAGTAGCTGCGATTAATGATCTAGTAAACAGATTAGACGATCCTCGGTATCCGGTGGTAGAATTTCAGTGGTACGATATCGCAGACCTAAATAATAAAATCTCTCTTTCTATCTACCGCATTATACAAGAGCTTCTAAATAACTCAATTAAACACGCTGAAGCAAAAGAGATATTTATTCAACTTAGACAAGAGTATGACGAACTCGTCCTTAGTTATGAAGACGATGGGGTAGGTTTCGAACCGGCAAAACGTCAGGGTGCAGGCTTAGGATTGGGAAATATAGAGTCTCGGGTGCATTATCTTAAAGGGGAATTAATTTTAGACTCTAGAGAAGGAGAAGGCACTTCTTATATTATCCATATACCTCTACTGCATGTCCTTGGAGATTAAGCTTCCGTCCCCTTTGCAAAGGCTACCTTGGCCTACAGCCGATATGGAGTGTTACGTAAAAAGAGATGACTTAATTCACCCTTTTATCTCCGGCAATAAATGGCGAAAGCTTTCTTGTAATATTGACGACTTCCAAAAGAACGGACATTCGGCAATACTTAGCTTTGGTGGCGCGTACTCAAATCATTTGTATGCCCTTGCGGCGGTAGGTAAAGCCCTACAGATACGCACTATTGGGATTGTGAGAGGATTAGAAGCTGATCTCAACAATCCAACATTATCTTTTTGTAGGGCCTGTGGTATGGAAGTTATTCCAGTCAGTCGATCAGAATACAAGGCTAAGGAAAATGGGTCTACAACATTAGAATATCGTAGTACAGAAGATATACTATGCATACCTGAAGGTGGAAATAATGCATTGGGTGCGCGTGGGTGTGAAACAATAATAAGTGAAATAGAAGAGCAATTAGGGACTAGCACCTTTACCTTGGCTTTAGCAGTGGGTACTGGTACTACCGCTAAAGGCATACTAAAGAAAAGTAAAGCAGATACATCCATTCTCTTATACCAAGCCAGTCAGGATCCCATTACATTTGAAGGAGCGGCAGATGCTACTAGAATCTCCACGTTTATATTTCGGAATAAGTATAGACGTTTTGGGAAAATGGATGCTGACTTAGGGAGGTATATCAATGAGCTATATGAACGTACACAGATTTGGTTCGAACCACTGTACACGGCTAAAATGATGTTAGAGCTAGAGCAGCAGATAGTACAAGCTGATGTGTTAGCTAAAAAACCATTAGTTATTCTCCATACCGGTGGATTGCAAGGTATAGCCGGTTATAATGAACGTTTTGGAAAAGGTGAAGCCAGGATTGCTTATGAAGGGCCTTCTATTACGTATTGCTGAGGATATATTCTTCGATTACTAAGGGGTAGTGACGGTGCTCTAAGGCCAACACTTTACTTGCTATATCTTCCGGCTTGTCCTCTAGACTTACTTGTATTCTATCTTGAAAAAGAATGCGGCCTTTATCATACGCTTCATTTACTAGGTGTATGCTCATACCTGATTCCTTTTCTCCGGCTTGTTTGACAGCATTGTGTACGTGCATGCCATACATCCCTTTACCCCCAAACTTAGGTAACAGTGAAGGGTGAATATTCAAAATTCTGTTGGGATATGCTTGGATAAGATAGGGTGGTATCATACTCAAGAAACCAGCGAGGATGATATAGTCTATGTTATAATTTCTGAGTCCTTCCAAGAAGCCTTTATCTTCTCTGAGGTCACTATTATAAAAATGAAATCGAGGAATATTATGGTGCTTAGCCCTTTCTAAAACGTAGGCTTTCTTTTTATTTGAGCCTATACAGGCGACCGAAATGGCTTCGTTGTTTTGAAAATATTGTATGATGGATTCGGCATTACTACCAGATCCAGAGGCAAGAATAGCAAGCTTTACCATCCTTTTATAGCCTATTAATTTCATTATAGGTTGAGGATCTTGCTGGATCGATGTTTACCATGATCTTGTATACCTTATCTTTTTGGCCATTGGTCCCTCCTTTAAATACTTGGACGATCTCATCAATCTTGGTGTCTGAAAATACTTGGGTGATCATAGAATTTGGATAGGTTTTATTTACGGTCTCCAATGTGGTAATAGCACTAGTCATTATAGCTAAGGCTTTATCCTGATCTTTATGCATTATATCTAGCCCCATTCTATGATACTCATAAATGGATTGTCGCAGATTTCTGATTTTAGGATTGAATATATTTTCGATATAAAAGAACCTAGTATTTTCGCCACCTTCTCTAGTCCAACCTGTTCCAGCGGCAACAGTTGTGGGTACTCGGTTCATAATATCTTGCGCATTTTGATAAAATACTTCACCTCCATTGGGGCTAAATGTATCATAATCAGCACCGAGAATGATCTGCGCATAAAAACTCAACATAGAAGATAGATTATCTGTGTAAGAGTTTGTATTATTTTGAATCGGTTGTAGGTCCAGATAGCTAAAGGCAATATCCTTATCTACATAACTGAGCACCGGTGATTTGTAGTTAGAGTTATATACCGGACGTAGTGCCTGAAAACTGATATCAGCAATAAATTGGCTGGGCGCTGGATCGTCCTTGATAAAAATGGTAAAATCCACCTCTATTCGTTGGTGATCCTCAAACTCTTCGTCACTCCACACGGTATTGTTGAAATATTCGGTGACTGTATTTTCGAATGCTTTTAATGTATTAGGATCAGCAAAACTCAATTGAGTAGAGTTTACAGTTACGGTAGCTTTAAGCTCCTGGGAAAAAGCACTAACACTACATAGTAAAAAGCAAAAAACGATACACAGATTCTTCATGAGTTATAATTACACTTTGGTAAAACGTGCGAAGTCAAAAATTATGGTTCTACAAATGATTTTTCTATGGCTGCTAATATATCTAAAGCCACTTCATCCTTAGATTTTAAGGGATATTCTTTTGATGACCCATCTTTTTGGATAATGGTCACTTTATTAGTAGCGTGTTTGAAACCAGCCCCTTTATCTTTTAATGAATTGAGAACAATCATGTCAAAATTCTTTTTGTACACTTTCAATTTTGCGTTCTCAAGGCCATTTTCCGTTTCTAGAGCGAAACCGACTAATCGTTGATCTGGTCGCTTTACTTGACCTAGACTAGCCGCAATATCAGCCGTTCGTTCCAAAGCGATACTCAAATCTCCTTCTTTCTTTTTTATTTTATTGTCCGCTATTGTTTGAGGTCTATAATCGGCCACAGCGGCAGTCATAACGGCTATATCCTGAGAAGGCCAATGGCCTTGTGCCGCTTCGAGCATATCCTGAGCAGATTCAACATGCGTTGTGCTTACTCTTGGATCAATAAGATCTTTCAGCTTACTAGGACCTAAAATAAGCTGGACGGTAGCCCCTTGCTTGGCAAATGCATTAGCGATACTGATACCCATTCGGCCCGTCGAGTGATTAGAAATAAACCGTACTGGGTCAATTCGTTCTATCGTGGGTCCGGCAGTGATCATTACTTTTTTGCCGCTGAAAGTTATATTAGTTTGAAAATGATCATCCAGGGTTTGCATGATCTCTTCTGGTTCGGCCATCCGACCTGCGCCCACCAAACCACTCGCTAATTCACCCGTACCCACTTTAATTTCGATGTTCCCGAATTGTCGCAATCGGTTTACATTATCTTGGGTACTTGGATGTTTCCACATATCTAAGTCCATGGCTGGTGCAAAGAAAACGGGGCATTTTGCCGAAAGATACACGGCATGCACCATAGTGTCAGCCAAGCCATGTGCCATTTTTGCTAAAGAGTTAGCTGTAGCCGGAGCTACTACCATAGCATCTGCCCATAGTCCCATTTCTACATGATTGTTCCATGCGTCATCTTCCATGATTTCGAGATGCACTTTTTTACGGGATAGGGTAGCAAAGCTTAAGGGGCTTACGAAATGGGTGGCTGCTTTAGTCATAATCACTTGTACCTCAGCACCCGCTTTTACAATAAGTCGAGTTAATAACAAACTCTTATAAGCAGCGATACTCCCCGTGACAGCGAGGAGTATCTTTTTATCTTTTAGATTGGGAAATGGTCCCACTTTATGGACGTCTTTAGGATTAATCTTCTTGATTATCCATATCTCGATATCTATACTCTAATTCATCTTCTAAGAATTCATGAGTAGCGATAACGGAAGGACTAGGTAGTCTTTCGTAAAATTTAGAAATTTCGATCTGCTCTTTATTTTCTAAGATCTCTTCTATTCTATCAGAACTAACGGCAAATTCTTCCAACTTACCATTCAGTTCGATCTTTAGATCTGTAGATAACAGACGTGCTCTTCTAGCTATTACATTAATAGCCTCATATATGTTAGCGGCTTTGGAAGAAAACTGCTTGATATCTTGAGCTTTTAGATCAGGGTTGATCCCCTGTACTTGATTCCTTAAGTCTGACATTAGAAATTTCTTTTAGTGCTTTATTACTATTATTCTCTATCTTTTCGATTTCTGCCATAAAAACAGAATTCGGGTACTTCTTTTTGAACTGAGCTACTTTCTTTAAAGTTTCCGTATATCGCTCTTCTTGCTTCGCAAAAATACTCTTACTAGCTAGATTATAGTTTGATTTGATGATCAATCTTCTAATTTCATCACCTCTAGAGGTTTCAGGGAAATCCTTTATCATGTTCTCTAAGGAGGTAATGGCTGCTTGATAACGCTCTAACCTGAAATATAAATCGCCCTGCTCGTACGCTTTGATCTCCATCTTTTCTCGCATTTCATCTATCAATGCATTGCATTGACGTACTCGCTCACTGTTTGGATACGTATTCACGAATCGTTGGAAGGCATCGATAGCTTTTTGAGATGAACTTTGATCCAGTCTGTAGTTTGGACTCATCTCATATTGAGCAAATGCCTCCATGAACTCCGTTTCCTCTTTACGAGGGCTGTCATAAAAGGTCTTTGCGTAACTGCCAAAGTAATGTGAAGCCAATATGTACTCTTCTATATTATAGTATGTATAGGCATATCGGTAAAATAAATCTTCCGCTTCTTGCTTACCTCTATAAAAAGGGATAACAATATCATATAGTCCTTGTGCTTTAACCCATTCCTCCTCATCATAGAAGGCATTAGCCGCATCTAAGATCTCTTTAGGATTTTCACTGGTTCGTATTTTTTCGTAAGGTGTTTTACACGATACGAGACTCAAAACGAAGGCAAATAAAGCTATGAAATATAGTTTGTTCATAAAGGTGTGCAAAAATAGGGCTTTATACTGGCATTTTCAACCCAAAATTAGAATCGCAAATCTTCGATGTGAACATCGGGAAAGGCCGTTGGATCAAAGTAAAAGTAATCATCTTCCAAACCGAGGTTCAATTTCATTAACGAAATTTCAATGAATATATTGGTTCCACTTTTATCTAAGGTTCGAACGCTCTTAAGTTCCACGATATCTCCCTTTTCAAAAATTTCCAATTTGACAAAGCTAAGTGTTTCCATAGCATCGCCTGTGGGTTTGCCTACCAACTGGTAAACAGCGCCATCTTTTTGAGAAATAATATCCTCAATGGCAAATACAAAATCAGGATAATTTTCGAGGGAAACGAGCTGACTTGGGGTACTTAAAAAGTCAGAACCGTCTTCTGGGTCGGAGATTTCTACTTCATTGGCGTCTGCGTTATACACCCATTTTCCCTTTTCGTTAGAATAGGTTTCTACGCCCATAGCGTCGGATCGCATCAAACTACCTTTTTCTTGGACCGATGCTTTTTGACTTATGCGGTCTTGGCCTGGCGCATCAAAATGAATGTCAATATCCAGACTAAGATCATCGGCCTCATTTATGCGTTGGGCTAACTTGCTAAGAATCTCTATCGCTTCTGGATCAGAATCTGCTGAAGAAGTATATTGATTTTGCCCCAGTAAGGACATTGGCATACAAAATATAAGTAGTAAGTATCGCTTCATATCTGACATGTACATACTCAATAATAAGACCAAACGATCATTTATAATGGTAAGGTTTTGTTAATCAGTAATAAGAAAGCTTTAATTCTGCGCAGACTTGATATATAGTTCGGCAAATGAAGGAAATTTAGCGCTGCCATAATGTGAGAAACAAGCCTCACTTTTCTTGCTAAACGTATATTGTTGGACAAATAGATTAAAGAAATTTCGCAGTTCCTCAAAGTCCATATTTCGAGAGTTTGGCTTTGGGTAGAACACTAAATGCCGGATAGTTCCATCCTCGTTCCAGAAAATATTTAGCCAAATCTTGATTCCTCTGATATCAAAAGATTGCGTGTTCGAAAAATCCTCCATATCCTTTAACATCAATAACCACTCTTTATAGGCTTCATCCATAGAATCGTCGCAAACCGCTAATAAGTGCCCTGAACACTCGACAACCATAGCTTCATAGGCTAATTCATACTCGCCGATCATAAAGACCGCCGGTAGGTCTGTACCATTATCTTCTTGTGCCATCAACAAGCTCGGCATCAATGAAGTAAAGAAAAGCGTCAAAGTGAGGAAATACTTATCCATATCCTATCACTACAAAAAGAATACTAAATTTCTTGAATCCCAAAATAAAAGCCTTATAATTTCGATTTTAAAGGCTGATATGAACTATAACTAGCTGGGATTCATTTTAATTTTTGGATTATCTATTTTAATGTTAGGTTAACAATATACTATGATATTAGATGTTGTGGCGTTGATCGCCATATTGTATGCGTTTTTTGTTGGATATTCTCGAGGCATCATAAAAACTGTGTTTGCCCTAGTTTCCTTGATTGTGGCCTTAGTTGTCACGCTAAATTTGTCAGGTATCTTAATTGATTTTTTGCAGGATAACTTTACAGGCAACCCCTTCTTACTATTGGTTATAGGTATAGCGATGACCTTTATTCTCACCTTAGCGATTATCCGATTTGTGGGAAACAGGCTGGAAAAATTATTTGAAGCAGTCAAGCTTAATTTTATTAATAAGATAGTGGGTGGGGCGATTATGGCCTGTATTGCCATGGCCTTGGTGGCTCATACCTATTGGTTTTTAGGAGAAACAAACCTCATCAAGGAGCACACCAAACAAAGTTCGATGAGTTACGCCATGTTAGAACCGATTCCAGACATGACAAAAGGCGTTATAAAAACGGTGGCCCCTTATGTGGAGGAATCTTGGTCACGTCTTATGGAGTCTATTAATAGCATTAAGGAAAAGACGGACACACAAAGTATAGGAAAGGAATTTTGAGCGCACACGATTGGCATACAGAAAAGGCAGCTTGGTTTGCTGCTTTTGCTTCGCATTTGACAGATGGAGATCCAGGTGCCGGCTTTCATTTGATCCAAGCGAATGGTATTCGTGGCATTGCCAAGGATATTGAAGAAACTGCCTTTCCATCAGAAGAATGGATCAATTTCTTGGTTCAGCAACATAAAGGCATTGGGTATATTTTGAAGAATCAACGCAAAAAACCAACAGGAACGACGATAGTAGACCAGTGGTATCTTAAGCCTAGCATGCGTCTGCAATTGGAAAGTCCTGCGGAACAATTATATGGAAATATCAGTTTGGAAATGCATCGGAAAAAGGATGCAATAACACGTATTAAATGTCAGAGCACATACTATGTGGATCAACATTTTAAGACTGTCAGACCCTTCGAGGAATGGATGGGCGTTATATTCGGAAACGAATCATTTAATCTTTAATTTTTAATAATGGAAAAGAAGCGAGTTACCGGTGTGGGCGGTGTCTTCTTTAAATGTGAAGATCCTAATGCAGTTAAAGACTGGTATAAAAAACACCTAGGTTTTAACACGGACCAGTGGGGCACTACCTTCGAGTTTAAGAAAGTAGAAAATCCAAGTGAATCTGGTTATTTACAATGGAGTCCTTTCGCGAAAAATACCGAGTATTTCCAGCCTTCAGAAAAAGCATTCATGATCAATTACCGAGTAGAAGATATCGAGTGGCTAGTGACTAAACTGAAGGAAGAAGGGGTCACCGTCTTGGATGATATTGAGACCTACCCGTATGGCAAATTCATCCATATTTTAGACCCAGAAGGGAATAAGATCGAGCTATGGGAGCCTATTGACGCAGAGTTGCACCCTAAGTAAAATAACGTGGGGCCCCTGTCCGCCTATGGCGAACAGCCGCGCCCCTACAGACTCCATATTCATTCCGGTCCAGACCAGCTACTGCTGTTCAGGACCCATCAAAGATGGTCTTGCGGACCCCTGGTCCAAAAATACTTGATACAAAATATCTCATCTGGTCAGGCAATAGCTATTCGCCTTCTTCCAAAATACCTGTTACGGCAACCGTATAGGACTGACCAAAATCGTCTACTCCTTCGATGGACAATGAAATCAAGTTCCCAATACCCCCATATTCGATAACATCCAAATCAAAAGACTCACCTATAAAAACATCGGTCTCTACCGTTGAGTTTGAACTGGCAAAGTAAAGGTTGTAATACCCAAATGTAAAATCAGATAAACCCCAATTGACTCCATCAATTATGAAACCGGGATATACTCCATTTATCTCTTCATTCCCGTAGGCAAATAATGTTTGTCCATTTTGTAGTTCCACTCTAAAATCATTGACTACTACTTCAGCTTCGTTATTTATTTTGAAAATGAATTGATGGGCTATCTCATCACAAGCACGTAGTATTAGATCGCTAAACGGCCCATCACTCGTTTGATAAGTACTAGCAAATCCTTGTAATCCTGCATTAATATCTACCACATAAATGCTTACACTTTCCGACCCACAAGTATTGATGCTCGTGCAAAACTGGCCGGATGCATCTAATGGAATAAAGCGGTTTTGATTTTCATATACGACCACTAAATAGCCGTTGGTTACTGGTTCTTCATCACAGTTTAAAGCTTGACCACAAACGGTCACTTCAGTTTCGGAGTCAATAAATATGGGATCTAGTTGCACATCTTCTTCAAATGGACCGATAACATCTTCATAGGCTAGGTTGCCACATTCATCATGGATTTGGATAATAAGTGATTCTCCTTTTGGAATCCAGCCGCAAAACAGGCCTCGCTGTCCGGTATATTCTACACCTAGATTTGACATATTATCTTCCATAATTATGGTAACAGGTAATCCAGAAACGCCCACATTAGTTTCGTTGAGCACCATTCCTGATAGTTTCACTGCAGAAAACGGAATGTCACAGTTCCACCACGAAAAGTGAGCGACATCACCTACAAAATAATCGCCTTCCAAACTAGCTGACCCTTCTTCAATCCAATAACCAATGGTTTCATCAAAATGCCAAAGTGGTATTTCACTTAGTTCGGTCCATTCAGGTGCTTTTATTGAAAGCGAAGCTGCTATGTCTGAAGCTAGTTGTAATGATTCACCATCACTTCCGAATAATTCTACGCCAGCCATGCCATAACTCTGTAAAGTCCTGAGTTCATTGTCACTGTTAAAAGCTCGAAAGTCGCCTGGCGAAATCATCCCAAAAGAAGGATCTGATGGGTCTAAGTGCACCGCTTCTATACGCACATCACCGGAATATTGATTGCCTTGTTCGGTTACGAAAGCATTTTCAGGGAAATCAATTTTTATAATGTCATCAAAATTGGCTTGACCACCTGTGCTAGCAGTAATCGTCTGGTGAGGCCCTTTTTGGGTAAGCATACACTGTGTATAATTTACCTGATCTTTAGATAAGCTAATTAGTTTAGTTACGGACCAATATCCATCTTTTTCAAAACGAACGGCTGTACCGTACGCATCGAGGGACATTTTATCAAATTGGAAGTAACCATTTTCATTCGTTAGTGTTTCTTCCTCCCCAATAGTGGCTGTAACTCCTTCTAATGGATCTTCATTTTCGTCTATAATAATACCTGTTATTCGTCCTTCAAAAAGATCAGCAGTGAGCGAAATGTCAATGCCTGTTTCTTCATCAATCATATCCTTATTGCAAGCTGAAAAAATGAAAAGACTAATACATAAAACGGATACAAGAAGTGGGAATGCCCTACTGATAAAAGAGCTAGCAGCTGGTTTATTCATAATGATTATTTTATCTAAATGTAAGATTAAATGCGATTTGAAAGCTACGCATTATGTGTTTACTGTCGCGAAAAAGAAGTAGCTACGTCCCGAGTTATTTTTGGAAAAGTCCGCCTTACGGTTTCACAGCAAATCTTTTAAACGATCATAGGCACATTCCTTATAGGTCTTT
>JAHDDO010000020.1 GCA_020629315.1 Saprospiraceae bacterium | reverse complement strand
ATTAACCGTGATATCTTCACAGATCGCGCTTGGAGCTAGCTTGTCTTCGATTAATGCCGTTCCCCAACAACTATATCCTGTACATACATCGATGACTTCATATTGCAATGGTTTTCCTAAATGCTGTTTAAGCGGAGTGTCCATATCAATTACGTTTCCGAATTCATCGTACATAACAACATCATAGAAGATCTCTACGTACTCAGGAACGTATTCGCCACACATATTTTCGATTTCATTTTCAAGAAATGCAGCAGCACTGAAACTCGCCGTACAAAGACTATCAACTGAAATATTTACATGATCATTACATACCATCTGCCCACCTTCATGCACAAATAAAAATGCATCTTCCGTTACGACCTCACAATCTGGAGAATTATAAGGAGACCCATTAAGATCTGCAACTGTATGATCTGCTGTAATTATAACACGATAACGATTACAGTTCATGTCCACAGTTACCATTGGCACAACAAATTCTACACAAACTTCTGCACCATCAACACCTCCAGCGTCATCTGTATTCGTTTGAATCGTAACCCAACTTCCTATAGTGTTCTCTTGCAATTCAAATACTAGAGGAGATGTCATAGGATCTAAATGAGGACCAGGTAAAACGGTAGCACAAGCACTAAATATCGCATCAGCTCCTTCACAGGCAAATGCATTTTCAACCTGCATAGTTATTTCTGGTGTTGGATTAATAATTACTGGAGTGCAATTATTTAAATTTAGATCTGCACAAATTTGGAACACACCGGTTAATTGACCTGTAGTAGCCATGTTATCTAACTCAAATAATAAAAGATCCAAATCTAAAGCACCGGCATTTTGTCCAATCAATGCTTGTAAAAATGCGAGATTTATAGCTATTGGATTGGCTCCATTTAACGGAGAATCGCTATCCAAATAATTTATGCCATGAATACAATATTGACCAATAGGTAGCATATTTCCAGCATCATCTTGCAATGCTATCATATCGACAAAGGAAGCAGGGGCACCCACATTATAATTCGCCGAAGGAACAACATTAATTATGTTACCCAAATTATCTGTAATAATCCAAGCATAATTATATTGATCAGCTGCAGGAGATAATGGAACTTCATTTAATGTCACACTTATGGTTGCCATTGTACCCATAGGTGCTAAATCAGTAATGGTGTCTGTACAAACTTCAATTGGGCTCACACTTTGTATCCCTGCATCAGGATTACAACATAACTCTTCAACAAAAGTGGCAGAGGCACATCCGTCTGCCGCAAGTACAGAGTCATCGTCATCAACATCACTATCAATGATAGTCACTGTGACGGTCGAAAGATCTGCAGCGTCAAAATTGACACCTTTAAGAAGTACACAATTGGTAGCTGTGTTGCCTGGAATGGCACTTGCACCCAAGCCAGTGTATGGAAATTCAGTAAGTACAGCACCACAATTATAATCATCCACATTTTCTGCTGCTGGTGATGCTCCATCATCTACGAACACATCAAACATACCACTCGGTCCAGCTTGACAAACATCAAAACAAAGTTCTATTGCATAATCATCCACAGGAGGTGTGTCACTCAAACAAAATTGCTCTGCAGTTACATTGTCAAATCCAACAACATAAACCTGTGCTAAGGTCCTATCACTATTACATTCTATCACTCCTGGTTCGTTTCCGTCATCATATTCACAAATGCAATCAGCGAAGAAATCAAAAACACCACAATCTGCTGTTGACAAATCACCATTCGCTACAGGATCATATGGGCTACCCGAAAATAGTGTGGTTCCACCAACAGCTGCATCATACCAGTTTGTAATAGCAGGTGCACCTCCCATTACAGTACAATCTGTACAAGGTGTAAATGTTTCATATTCCACTTCATAAGTACATGTTACTGTAAATTCAGGCGTAGAATCATTTATTCCTAAAATGTCGAACGCATCAATGGTTATGGATGGAAGTACTACAGTAGGTGTATAGGAGATAATTCCACCACCACAGCCTGGAGATGTGCTGCACATTGCGCCTGGTGTTGGCGCTGAATATGCACCTACTTCAGTGTAAACTGGTATTACAATATTTCCTATAAACGCGCCTAAACCGCTGTAGGAGCCACCAGGACCCACAGATGATGTAACCGTTACATCAGCATCATCCCAACCCATTGTATTTTGAATTTCGACAGTTACTGTATATGCCACTGGTATTGCTCCCGCAGGAAGTGCTGGAGGTGGACAGTTCAAGCCAACAAATAAATCCAGCTCTTCTACATCTTGCGTTAATATAGCAACCGCTGAACCATCTACAACACCATCCACAGGAATACCTATATTACCAGGCACTACATTGCCTTCACAAGGCTCACATGTAGCCGTCAAGCCCATATTTGTCGTTTGACTTGCTGCCGCATCTCTACAAACAAAATCATCTGTTGTGACTGGGGGATCTGGCGTAAATCGTTCCGTTAATGTGAATGGAACTGGACAGCTATAACAGGTCAAACCAGTTGCAGCATCTGTAACAGAGGCAACCACCCAATAGGTATCTGTATTTCCTACGCCAGGACTTGATCCAGGTGTAAACATAATTCCGGTACCCACTGAACCGGTGGTAACATCCATAGGTGGCGTTGGACTTGGCCCAAACCATGAGTAGTCTTCACCAGCAACTGGTGCACTGACTTCAAAAGTAGGGATTATATCTTCTGTGTTTCCATCTCCATCACTATCCGCGAAATCAGTAGGACTACACATATGATAATCAAGAGGTGCCGGGTCCGCAGGGTTTTCACATACTATAATTTGTTCTTCAGCATGAAGTACACAACCCGTAACAGGATCTGTATAATCAAAATTTATTATATGAGTACCGGCACCAGCTGCTGCTGGATCAAAGTCGCCTGTGTTATCAGTTCCATCTGTTACACCAGGACCTGAAAATATACCAATAGGATCAATAAAAGGTGTAGGTGACCCTAACGGAAAAGGTCCGAACATATTTGGGTCTCCATTCGGTGTTGCACCACTGCCACACGTACCACTATCCCATCCAGTTCCATCATATGTCCAAACAACTGCGCCTGCACAAGCTGCACCACTATCATCAGCTACATAAATAGTGGGCACTGGATCGCAGGACCAACCATCTCCAAAGGAATCAAAAAAGATAATCTCGTACGTATCATTTGGATCTAGCCCTCCAGAAGGATTGCTCCAAGTGGTAACACCACCAGGTCCAGGACCTCCTGTTGACACAACTGCACCAGAGCTATTTAGAATCTGCCACGTTGTCTCATCTGAGAAACCATCGCTATCACCACAAACTATAAACTGTCCCAATTGAGGCAACACAACGCCAGTCAAGCAGTCTTCTTGATTATTATCCCCTGGGCACATTGTACCATCCGTATTGTCAGTAAGACATAATTTTTCTTCACAAGCCGTCATATCAATAGTAGGGACAATCCAATTAAAAGCTACTTCAACCATACATCCGTTAGCATCTGTTAATGTTAATGCTACAATACCGGCTACATCCGGTAATACAATCGAGCCATTATCGGCTACCATAGGTACTGGTGAAGCCGTACCGCCGACAACAACAACAGGGCCCGTGTTCTCACTACCGCCAGTTACGGGATCTGTGGTGCAGTTCCCATCTACAGAAGAGTCATATGATCCACCTACCGTAAACATATTATCCCCTAGAGGATCATCACCTGAAACAGTAACATACCCGGGATATCCCCCAGTTATATTTGAAATAGTAACTGTAGCTGTTCCACAAGGATTACAAACTGCATCTATGTCAAAGCTTATAG
Source organism: Saprospiraceae bacterium (assembly GCA_020629315.1). Classification (GTDB taxonomy): domain Bacteria; phylum Bacteroidota; class Bacteroidia; order Chitinophagales; family Saprospiraceae; genus JAHDDO01. The sequence continues at coordinate 72,550 of JAHDDO010000020.1, read as the reverse complement.
GTGCTGTCACTACGAACTCTTCACAATCCATTCCTACCACAGGACCACATAATAATTCGTCGACGCCACAATCATAGTCTACCACATTTAAACCGCTTGCCTCATCAAACAAGTACATTGGACAGATAAGAAAAGTAGTATTGTAATTATCCGCTGGATCACCTGCCGTAGCTCCCCATGAGATAGGACCTGCACAAGTAGGAGCTCCAAAACTGTATTCAATATTTTGATCCAGACAGCCTGGATCACTAGCTGGTCCTGAACCTAAACTAGCACCAGCAAAGTTTGGATCCAAACAAGGATCCCCACCGTTTGGCACAGCTGTATAAACAAGATACTGGACACCCGGTGTACCAGCCAATCCACAAGGATCTTCTGGGGCTGTTTCATAATCACCATTGGTAGTAACTTCTAGCTTTTCTAAAATATCTGAAGTACTCGCCAGATTACATAGAATATTTGTATTAACAGTGACAGTTCCAGCATCAGCATCACAACCCGGCACACACATAGGTGGGGCCGTATTTGCCACTGTAACATCACAATCAGAATCACAACTTATTGTAACTACTATATCATCATTACTTCCGTCAGCAGGCAAGGTAAGTGGACCAAATGATTGTGTACCAGAAGCAATATTAGTAGCTGTAAATTGAACTACCCCACCTACTGATACTTCTAAGGTACCCAAGCATATATCTGTCCAAGTTACATCAAAACTTAAGTCATACGTTTGGGTCCCTGCATCACATTCGGTTGCTAACACATTCTCTACAACAACACTTGCAGTAGAAACACAATTTGCTTCTATGGTCCCGCTAAATGCCATATTACAAGCGGCCGGAAAACCAGGATCGAAGCTATAACTTAACGGCGCCATACCATCCCCTGCACACGTACCTGCAGGAGGTACAGCACCTGTTTGGCTAAAGCAATCATCACCATTTTCAGCCTCAATAAGAACCATGGCTGCTGTCCCACAAGCACCAGGGGTTTCCGTGAGAGTCCATAAACTCGCATCCGGGTAAACATCAATGGTAAATTCTGCTAGTTTAACATGAAAAATATTGGGATCACAATCATCATCTAAAACATCACAATCTGGATACGGACCGGTGGGCCCACCATCATCTAATCCTTCACATTCCGCCCATGCATAAAGGGTTGTTGTTTCTAATGCACACGTAAGATTATTTATAGCAGCAGGTACATACTCGGTTCCTTCACAATCGTCTGTAGTAAACCATGTAACCGTGTAAACATTGCCATCTGTAATGACTGGAATATTTGTGAGTGTTGGCAATGTAGGCGTATCACCAGAGCATATTTCTTCTGTAGGTGTTTCTATTACAGGAGATGGCATAATACAAGTGCCATCATTAGTAGTGGCATTCATATCATAATTAGTGGCACAAGGGTCGGTACAACCACAAACAGCAGGAATACAAGTACCTCCATCATCATATAATAAGTTTACAGCCGCATCTCCAGTATCTCCTCCTGCTCCATCTGAAATACATATCATCCACGTCACTGGACCACAATCTGGGCATTCAGCGGCTAAATCAGCAAAAGAGCTAACTATCGTTTTAGGTTCAGCCGGATCACCTGGACAATCCGCATTTGGAAAATAAGTGCCTCCAGCAATGATACCAGATTCTGGATCATTAGCACCTGCATCTTTGAAATCTAAATTAGACCCATCTGGATCTAAACCACTTCCACAACAAGAACCTGCACAAATAGTCCCGAGAGGTCTTGAAAATAAAGGGAGTAAAGCATTACATGTTTCTGATTCTACCCAAGCAGCAAGATCACCTTGCCAGGTATGGTTGATACTCAATTGTACACCAATTGGAAAGCCAAATGGGTCCATTGGATCAAATGTGAAATCAGCACACAAACCATCTGTAAAATCAAATGCCCCGTCATTATTATCAGGAATTGCAACAGCTCCACCACATTGTGAAAATGCTGAAAAATGGCTGATTGAAATCAACATACATGCTGTCAGTATTGAAATAATTTGCTTCATGATTTCTTACTTTTTGGTATTCATATTTTCAACTACTTCGCGCATATAGCTAATGGTTTTAGCTAATTCATCTTCAGTCATTGGTTCTAGAGGTTCTGGCATTGCTGTCTCAATGAGCTCGATAGCCTTTTCCCATTTCTTTACATTATCACTACTTGTTGATAAAATCGTTTTCCGATCCTCTGTGCTTTCCAATGTCATTCCATTGGCCTGAGATAATACTTGAAAAACATAACTATCATTTACACTGGTTAAGCTCTGTGAGCTACAAATCCCTTGTAAAAAGAAAAGCATACATCCTGACAATAGAAGCTTTTTAAAGCTTGGCATATTACAAAGGTGTAGCGTTGAAAAATATCTAGTATCCTTCATCCGGTTAGATTAGTTGGTTTACAATTTGTTGAAAAGTTGGATTGCTTACAGTTGTCGAGAGATGTGTTTTATCTTCTTGAAATGGGGTACCCCATCTTTCCGAAGAAAAGCGGATGGTAACTGTATTAATACATTGACCTATCATGTTCATTCTCAAAGTTGAACCTGCATGGCCATCAGAATAGAGCTTGGTATTTAATATATAGAGATAGAATATCTCAGTCTAGAACATCAATATCTAAACCCTTTCTACCTTGTAAATGCTATATTTTGTGTTGAGAGACAAATACCAGCTGTATTCCTTGGTTCATTCAGATTGAGTTTTGTTAGCAATATGCAGAACCCGGCCTGTGGCTGGCTTTAAGATGGGGTTAGTTTTGTAAGATTGGACGTAAACGTCTCAGATCAAGTTCTGAAAATAAAGTTATTAACATATTTTATAAATCCATCAATTTGTACCTATTTTTTTCCAATATGTTATATGCCAATATACATAATGTTGAAAACCAAGGAATTACATTGGACTAAAAGAAAAAAGAAATTAAGCTAAACAAGAAGATATTGCCTTAAACTAACAATTTGGAAATAGCTTTCAGCTATTAGTTGACGGTAAATTGCAGTCGTTGACCTGGTGTATCGGATGATACGCCACTTTTATGGTCAAACACAATAGCACCATTTACTAGAGTGCTTAGTATTTTGCCGTTCAAGGTCATACCTTCCAATGGACTCCAAGCACAATTATATAAGATGTTTTGTTTATTGATGTCAGTCTTACGATCCAAATCAAATAGTACCAAATCAGCAAAATAACCCTCGCGAATAAACCCACGCTCTTTGACCCTGAATAAAACAGCTGGAGCATGGCACATTTTCTCAATAACTTTTTCAATCGAGATATCCCCTTTGGCTACAAAATCCATCATAATATTAAGTGGATGCTGAATCAGCGGTAATCCACTCGGTGTATTCGGGTAAGCTTGTGACTTCTCTTCCCAGGTATGAGGCGCGTGATCTGTAGCAATAACATCAATACGATCATCCATCATAGCTGCAAAAATTTCTCGTCTATCAGCTTCCGTCTTGATTGCGGGGTTACATTGGACCAAACTACCCTTTTCAGGATAATAACTATCATTAAAAAATAAATGATGAACGCAAGCTTCTGATGTTATCTTCTTATCCACTAAAGGAATATCGTTTCTAAACAATTCAGTTTCGATAGCTGTGGAAATATGTAAAATATGTAGTCTCGCATCTGTTTTTTTGGCTAGTTCAATGGCCTTACTAGATGATAAATAACACCCTTTTGCATCTCTAATGAGTGGATGATGTTCGGCCTTTAAATCATCGCCAAACTTTTCTTTATAAAAGGCTCTATTCTCTCTAATGGTTGCCTCATCTTCACAATGTGTGGCAATGAGAGTAGGTGCATTCTTAAAAATCTCTTCTAGTATTTTCTCATTATCAACCAACATATTTCCTGTCGACGAGCCCATAAAAATCTTTACGCCGCATACATTTCCAGGATCAACCTGTTTCACAAACTCCAAGTTTTCATTGGTAGCACCAAAGTAAAATGAAAAATTTGCTGGGGAAACGTCAGCAGCTCGGGCATATTTCCATTCCAGTTGTTCAAAATCAACGGTTTGAGGATTAGTATTAGGCATTTCCATAAAACTGGTTACACCACCTGCTACAGCGGCTCGAGATTCAGTTTGAATATTGGCTTTGTGTGGAAATCCTGGTTCTCTAAAATGGACTTGATCATCTATAACACCTGGAGCGACAAAGGCTCCATCTGCATTTATTTCGTCTTTAGCACTTTCGGTAATCGAAGAAGCAATCTTTTCAATCCTACCTTTAGCAATCCCCAAGTCTACTTCTTGGATACTCCCTTCATTAACCATTTTTGCATTCTTAATTACTAGATCGTACATCATAGGTATCACTTTAATTTAGTCGTGCTAAAGTATTAAATGAAAGCATAATATTTTACTATTCATCATGCTTATGCCGAGAAGCAGATTGTTTATTTTTGTGACATGGTTAAACCAAAGAAGATTGGAATACTAGGTGGCGGCCAATTAGGGCGGATGCTCTCCCTTGCAGCAAGTAATTATGGGGCATCCCTTTATTTCCTGGACAAAAGCAAAGCATTTCCAGCAGGCCAGGTAGCTACTCATTTTACTGAAGGTAGCTTTAACAGCTTTGATGATGTACTCAACTTTGGAAGACAAATGGATGTATTGTCTATCGAGATAGAAAATGTCAATATTGACGCTTTATCTATCCTTGAAAAAGAAGGGGTTCACATCTTTCCTCAGCCCCGAGTTATATCGACTATTAAAGACAAAGGGATCCAAAAACAATTTTATCTTGAAAATAATATTCCTACATCAAGGTTTTCATTGGCGGCTAACAAACAGGAAATTGTAGACGGCATTCAAGATGGATCTATTACCTTACCTTTTGTGCAAAAGGCAAGAACGGGTGGCTATGATGGAAAAGGTGTGCAACTAATCCGAACTGAAAATGATATTGAATTTCTAATGGATACACCAAGTGTTATTGAAGATCTAGTAAATATTGACAAAGAACTTTCAGTCATTGTTTGTAGAGATCAAAACGGTAATACGATGTGTTTCGATGTAGTTGAAATGGTGTTTGATCCAGAAATCAATTTGGTTGATTATTTATTTTCACCGGCTGCTATCTCCAAAGAGCTAAGTAAAACTTGTATTGAGTTGGCAAGTTCAATAGCAGAAAAGTTGAATATCATCGGGATATTAGCGGTAGAAATGTTTTTATCAAAAGATGGAGAAATCTTGATCAATGAGATGGCACCTCGCACGCATAACTCAGGTCATCATACTATGAATTCATGTAATTATTCTCAATTTGATCAACATTTTAGAATATTGGCTGGTTTTGATGTTAAGGAGAGTAAACAACATCATTTTTCTGCAATGGTTAATATTATAGGGGCTCCTGAATATACAGGAAGTCCGATTTATGATGGTCTAAGCACTATAACATCTGAAGTTGGTATTTATCCTCATATCTACGGTAAAACGCTGACAAAACCGGGTCGAAAAATGGGACATGTAAATATTACCGGCGAGGATTTAAAAGATGTGGAAGAAAAAATAAGGTTTATAAAGTCAAATTTAAAAGTGATATCCAATGGATAAATCGGTAGGAATAATTATGGGGTCAGACAGTGACTTGCCTGTAATGAAAGCAGCAGCTGACATCCTTACAGAGTTGGGAATAGGCTTTGAGATGACGGTTGTTTCCGCACATAGAACACCGCAAAGAATGTTTGATTATGCACAAAATGCAGCAAGCAGAGGGATAAAGGTGATTATTGCTGGAGCAGGGGGTGCCGCTCATTTACCAGGAATGGTAGCCTCCATAACTCACTTGCCTGTTATCGGAGTGCCTATTAAATCCTCAAACTCAATTGATGGGTGGGATTCCATACTTTCTATTCTTCAAATGCCAAATGGTATTCCGGTAGCCACGGTAGCTTTGAACGGTGCAAAAAATGCGGGAATCTTAGCAGCAAGAATACTCGGCACCCACGATCAAACTATAACTGCTCATCTAATCAATTATGCTTCGTCTATGAAAAGTGCTGTATTAGAAAAAGCTAAACGAGTCGAAGGTGATCAATAAAACCAACTTTGCATTACTAAGCGAGTTTTGTTTAGAAAATGAGGTTCAACTCATTGCAGTTTCCAAAACAAAACCTGTTGAAGATATTCAGGAACTTTATCATCTAGGACAACGAGCATTTGGTGAAAATAGAGTACAAGAGTTAATAAGCAAAGCGAAGGAATTGCCTGAGGATATAGATTGGCACCTCATAGGCCAACTTCAAAGGAATAAGGTGAAGCAGATCGTATCTATTGTGCACTTAATTCACTCTGTCGATTCGAGCCGACTATTGGAAACCATACAAAAAGAAGCCGAAAAAGTAGATACCGTTTGTAATATACTCCTGCAATTTAAAATCGCGACCGAAGACACTAAAGCCGGTTTGCAATGGGGCGAAGCAAAATCTATCATAGAACAATATAATGATGGCCAATATCCGAATATTTGTCTTAAAGGCGTAATGGGTATGGCGAGTTTTGTTTCGGACGAGCAACAGTTGACAACTGAATTCAAAACATTGATTGACTATTTTGAGAAGGCCAAAGAAATCATAGCTTTCAACACTGATAGCTTTTCAATAAAGTCTATGGGAATGTCTGGTGATTATAAGTTAGCCACTCAGTGCGGTTCCAATATGATTCGTGTTGGAAGTTATCTTTTTGGCTCGCGCAATTAATGCTTAACAAACTTTGACACTTGCCTTTTACCATCACATATCCATTCTATAAAATACATTCCTTCATGTAGTCTAGACACATCTAGGCCTGTTTCCTCAAAAGCTACGGTCATCATCTGTTGCCCTTTCATGTCAAATATATTTACATCAATACATGAATATTCTTGATCCATATATAGGATATCTTTTACTGGATTTGGAAATACAAGTATTTCATGCCCCTTTACATCAGCATTTGCCACAAATTTATCTGCAATCAGGTCGGTATCATAAATAGCGATACCTCCTCTAGGGTTACCTACGACCATTTCGAATAAACCATCCCCATCTATATCTGCCAAATCTAAATCGGTCCGCCTACCTTCATTAATTTCACCTAAATCTTCAGTTAGTAAGGTGTAAGGTGCAAACGGATCTTGTGCATCTATACGCCATTGAAAAATATTTCCAAATTCACTGCCTGAAATCAATTGTAGTTCATCATTTACAGTTACTATGATTGGTGCGCTAGAAGATTTAGTACCGTTAATGATTACTGCTTCCCCTAAAACTGCAGTGTTCGGCGCTTCGAAAGCATTAGGTACAAATTCAGGGTTACCTACTGAACCTACATTCTCGTAATAATTAAAACTGCCTAAGGTTCCTTCGAAATCAGAACCGTTCTGTTCGCCTATTATTAGATCTCCTAAACCATCATTGTTTAGATCATAAATCTCAGGTTTGATATTACTGCCGGGCTGTAAATCCATAAATGGATAAATGGGTGGCGCAAAAGAAAAAGGTACTAAAGGACCTGCCGTGTTTTGATAATAAAACATCCTTCCATTATTAAAACCTACGATCAAATCAAGATCCTCATCACCATCTAAATCACCAAAAGCAATAGCAGGTTGAATGCCTGTTTCAGAAAACATACTAAAGCCAAGGTAATCTTCGTCCTCTAAAGCAAATGATGGTGAAGAATCGGTCCCAACATTTCTAAAATATACAAGTCTTGCAATGTGGGTACTTCCTTCTCGGACTCCTTTAGTAGATACCATGAGATCGGTCAGACCATCTTGATCAACATCTACGAATTCTGGACTACTGAAGGTGCCAAGGTCTATAGTCCCTTTCACAATAAAATCTTCTTCTACCTTTTCGAATACAAATTCGTTGTCTCCAATATTTTTGTAATAGTGTACGTTGTTTACGCTTACCCCGCTCAATAATGAGTTTGGTGCAGCAATCAAATCTTGCTTCCCGTCCTTATCTACATCCACCAAAAAATTGCCAATAAATAGATCCATATCTATAGATTGATCATACGATGGAAAACTAAAGTCTGCATCAATAAACCAATCTAAATCATCGGATTTTTCATTAAATGCAGCAGCCACTAATGTACTAGATAGATCACCTATCAAAAGATCTTCATCACCATCATTGCCTAAATCTAAAGACAACAAAGTAGAGCCTGCATGTCTTGTTTCTTCATCTCCTGTTCTGGCGCAATCTCCCGGAGCCGGAGAAAAATTAAGGCTAGCACTTAATCCACTTTCCAATAATCCACCATAACAATTATCCACTAACTTCATATCAAACGTATTTGGAGAATTGCCACTTTCTACATCCATATTAATATGTAATTCTAGATGTGAACCCAAGCCATCAAAGGTAACTACATCTATATCTCCATCTCCATCCAAATCCTTGATCACAGGAATATCAGTTATAGGAATAGATAGTGGAAAGCGGTTCGAAAAATAATTTGAATAGACCACGTTGAAGTCTTCGGTTCCATCTCCTATCATTATTTGCTCAAACTGCATTCCATTTCCGCCTACCTTACCCTCATACACTACCAAACCTCCATTAATTTCAAGAGTTTGCCCAATTAGATCTTTTATTCCATCTTGATTATAATCGACCGCTTTAACAAAGTTTACTAATGGCGGAAAAATACTTTTAAAGCTAGCATCATAAATATAGGTTTCATCAAAAATGGAATAGATGAAAGGTAATAAGATCGTGCCTTCTCGATCAAATATGAGTATATCTTCAAAGCCATCCAGATCTATGTCCAACTCATTTACTTGTGGTGCATTTAATCCACCGGTAAAAGGGTGAACTAAGGTATTGCCTTCCCATTCAAAGGGTATGGTAGCTAGACTATAGCTCTGGCTCTTTACTATCGAACTCAATAGTAAACAACAAAGTAGGATTGTGCAAAGAAGATATTTCTTCATAAATTGTTTTTTAACAGTACTGATTATGAAACAATTTGGATCCTTTCTTGGCCTTTTTCTTTTACTAGCCCACTTTTCACTCTTTTCACAAGATCAAATTGATAGTATTCATACTGAGGACTCTATAATTTCAATAGCAAAAATACAGGATAAAAATATAGGACACCTTCCAATAGACAAGGGTATTGAACTAAATGTCAAATCCAAGCAATCTGGGATACTACATTTATCAGTGAATGGTAATGATAAAGAAATAGTCATAGACAATGGACATGGAGTGATTACCGATTTAGACGAAGGCCTACATTTTATTGAATGGCCGGATAGCTCTCAGTCTTTATATCATGCATCGAAAGGAAAAACAAAGAATATACCCTTATGGCTTTCTTTGGTTCCACCTCTAGTAGCCATCATTTTGGCTTTGCTTTTTAAAGAAGTTATTGTATCGCTTTTCATTGGTATTTTATCTGGTGTTTTAATTATTGGTGGCTTACAATGGACATCCTTTTCTTTCTACATTTCCTCACTTTTAAGGTCAGTGGATACTTTTATAGTGAATGCTTTAGCCGATACTGGTCATTTATCAGTTATCCTTTTTTCGTTACTAATAGGTGGAATGGTTGCCATTATATCTAAAAATGGGGGTATGATGGGGATTGTAAACATTCTTTCTCGGTTTGCTAAAGGACCAAAATCTACTCAACTAATTACATGGCTATTAGGTATTTTGATCTTCTTTGATGACTATGCTAATACCTTGATCGTCGGAAATACCATGCGTAGTGTGAGCGACACTTTCAGAATCAGTCGAGAAAAATTAGCGTATATCGTCGATAGTACAGCGGCTCCTGTCGCAGCAGTAGCTTTTGTGACTACTTGGATTGGCGCAGAGTTAGGCTATATTGGTGATGCCATTATTACTATTCCAGAATTGTCTAATTATACGCCTTATGCTCTTTTTCTTAAGTCATTAAAATATTCTTTCTATCCAATCTTGACATTGATTTTCATCTTCATGCTCATTAGACAAGGGCGCGATTATGGTCCCATGCTAAAGGCTGAATTAAGAGCCAGAACAACAGGTCAAGTCTCGCCTGCAAGTAGTAAAGCTGATGACGAACCTGATATGGAAGACCTTAATCCGGTAAAAAATGCAAAGATGATTTGGTGGCATGCCGCTTTGCCCATTTTCTTGGTTATCCTTTGCACCATCATCGGACTTTGTTCTACTGGTTTTGCTTCTACTGCAGATAGTTTGAACCTGGACCATAATGGTTGGGCTAGCATTTGGGGGGCCATGGATGGCTCATTCTTCCAGAAATTAGGAAATGTTATAGGCGCTGGTGATTCCTATGCTGCTTTGATTTGGGCATCCTTCATAGGTGTTTTAACTTCTATTTTCATTACGGTATTCACTAAAACTATGAAGCTGCATGACACTATGCATTGGATGGTTACCGGATTTAAAACTATGTTGCCAGCTATCATAATTTTAGTATTAGCTTGGGCATTGGCCTCCACAACGGAAGCCTTACACACCGCTGACTTTTTAAGCAAAGCTTTAAGTGGAAACATACATGCTTATGTATTGCCTATACTCATTTTCGTACTAGCCGCATTTATTTCTTTCAGTACAGGTTCATCGTGGAGTACCATGGCCATTCTGTATCCTATTGCTATTCCTACAAGTTATGCTGTGTGTCAAGCTAGTGGCCTTCCAGCCGATCAAGGTTTGGAAATCATACTTTGTGTAATTGCCACTGTATTAGGAGCCAGTGTTTTAGGGGATCATTGCAGTCCTATTTCTGATACCACAATCCTGAGTAGTTTAGCTACAGACTGTAATCACATTGATCATGTACGGACGCAACTACCTTACGCACTAACTGTAGGTTTTGTTAGTATCGTTGCTATGACGGTAGCCATTATCCTAGGAGGTGGCTTTTTGATTTGTGTTATAATGCTCAGTTTATCCGTGATTTGCATGTGGTTTATCATCCGAATATTAGGAAAAGATCTACCGCAAGAAAAGGGGATTTGATTTAGAATTGGGCACTAATATTGATGCTTTAACCTCGTAAAAACAGACTTTTAAACATTATTAACAATTTTATAGTGTAAATATGCATTATGTAATATCAAGGCTCTAAATTTGATTATATGAATAAGACGCACGAAATAAAACAGCCAGACAAAAAGAAAGCCCGAAACATTTCATTGGTTTTCCATTCCATGTTGGTTCTTCTTGCTTTTCTTTGGGGCTGTCCGTATGAGCCAGATAAAGCGCAAGAGCGTCAATTTCATGTAAAAGTTAACTTTCAAGAACCTATTGAGTTTGTGCCTGCACCCAGCTCGAATAGTAATAAAGCAAAATCAACAGAAGGGGCACAAAAAAAGAAAGCAGATCCTGTTGCTAAAATAGAAGACAAAAAGATTGAGGAAATAGAGGTTAAAAAGCCTGACATAAAAATTCCGACCCCTAAGCCACCTACCCCTCCAGTTATTGAATCTGAAACGGTTATAGAAGAAGCGGAAGTGCCTGCCTCCGATATTGACATTGAGATAGAAGAAATAGAAATTGAAGATCCAAGTCCAGATACAGAAATTGAAGAAGTACCTGATGTAATTGAAGTGCCTAAACCAAGACCTAAAACGGGTAAAAAGTCTACAGCACCTAAATCTGGAAAGAAAGATGTGCCGCCGTCTAATAAAGATGGTTCCGGAGATGGAAAAGGTGAACAAGGAGATGGAAAAGGCGCCGATAAAGAGGGAAATGATGGCGATAGTGGTGTAGGTACAGGAGGCATAGATAAAGGGAAATATGATGGATCTGGTAATGGTGTATTTGGCAGGAAAGTGATCTACCGAAATATCAAAGAACTATTACGAGTAAACTTTGAAGGCCAAAAAGGAAAAAGAATCGTTGTAGATTTTTGTGTAAATAATGCCGGATCTGTAACGTATGCTGAAATGAATTTTGATGAGACAACAGCTCAATTAACTACGTCTCAAATGAAACAAATTCTAGGTGCTTTTTACGGCTATAAGGTTGAAGCTGATTACTCAGCACCCTCAGAACAATGCGGCAAAATGAAGGTTAATCTTGATGAGATTCTAACATTTAGATAATCGAATCATTTAGATTCATTCCAAGTCATATAATCCTTAGGTTTCGCTTTGGCTTGCATTGACGCATCCTGGAGGGCTTCCACCTCTTTTAATGTATCATGACACTCTTTGGGTAGTTGTTGATATAATGCTGTGCCCTTAGTTTTCCAAGCTATCATTTTGTCTGATACTTGCTTAATAATGGTAGCCGGATTACCTACAACTAAAGACCGTGGAGGAATATTCATATCTGCTTTAACAAATGATAAGGCTCCGATAATAGATTCTTCTCCTACAATTACTCGGTCCATAATTACAGCATTCATGCCTACCATACAATTACGCTTCAAATTGGCTCCATGAATAACGGCCCCATGCCCCACATGAGCGCCTGGTTCAAATATCACAGAAACATTGGGGAACATATGTACGGTACAGTTTTCTTGCACATTACATCCTTCCTGGATTTCAATAGCCCCCCAATCACCGCGTATAGCTGCTCCAGGCCCAATATAAACATTGGGTCCAATGATGACCTGACCCGTTACTGTAGCTTGAGGGTGTACAAATGAGCTTGGATGAACAACAGGAATCACCCCATCAAAGGAATAAATCATGCTTTGCTTTTAAATGAATTAATGGCGTCTTTGGCTTCTTTTGATAGTATTAAGCTACCACTTAATTCGGCCCGATCTTCTAATAATTGATCCCAATGCTCTGCTCCTTCCCAAAATACCTTTTTTAATAATTTCATAGCTGACATACTTTTATTCATCAGGCCATTTGTAAAGTGTGTAATATACTCATCCAATTGTTCAACTGAATCGAACACTTCAGTGAATAACCCCTTTGATTTTGCCCATTCAGCCGTCTGCCATTCTGTGGCATTTATGGCCATTTGGCTCATGGCAGATAAACCTATTTTTCGCTCCACTGCAGGTCCTACAACAAAAGGACCTATCCCTACAGCAAGTTCACTCAACTTAACCGATGCATATTTTGTGGCCATGCAATAATCTACGGCTGATGCTAATCCAACTCCTCCACCTACTGCTTTACCTTGAACTCTTCCAATCACTAATTTAGGACAGGTTCTACATGCATTGATTACTCTGGCGAATCCCATAAAGAATGCCTTTCCAGAATCAAAATCAGTAATGTTGATCATCTCATCAAAGCTTGCGCCTGCACAAAAGGTCCTGTCTCCCCCACTTTTCAACAATATCACTTTCACATTATCATCAGTACCTAAATCGATAATTTTTTGTGCTAGATCAGCCAAGAGATTGCTAGGCAAAGAATTATGACTTGGATGATAAAACTCAATGATGCCCAATCCATTTGAAACTTCATGTCGTACGTATGCTTCTTGCATTATGTTTGTTATTTCGGACAAAATTAAAGGTCTTGTTCATTATCTCCTTATATTATCTAGGCTTTGATGGTTTAGTCCAATGTCCTTATTATATTAAAAGACAATTATGATCAATTTCAGATGGTTTATTGGGTCTCGCTAAAACAATTTTAAATAGATATTATAAATTGTTAGTAAATTAAGTGCTATGCGTTATCTACTGTATTTTTCTATTCTTTCTTGTTCAGCTTTGATTTTATTGAACACGTCGTTTTTTAGTGTAGATACTATTTCTCAGGAAGCACTTGAAAAAATAAACCTAAAGGAGGAGCCGGATTTAGATCGCTTTTACCAGCGAACTTTTCCAGATGGCCAGTATGATAGAAAAGCACATTTTGAGGTTATGCAAAAAATGAAGGAAGAAGCGAGTTCCAGAAATTCAGGTGGGTTTTGGGTAAGTCAGGGCCCACAAAACATTGGAGCCAGAGCAAATGCCGTGGCTGTCCATCCCGAAGACCCCAATATTATCTTTCTAGGCTTTAGCAGGGGCGGATTGTGGCGGACTAAAGATGGGGGTAATCAATGGATTCCAGTTTTTGATGACCAGAGTTACCTTGCTATCAGTCATATTGTTTTTGACCCTGCTAACCCTGATAGAGTACTAGTAGGAACAGGTGATCGGAATATTTCAGGAAATCCATTCATTGGGAATGGTATTTATGTATCAGAAAATTGTGGAGACAGTTGGTCTAATTTAGGCTTGACTCAACCTGGCATCATCTCAGACATTTATATTTCTCCTCAGAATTCAGACATTATTTATGCTTCTTCTATGGGCATTCCTTTCGAGCGAAATGCTGATAGAGGACTGTATAAGAGTGAGGATGGAGGAGAAAACTGGAGTCAAATACTATACATAAATGATTCTACTGGGGTCAATGACATAGTTGTACATCCATTTGATGATAATATTATTTATGCTTGTGGATGGAATAGAATTCGAAATAATAAAGAATCAAAAGTTAGTGGACCAGATGCAAAAATACACCGATCCTATGATGGTGGAGACACTTGGGAGATTCTAGAAAATGGGCTTCCTGACGGGGAACATGTAAAAGTGCATCTAGATATTTCTCACCAAGATCCAAATCGTCTATATGCGGCCTATGTTACTGTAGGCGGACTACCTGGCTGTGATACTGGAGGATTTGACTTGTCCGGAGTGTATACAAGTGAGGATGGCGGAGACCAATGGAGCCCTGTCTCTGTATCAGGCATTCCCTGCAATATAGCGGGCGGTTTTGGTTGGTACTTTACAAGAATAAAAGTAAACCCTTTTAACGATCAAGATATATCAATATTAGGGGTGAGAATGTTCAGAACGTTAAATGGTGGTTTGGATTGGTTCTATGCAGAGGACGGTTCAATACATGCTGACAAACACGATTTGGCTTTTGCTCATGGCAATTTATACCTAGCCACAGATGGTGGCGCATATAGAGCTCCTATTGAAGATACCCAAGAATGGGAGGATATTGAAAATATTCCAACAACGCAATTTTATAGAATTGGTTACAACAAATGGAAACCTCAATACTATTACGGAGGGACTCAAGATAATGGCACTATCAGAGGAAATGAAGACGAAATAAATGAATGGGTCAGATATTTTGGTGGTGATGGTTTCTCAGTCGCATTCCACGAAGAAGATCCAGATATTTACTTTGTAGAATATCAAAATGGAAATATATTGATGTCCACAGATGGGGAATTTGGTGACTATGACATTATATCTGACGAGTTAGAAGGTAGTAAAGCTTGGGACATGTTCTATACGCTAGGAAAAGATGATCCCAATACTATATATACAGGAACCGACCGACTTTACAAAGGTCGGATTAACGGAAATGATGTAGACTGGGAGCAAATAGGTCCTCGCCTGGTAGATACCATAGACCCTTCTAGCGCTTATAGACATCAAGTGTCTACCTTTGACCAAAGCACCTTTGAAAGCGGTATATTTTACTTAGGTACGAATGATGGATTACTTTGGAGAAAAGAAAATAATAGTACTGAGTGGATAAACATCAATCACCAGATTCCAAGACAGTATGTAACGGATATTAAAGTCTCCAAACAAAATCCTAGTCGAGCTTTTGTTTGTATATCGGGCTACAAATACAACGATTTTGAGCCCCATATTTATATGACAAATGATTATGGTGATTCGTGGGAACCAATACATAGTGATCTACCTAACCTAGCGATCAATCATATCCATACTATTGTTTGGAATGATATCGAATATGTTTTTATTGCCAATGATGGTGGTGTATATTATTCAGAAAACTTAGGTGAAAGTTGGGATAGATTAGGTGAAAACATGCCTATAGTAAGTGCATATGACCTTGATTACCACGTCGAAAATAATGAGTTGATTCTAGGTACTTTTGCTAGAGGCATCTTTAGTTATGATCTGACCCAAATTGGCATTGGCGAACTTATAAATACCTCAGATATTAAGAATAGTACCCTTAGTGTGTATCCTACCGTAGCAAAAGATTTTATTAACTACACTCATAATTTCCAAAATCAAACGAACCTAAAGATCATTCATTCAAGCGGTCAAATTTTAAGAACTATTAGTGTAAATAATCAGGAAGGTCAATTAGATATTACTGGATTACCAGCTGGACAATACTATCTAGTTATCTTTGATGGATTCAATAAAGCCACAACAACATTTCTGAAAAGCTAGACATACGTTCTGCATATTTTAAAGTCACCAAAACGGCTAGAGTGAGCTGTTTAGGTGAGATAGGTCAAAACACAAAATATTGTTGGTTGGTGCTGCATGGTTCGGATATGGTATGCGAACAAATGCTTCACAAATTTGATGAATTTGACAGTAACGAACATTTCATTGTAGCACCCGAAGCCCTTAATAGGTCTTATCGGCAAATGTTTAAAGGTGAGCCACTAGCCTCTTGGATGACATCTAGAGATCGTTTATACGAAATTGAGGACTATTCTAATTATCTAGAAGAAGTAGTGCACGATCTTAAAACAAAAATGCCATTTGGATCAAAATTAATTGTATTAGGATTTTCCCAAGGAGGCATGACTATGTTTAGATGGCTTCATGCTAAAGATCCATTCATCGATTTTTATATTGCTTATGCCTGTTGGATCCCAGATGACATTGACCTAAGGCATAACAATTGTCTACAGAATACACCAGGCGTTTATACCTATGGAACAGAAGATAGATTTTTAACAAGAGATAGAGTGGAAATTCTCAAGCAACGAAATAAAGATCAACAATTAGACTTAGCCATATTATCCTATCATGGCGAACATAAGGTAGACCGCGCACAACTTAAAACAATATTCGAGCGCTACATCAAGGCTCTTTAAAATGCCTAATCTAATCCCGGTGAATGATTATTTGTTTCCTTTTATAAGATGGAATTTCTAGAATATATGAACCATTACTTAATCGATGAACACCAATAGGTTCACCATTAGATATTGGTCCACTTTGTACTAACCTACCGTCCATATCATAAATGGTATAGTGAGTTTCTTGGTCAATTTCACTCACCTGGAATGATTGAGAAATAGGATTTGGATATACAATCACTTCTTCTAAAACAACATCCGCTGTATTTACAAACTGTGAATAATAATATATTCTGGAAGGACCATCTACCTCTTCACCATCGATTATCATATTATCCTTTCTTGTCAATAAATTACCACAATTATCATTAGTAAAGCGATCTACTTCTACAGCCATATATTCCATGGAGTTACTAAACCAAGCAGATAAAGTAATGGAGCTAAAATATCCATTAGCATCATGCGTATATTGCCGATAATTAACTGGGTCATACGTTTGCAATGGATCATTGTATTCATTATACCATCTCTCCAAAAGTAAATCCTCCTCGTAGTTAAAGATTACTTCAGAAATTGGTGAATACGTGTCATTAAATATGTCATAAATCTCATCTCCTCTTCTGAATGGATTTATATCATCGGGATCAGTAAACTCAAACGTATATCGTCTAGCTAAATCATAATTTTCTGTATTAACATTATAATCTGATCTTGTATAGGTTCGTAAAATTTCGCCATCGTATTGATATTCAAATCTGAATCCTGAAGTTTGTAAACCTGAAGAATTAAAGGCCGCAAATTGTCGTATAGATTGATTCCCTTCAGAATCATATTCGAAGGTGTTCTGGGTAGCCAAGTATTCTACGCCATTAATTAAAATTACATATGTGCTGACCAAGGTTTCCTGGTCATTCTCGTTATACTCTAATATGATATATTGATTTCGAACAAATACTCCATCTTCATTTTCATAATAATCCCCTCTTTGAATCAGTCCATTTACATTTTCATAGCGATAAACGCCTTGAAAGATTGTTTCTCCAGTCGCATCAATCGCAAAGTACTCTATACTATCCAATTGAATAAACTCACCATCTCGTATAGAAATGAGTCTGTCATCATGACTTCGTGAATATTCAAGGAACTGCGGATCTTGTAGATCAATGTTCTCT
Source organism: Saprospiraceae bacterium (assembly GCA_020629315.1). Taxonomy (GTDB): domain Bacteria; phylum Bacteroidota; class Bacteroidia; order Chitinophagales; family Saprospiraceae; genus JAHDDO01. Next base: position 54,540 of record JAHDDO010000020.1, on the reverse strand, counting down.
ATGGACTGTTGCCCAAATAATGAAATGGATACAATGCTAAGGATACTAAAAATAAGTGCTGCTCTTTTCATGTTGTTTTTATTTAGATGGACATTGGACCATACAATCAAAATGCAAGTAAGGAAAGCAAGGACTTCCTTAAACTAAATTAGCTTAATTGCCTTTAAAATCAGGTGTTCGTTTTTGAAGAAACGCCATTACACCTTCTGCAAAATCATGCGTACACCCAGCCTCCATTTGGCATTTACGCTCTACTTCTAATTGCTCTTCAAAACTATTATTTAATGCCAGGTTAAATGCTTTTTTAGTCAAGGCCAACCCTCGAGTAGGCATTTTAGACATGCGCACAGCTAGGTTCCAAGCCTCTTCCTCAAAAGACTCGTCCGGAAAATATTTGTAAATCATCCCCATACGTTCAGCCTCAGGAGCAGGAACCTTATCCGCTAATAATGCCAGGGCTAACGCCTTTTGAAAACCAATCAATCTAGGCAAAACATAGGTTCCTCCACTATCGGGTATCAAACCAATATTCGAAAATACCTGTACAAATTTTGCAGATTCTTTCGCCACTACTATATCACAAACCAAGGCAATATTTGCTCCTGCCCCTGCAGCCACTCCATTTACCGCGCAAATGACTGGCTTCTCAATATGATAGATCCTTGAAACTAAAGGGTTATACTTTTCCGAAACACTTTTGTTGATGGCTTCTGCCATGTCTCCGCCCATCACTTCTTTTAAGTCCTGCCCTGCACAAAAAGCTTTGCCTTCACCTGTAATATATACCACTCGAACATCATCTTCTTTACATCTATCAAGGTGCGTTTGCAATTCTTTCGCCATTTGTGTGTTTACGCTATTATACACATCTGGGCGGTTTAATACGATCTTTGCTATTCCTTCTTCAATCGTGAATTTCGTTACTTCCATATTCATTGTTTTTCAGGCCAAATTCTACATCGGTTAAACCTTCTCAACGTCCATCCATTTCCAATTCCGAATTGAAGCCATATCCAAAGATAACACTCAAGTTTAATTGAGTATCCAAGTATGAATAATCCTTTTCTTATTACAAGGATCTACTATGTTTCGAATGATAAAAATCCGTCATGAATAGGCAGCTTTTTATTTATAATTTTCACCACCAAACTGGACGTTTGATCCTGCATAAATTGGCTTTCATAAATTACGGAAAGAGCAGAAAAGATGGCGTCTGAAGCACCTACTACATAGGTTGACATAGCATTTGTGTACACTTGCAGTTCTTGCTTCTTTAAGGTATCAATAAATAAAAATATCCACTTTTCATATTCCTCTTCTAGTGGGTATAAACTGATTTCACAGGTAATTTCCATAGATTACCAAGATACTAGAGTTAGCTAATATCAGTGGAATAATTACTTTTTATTCGACTTCAATACTATTTAAGAAACAAAAAAAGTTTTCAGCCTCATCTAAGTCCTGGCAAATGAAATTTGCTGACATGGTAGGGAACGTCGCTCTTATTTGTGACTCAGTAGTTTTATGGAAATAATTCACATTTACCGCATTGGATTCCTCAGCTTCTGAATCTGTAGGGTCTACGTAATAGCCTGCTAAATACCCAATATCGTATGTGATTATATTTGGCTCTTCTTCAGTACCTATCTGACCGACGAACGTATCAATGCCTTGCAAGGCTTCGTGCTGAAAATTTATTGGCAAAAAACCTGAAAAAGATACTTCTTCGAAAGTGCCTGAGTTGTCCAATTCAACACCTGAAAAGCCAACAATATCACCTAAGTTACAATCTGAAGTATTTTCCTTCATACAACTGTAAATGGTGATCATTGTAATCAATAATGTGCCGCTTAGGAATCTGATCATGTATTAAAAATTACGTATCGTACTTATAAGACCTAAAGAAAAATGAAGAAGGTTGGTGATTTATCTAATAAGAAGGAATAATATCAATTATTGGCTGATTCAGGATATGTTATTACTTTTAAATGCATGCAAAAAATAGGATTAACAGGTGGTATAGGCTCTGGAAAAAGTTGGGTAGCCCAAATTTTCGAAAGCTTGGGAATACCTTGCTATAACGCAGATGAAGGAGCCAAAAAATTGATGAATTCAGATGAAAAACTAATCCAAGAGGTCAAAAGTTTATTAGGAGCTGAATCGTATATCAATGGGGTTTTACATCGACAATTTGTGGCTAACAAAATATTTAATGACCCAGAGCTATTACAACGAATGAATGGGATTATTCATCCTGCGGTATATCAAGATTTTCAGCAATGGGCTGTTGCGCAGCAATCCCCTTATGTTCTCGAAGAAAGTGCCATTCTTTTTGAAGAAGACATTTACAAACGCTTTGATGCGAATATCCTAGTAATTGCTCCTGTCCAAACCAGAATAGAACGAGTGAAAAAAAGAAGTAATTTGAATGAAGATCAGATTCGTAGTAGAATGGATAAACAGTGGTTAGATGAGAAAAAAATAAAGCTGGCCGATTATATTATTAAAAATGATGGTCAGCAAAGTGTATTACTTCAAGTATTAGCTACGCACAAACAACTATTATCTAGAAAATCACAAAACAAATAATACATTTGTAAAAACGTCATATACATGGATACTCAAACCCACAGTTCTTCGCAGTTAATGGCTCTAGAGGATAAATATGGAGCCCACAATTATCATCCTTTACCTGTAGTACTTGCAAAAGGGGAAGGTGTATTCTTATGGGATGTTGAAGGAAAAAAATACTTTGATTTCTTAAGCGCCTATTCTGCTGTAAACCAAGGTCATTGCCATCCTAGAATAGTGGGGGCTTTAACGGATCAAGCTACGCAACTAACCTTAACATCTAGAGCCTTTTACAATGATGTTTTAGGTGTATATGAGCAATTTATGTCAAACTACTTTGGCTATGATAAAGTGCTACCCATGAATACTGGCGTAGAAGGTGGGGAGACTGCTGTCAAATTGTGTAGGAAATGGGCCTACACCGTCAAAGGTATTGAAGAAAATAAAGCTAGGATACTTTTTGCAAATGGCAATTTTTGGGGCCGCACATTGGCTGCAATATCCACGTCTGTGGATCCTAGCAGTTATAAAGGATTCGGTCCTTACATGCCGGGCTTTGACAATATCCCTTACAATGATTTAGAAGCTCTAGAGAAAGAACTTGCGGATCCAAATGTGGCAGGCTTTATGGTTGAACCGATTCAGGGTGAAGCTGGTGTAGTGGTGCCAGACGATGGATATTTAAGAAAGGCATATGAGCTTTGCCAAAAGCACAATGTATTATTTATTGCAGACGAAGTTCAGACAGGTATTGCCAGAACGGGTAAACTATTATGCTGTGACCATGAAGGCTTCAAACCAGATATTTTGGTGCTAGGAAAGGCTCTTTCTGGTGGAGTCTTGCCAGTCTCAGCGGTATTAGCCAGAGATGAAATTATGTTGAGCATAAAGCCTGGTGAGCATGGATCTACATTTGGTGGTAATCCTTTAGCTTGTAAGGTGGCCATGGCTGCATTAGAGGTCGTAAGAGACGAAAAGTTAGCAGAAAATGCAGAACATCTAGGCCAAATCTTTAGATCACGTATGCAAAGCTTAGTGGATCGTTCGGATCTTTGTGTTTTGGTAAGAGGAAAGGGTTTATTAAATGCTGTTGTCATTAATGACACTGAAGATAGTTCTACAGCTTGGGACATATGTCTAGCACTTCGAGATAATGGTTTATTAGCGAAGCCAACACATGGAAATATCATTCGTTTTGCTCCTCCTTTAGTTATGACGGAAGATCAATTACATCAGTGTTGTGACATCATTGAAAACACAATCCTTAATTTTTCTTAATACGCCAAGAAAGAGTCAATTTGTTTTTGGATAGCATTTTGTGTGTTTTCATTTAGTGCTCCTTCTTCTGTTAGGAGCGTATTGATGCCTGATATAGGTAATTTACCTCCAAATACATTCATGCCTAAGTATTGAAGGCATGAGCCAAGATAATCTAATCCTCTAAGGTTTCCGGCTCTACCTGATGAAACACCTGTCAAGCATACTTTTCTTTTAGAAAAGGTTTGTTTATAATCCTTTACGGACATTGCATCAACTACGAATTTGAAAATACCGGGCACACCCCCATTATACTCTGGTAACACTATGATCAATCGATCTGCGCTTATGATGGCTTCTTCTTGAAACTTTTTTATCCTAGGGTCTTGTTGTTCTCCATCGTACATCGTTTCTTGGATTAGCATTCCATTAAATGCTTCCATAGAAAATAATGCAGATGGTGTTCCCATTTCATCCAAGATAGATTTATAAGTCTTTGCCACTGTAAGAGTCTTTGCGTCTCTTCTGTTTGTTGCGCTGATAATACTGATCATATATTATTGATATTTAATTAAAGCGTTGCTTTCTTACTTTTGTAAAAATTGAATAGAAAATGAAGTTTAGCTATTTAGGTCACTCAACGTTTATAATCGAATTTGGCGGAAAAAGTTTAGTATTCGATCCTTTTATTACGGATGATTCTATTAACATTGATACGATTACTGCTGATTATTTATTTATCTCACATGGTCATATGGATCACATTAGAGAGGCGGAGAAAATACTTAAGCATAATCCCGACTGTCTATTGATTTCCAATTATGAAATTGCCAGTTATTTTGCCAAGAAAGATTACAAGGTTCATCATTTAAATCATGGAGGCAAGGCCAGCTTCGATTTTGGTATTTGCAAATATGTAAATGCCGTCCATAGTAGTTCCTTTCAAGATGGATCGTATGCAGGTAATCCAGGTGGTTTTGTCATTTGGAATAATGAAAATTGTTTTTACTTTTCTGGAGATACTGCTTTAACATGGGATATCAAATTGATTCCACTGACCTGCCCATCTTTAGATGTCGCTATCTTCCCCTTAGGAGATAACTTTACTATGGGTTATGAAGATGCTGCCATTGCTGCTGAATTTGCTCAATGTAATACAGTGATTGGCTGTCATTATGATACATTTGATATCATTGCTATTAATAAGAATAATGCTTTGGAAGTTTTTAAGAGTAAGAACATAAAACTACATTTGCCTGCCATTGGAGAAACAATTGATCTATAAGCGAGTATGGGAAAAGTAATTTGCATAGCCAATCAGAAAGGTGGAGTTGGTAAAACAACAACAGCCATTAACCTGTCAGCATCATTGGCTGTTCTTGATTACAAGGTCTTGCTTATTGATGTAGACCCTCAAGCTAATGCCAGCTCGGGTGTTGGCTTCAAACAAATTGGAGAGAAGCATTCTATTTATGATGGATTTGTGAATGATATTCCTTTATCAAAAATGATCATAAATACAGGTGTTGATAATTTAGATTTAGTGCCAGCATCCATTGACTTGGTTGGTGCCGAAGTAGAATTGGTTAACAAACTTCGTAGAGAATATATTTTGCAATCCTTAGTGAAGGAAGTTAAAGACCAATATGATTTTGTATTTATAGATTGTTTACCATCCTTAGGTATGATAACGATAAATGCATTAACGGCTTCAGATAGCGTCATTATTCCTGTTCAATGTGAAATTTTCTCTTTAGAAGGACTGGCTAAACTTAAAAACACGATTAGCCTAGTGAAAGAGGCTTTGAATCCAAATTTAGAAATAGAAGGTATTCTTCTTTCCATGTATGACAGTCGATTAAGGCTAGCTAATATGGTAATGGAATCCATTAAAGATCAACTTACTGACAATATTTTTGACACTGTTATTCATCGAAATTCAAAAATTGGGGAAGCACCAAGTGTGGGTCAACCTGTCATTATATATGATGTTAAAAGTAAGGGCGCTAAAAATTATTTAAATTTAGCAGACGAATTCTTGGCAAATAATAAGTAAAACTGATATGGCTAAAGACCGAAAATCTGAACTAGGTAAAGGTATAAGGGCTTTGATTTCCAACATTGAAAAGGAGCCTACAAAAATAGAAGAAGCTGTATCCGAAGCAAATTCGATAGCAGAAATCCCCATTGGGCAAATTGAAGCCAATCCGTTACAGCCTCGACAAGAGTTCAATCAAGATGAGTTACTTCAGCTTGTCCAATCTATAAAAGCTAACGGCCTGATTCAACCCATTACTGTAAGGAAACTAACTGAGTCCTCTTACCAGATTGTATCTGGTGAACGCCGATTTAGAGCATCCAAGTTAGCTGGTTTAAAATCTTTGCCTTGTTATATTAGGAAAGTCGATGATGATGCCATCTTAGAATTAGCCCTTATTGAAAATATTCAGCGTTCCGATTTAAATCCTATTGAAATAGCGGTTAGTTATCAAAGACTCATCGATGAATTAAGATATTCACAAGAAGAACTCGCGCTACGAGTAGGTAAAAAGAGGAGTACCGTTAGTAATTTTCTGCGCATACTTAAGCTTACACCCCAGATACAAAAGGCCTTAAAAAATAAAGAACTCTCCATGGGTCATGCAAAAGCATTATTAGGGATAGAAAATGCGGAAGTTCGCAATGTGATTTTTCATAGAATAATAGAAGAAGGCCTTTCTGTAAGAGCGACAGAAGCTATATCCAAAAACACCAAACAAGAAAAGCCAACTAGCACAGAATCTAGTGCTGATGACAAACTGAGCATTCAAATCCGCCATTTAGAAGATACCTTATCTTCTAAATTGGGAACAAAGGTTCAAATTTCTCAAAATAAAGCAGGTAAAGGTCAATTAAAGATCAATTTTAATAACAATGATATGTTAACCGATATTCTTGAATATTTTGAGTAAGCCCTTCGTTACATAAACATGCGGTTTGTAGCATTTATAATATTGTATCTCCTATGTAGCACACAAGGAGTTTGTCAGGAAACAGTAGACACTTCAGTGGTAGAATCGATAGATTCTATTCAAGATAAAAAAGATATAGGCCTCCTTTACATGTTTAAAGGTGATCCAGGTCGTGCCGCATTATTGAGTCTATTAGTCCCTTCAGGTGGGCAATTTTACAATAAAAAAATAGTTAAAGGAATTTTAGTGATTGGAGCTGAAGCGGCCGCTATATCCACCGCATTGTACTTTAACAGGGAGTATAATAGTGCGCAAGAGTATTACCTCTATTTACTAAATGGCGGGACACCGCTGCCCGATCGACCGTTTACTGTAAACTCGGCTAGAGAAGTGAGAAATGATACAAGGCAAATAAGAGAGTATATGTGGTTTGGGTACGGTGTACTTCATTTAGTTACAGTGATTGATGCTTTCGTAGATAGACATTTAATGACCTTCGATGTATCAGAGGATCTTACGATGCAATTTAAAAATCAACCCCTTATTTCTCCTGTCTTATCTGGCTTGCAAACCCATACTTTTGGTCTTTCCTTTACGATGACATTGGACTAAAAAAAAAGAGACTGCTAGTATCACTAGACAGTCTCTCAACACTGTAACGCCCTGAATTTAAAATTCATTGGTCTTTATAAATCCCGAAACGTTTTCCGGGCATAAACTCAATCTTTCTATTGATTGTATGTTCGTAATGAACATGTACCTTTTAGACAAGATAAATAGGTATTTACCCCTAACCGAGTTCTGATTTTTTTTTGATTTATCTATTATTCATTTACCACATATGTCCCTAAAATTCGATAACTAATTGATATTCTGCCCTTTAGCCATCAACTGAAATTTCAGACTCCACTAAATTATATTTACCCCTGCAACGCAATTGCCAAATAATCATTGGATTTTAATTAAACATAGACTTACATTTGCACATATATTTTGAAACTTAATTAACCTTTAAATCAATATCATGACCAAAACCAGAGTTGCTATAAACGGATTTGGTAGAATAGGACGGCTTACCTTTAGAAATTTGATTAGAAGACAGGATGTAGAGTTAGTGGCCATAAATGACCTTTCTCCTAATGATACCCTTGCACACTTGGCAAGTTTTGACAGTGCACATGGAAAATTTGAATCTACCATTACTGCAGATGAGAATCATTTATTTGTAAATGGGACCTCTATATTAGCTACAGCAGAGCGTGATCCAAATGATCTACCTTGGGCGGAAAATAACATCGATGTAGTGCTCGAATGCACCGGAAAATTCCGAACAAAAGAAGGAATGCAAAAGCATATCAATGCAGGAGCAAAGAAAGTACTACTATCGGCGCCTGCCAAGGATGGAAGTACTAAAACCATTGTACTGGGTGTAAATGATGACCAAATAACACCAGAAGACATCTTTATTTCCAATGCTTCATGTACAACTAATTGCTTGGCACCCGTCATGAAGATCATGCATGATCATTTTGGCGTGGTACAAGGGTCAATGACAACCACTCACGCATATACAGCAGATCAACGTATTCAAGATGGATCACATAGTGACCTTAGAAGGGCTAGAGCGGCTGCATATAATATAGTTCCAACCACAACAGGTGCAGCCAAAGCTACAGGTATTGTTATTCCAGAAGTCGCTGGTAAATTATTTGCCATGGCTGTACGTGTTCCTGTAATCACAGGATCACTAATCGAATTGAATATTTTAGTGGAGAAGAAAAGTACGGTTAAAGAAATAAATGAGGTATTTGAAGAATATGCAAAAGGCAAAATGAAAGGTATTCTAGAATATGCCACTACCCCATTAGTTTCATCAGATATTATAAGTAATCCACATTCTAGCATTTTTGATTCAATGCTTACAGATGTAGATGGTAACTTTGTAAAGTTAGTTTCTTGGTATGATAACGAGGCAGGTTACTCTGCAAGAATGGCTGATATGGCTGCTATGATGTAATCTTAAAAAAAATTGTATGATAACAAATGTTGAAGGTAAAAGAGTATTAGTCAGAGTGGATTATAATGTCCCTCTCAATGAGCATTTTGAAATTACAGATACCACACGCATTGACAGAAGTTTGCCCACCTTACGGAAACTTCTAGAGATGGGTGGTTCCCTAATTCTTATGGCTCATTTTGGCAGGCCTCAAAAGAAAAGAAAGGAGGATGGCAGTATTGACAAGACTCGATTTACTCTTAAGCATGTTGTACCCTATTTAAGTCAAAAATTAGATGTTCAGGTAACATTTATTAATGATTGTATTGGAGAAAATGCATTGCGTGCGACCCAAAACATGTCACCTGGCGAAGTGATCCTTTTAGAAAATACGCGTTTCTATAAAGAAGAGAAAGACGGAGACCTTGAGTTTGCTGCTAAATTATCCAAGCATGGAGACATATATATAAATGATGCGTTTGGTGCTGCACATAGAGCACATGCCAGCACTGCGACAGTGGCGCGCTTCTTTAAGAAAGAGAATAGGAGTTTTGGTCTTTTGATGGAGGCAGAAATGGACAACGCCCAAAAAGTGATGAAAAGTCCAGCACGACCTTGTGTAGCTATTTTTGGTGGCGCGAAAGTAAGTGATAAGATACAGTTGATTAGTCGCTTCATGGATTTTGCGGACACCATCGTTATCGGAGGCGGCATGAGTTACACCTTCTTCAAATATAAAGAAGGAAATATTGGAAATTCCTTGTGTGAAGATAGTCACATTGAATTGGCCGGAGATCTGTTAGATAAAGCGAGCGATTATAATGTCGAATTTATACTACCAGAAGATTCAGTTATAGCAGATGATTTTAAACCTAATGCTAATACAAAAATAGTGGATAGCATGAATATCCCAGATGGCTGGATGGGCTTGGATGTTGGTCCAATGGCCATTCAGAAAATAAAAAAAGCTATAGAAGGAGCAGGAACTATTATTTGGAATGGCCCACTAGGAGTCTTTGAAATGGAAGCTTTTGCGCACGGCTCTATGGAAATTGCAAAAGCTATAGCTCAATGTAATGCCTATAGTCTGGTCGGAGGGGGTGACTCCGTAGCTGCAGTAAAAGCAAGTGGTGTTAGTGATCAAATAAGCTTTATTTCTACGGGAGGTGGAGCGATGCTAGAATTCTTAGAAGGCAAAAAGTTACCTGGTATTCAAGCCATTGAGGCTGAAGATCAGTAATTCAAATTCAGCTTTTCAAGTTCTAAAAGATTCAAGGCATTGGTTTCTAAATGGGCTACTTTTTTGGATGTAAAAATCGAGGATTGGTCATAGAACAAAAATATAACTGGTGCATCTTCAATAATCATCTTTTCTAATTCGGCGTACATTAAAAATCGTTCCGCATTATCTGTAGTGCTTGAGGCCTTTTTATACAAGGTGTCAAATTTTGGATTACTATATCTAGTATAATTAGGCGGAGCTGGATTATCTCCGTAAAATAGACAAAGAAAATTTTCTCCATCAGGATAATCGGCGATCCAAGAAGCCCTAAACATATCTACAGTTCCAGCTCTCATGTTTTCTCTTAAAATAGCACTTTCAAAAACATCTATATTACAAGTTAAACCCAAGCTCTCCCATTGTTTGGCTGCAAAGGTTACCAAGTCTAGGTAATCGGCATTGGTAGAAATAGTTATGGGTTCATCTATGGAAAACCCTTCGGATTGCAGTTGATTTATTAATGAAAGCGCTTTACTTCTATTAAAGGAATATCCTTCAGGTGTATAAGCATGGGAAGGCAATCCAGCCGGTATAATCCCTTTATTTGCTGCCTGCCCAACATTGCTACGTAATGTTTGCAACATAAGCTTTTTATCTAAACCGAAATTAAGTGCTTGTCTGAATCGTTTTTCTTTTAATAAAGGATGAGCATCAGGTTTTTGATAGTTCATCCCGATGTATTCTGTGTTCAGATATGGCGATTTTACAAAATCTATGGCAGCCTCATTCTCAGTTCGCAAATTGCCTTCCTTATCTAGTAATTTATGTAGAAAAGATGATTCTAGCCCAGATACCAAATCTACGTTTTCATTCAACAATTCTAAATACGCCATTTTTCGATCAGTCATAAAACTAATCTTAATACCTTCTGCATCTGGCTTTTTGTCGAAGTACATAGTATTCCGACTCAAAAACATGGCCTCATTTTCCAACCATCGTTTTAACTTATAAGGACCTGTACCTACAGGGTTAGATCTAAATCTAGCTCCATAAAAATCAACGGCTTCCTTAGGAATAATGGCACAATATTGATTTGCTAATAAGGACAAGAAAGGAGCAAAAGTGGTTTGTAATCTTATCTCAATTGTTTTATTATCCAAAGCCTGTATACCACTATCTGCTAGCTTATCTTTTAACAACCAAGATCCTGGGGATTTCACCTTTGGATCATTTAGTCTTTTCAAGCTGTAGACTACATCTTTTGCGTCAAGCTGATGTGCTGTATTTCCAGAGAAACACTCATTTTGATGGAAGAAAATACTATCCTTTAATGTAAACGTGTACACTAAACCATTTTCGGAGATATTCCATGATTTAGCAAGATCTGGGATTACATTTAATTCACTATCAAATCGCACAAGATTATTGTAGATGTGGTGACAAGCCCAGATATTATTTTGAGACTTTGCGAATGCAGGATCCAAGGAGGTTATAGGGTTAATTTGATTGTATTTGAAGACTTTATCAGCCACTTCGTCCTCAGTACATGCGTAATGGAACAATACAAGTACACATACCAATATCTTGAATAAGGGCCTTTTTAAAGCCCGAATTTGAACACTTATTTGACTAGATCTTGAAAATTTTAACACTTCTTATGATTTTTTGAAGGAGCATTCTGCTCCTCTCATTCGTATAGAACATGAGAACCACAGAACAGGGGTTCTTACATATCCGAAAAAACAACAAATAATTCCTGTTTAGACTACACCTTACATCGCTGTTTGAAGATAATATTAATTAAAAATTTATGGCTATGAACTCATTTCTACTTAGAAGTGCTTCAGCAGGCTTTTGCTTTCTATTGTGTATGTCAATGTCATTCGATTTATTCGGAAGTCATGTTGAAGAAGCTTTAAGTGAGAATAGTGCAATGAATAGTGCTCCGGAAGGATGCTATGTTGCACCCATTTTAAATTGTGCAGCTGCGTATTTCGGTTGCCCTTCCGATGGAACGGACCCAGATATTACAGGATGGTCAACAGCGGAACCCGGTGACCCTGATTGTCCACAACCGATTGTGACGTATTCTGATCAAATTATGCAAGATTTTCCTTGTGAGATGATCATCAAAAGGACTTGGACAGCTGAATATCCAGACAACTCCTCTCCGTGGCTAATTGCCACATGTACCCAAACAATTTTTTTAGAAGATACCGAGGCCCCAGAATATTGGGATTGCCCTGAGGATATTACAATAGATCTATCAAATAATGGTTGCGATTATTCGGCTACTTGGGTAGAGCCTATTGCAACAGATAATTGCGGAGTCACTTCCGTACTTCAATCCCATTATCCAGGTGATGAATTTCCTTTTGGAGATACTGAGGTAGATTATATGGCTGTAGATGATTGTGATTTATTTGATGAATGTAGCTTCACAGTAAGTGTTATTGGCTCATGTTGTTATGATGCGCCGCTTGTGAAATGTCCAGAAGATATTACCATTTGTGTAGATGAACCTTATCTCCCAAATGACCTAACCCCTGCAACAGGCGATCCAGGCAGTCCAGATTGTGAACAACCAATAATAACAAGTAGTGACGAAATTTCTGGATTATCTAGTGGAAATTGTTCTGATGCTAAAGAAATTGCTCGTACTTGGACAGCTACAGATCCAGATAATTCAAACTTAAACTCTAGTTGTATTCAAACCATAACTATTGATGATGTTGTCGTGCCATTCTTTAGCAATGTGCCTAGCGATATAACCGTTTTTGCAAATCCTTCAAATAATTGTTTAACGCCTATAACTTGGACACCTCCAATTGGGGGTGATAATTGTGAACTAAGTTCAGTTAGTTCTAACTATGAACCTGGAGATATATTCGATGAAGGCAGTTATACTATTCAATATACAGGGCAAGATGCTTGTGGTTTAAGCTTTACAACAAGTTTCCAAGCTACTGTGGTTTGCGAATGTTCTGAGCCATTAACTATTTCATGCCCTGACAATTTTATAACATGTCCTGGTGAACCATATGGTCCTAGTATTGCCGGTGAACCTGAGATAGGGTTTAGTACCGACTGTGATTTACCAAATGTAAGCTATGAAGATATTCTAATTTCAAGCGGGCCTTGTTCAGAGCAAGCCAAATACGAAAGAATTTGGACTGTATCATATCCAGGCAATCCAGATTTAGATGCCTCCTGTACCCAATTAATCAATTTACAAGACCTTGAAGATCCATCTTGGAGCAATTGCCCATCTGATATAACAGTGAACAGCAGCGGACCTGATTGTTCAACTACTGTTTCATGGGTAGCACCTATAGCTAGCGACAATTGCAAAGTAGAAGATTTTTATTCAAATTATAACCCAGGAGACGTATTTACAGAAGGGTCAACACCCATTATCTATACAGCTGTAGATGCATGTGGTAGTATTGCAACATGCAGTTTTAACGTTACAGTCGAATGCTATTGCAATGAAGCTCCAGAAATTACTTGTCCTCCTAAATTTTCAGCTTGCGTTGGTGCGTCGACTGACCCCTCCAACACAGGCTACCCAACAGTGTTAACGGGTAGTGGATGTGCAGATCCTGTGGTCACATATTCAGATGTAATTTTGTCTAACGAACCATGTGAGGATGGCTTCAAAATAAGAAGAATGTGGAGAGCTCAAGATCCTAATAATCCTGCTTTATTTTCAAATTGCAAGCAGATTATAAAATTATCAGATGATCAAGACCCTTGGTTTGGTCAGGTTCCAGGGAATATAACAGTTTCAGGCGAAGGATATGATTGTCTAGTTCCTGTTTCATGGACACCACCTAATGCATATGATAATTGTAATGTAGCTAATGTGACAAGTACGCACGAACCGGGTGATTCATTCCCGAATGGAGTCACAGAAGTAAGCTATACTGTCACGGATGATTGTGGCAATTTCAAGATTTACACCTTTGACATAACAGTCAATTGTTCTTGCGATAATCCACCTGAATTGATCTGTCCTCCAATGTTTGTAGGCTGTCCCAATACCTCTACAGATCCGATAAGAACAGGAGAACCTACGATAGTTTCAGGAACAGGCTGTGGGCCGCTTGTAGTTACCTATTCAGATAAAATATTAACGGTCGGTCCTTGCGAAGGAGAAATTAAAATACGCAGACAATGGAAGGTAACGGACACAGAATTTGGTATTAGTACTACTTGTAAGCAAATCATTAAACTTAGAGATAATAAAGTACCTGTGTTTTCCAATGTCCCTAATGATATTACAGTAGAATCTAGTGGCTCAGGATGTTCCGCCAACGTAAATTGGACAGTGCCTAATGCAACGGATGATTGCGGTTTATATAGTCTCACATCATCGCACGAACCAGGTGATTCCTTCAATGAAGGTCTTACTATTGTAAATTACACAGCCACTGATAATTGTGGAAATCAGAGTAATTATACCTTCTCTGTAACCGTAGAGTGCATTTGTAATACACCTCCTAGTATAAACTGTCCGGCCAACTTTACAGCTTGTCCAGGGTCTTCATTAGACCCATCAATAACAGGTATGGCCAGTGCTAGTTCTTTAGAAGGTTGTGATGCTCCAGTTATTAGCTATAACGATGAAACTATTTCTACCGGTCCGTGTGATGGCCAAATACATATAAAACGAACATGGAAAGCAGAAGATCCTAACGATGCTAGTTTGTATAGCGGATGCTTCCAATTTATTACATTAGAAGATTTAGAAGGTCCTAATATTACAGAGTTGTATGATATAACAGTAAGTGACACATATTGCCCTGTTATAGCCAGTTGGACCGAACCAACCATCATGGATAATTGTGGTGGGTATAGTGTAAGCGCAACGCACAGTTCCGGAGATGAATTCGAGCAGGGTACTACGACAGTTACGTATACTGCCATTGACAATTGTGGAAATGAAAGCGTAGAAAGCTTTGATATAACCGTATTATGTACAAATGCAGGTATTTGTTCTCAGCCACCAATAATAACGGATTGCGCTGATGACATTACAATATGTCCAGATGGTTCCATTGATCCTAGTAACACAGGATATACTTTAGCAGAAGGGCCAGATGTATCTTGTGGAGAGCCGATCATAACTTTTACGGATGTTATCTTATCTACAGATGGATGTGGTTCCTCTCACCTCATTGAACGAACCTGGTTTGCCACTGACCCTGATGATGAGAACTTGGTGGCAAGTTGTGTACAGATGATAACTTTAGAAGATGAAGTGGCGCCTGTCATTACCATGTGCCCTCATGATATCACCATTGACGGAGGAGATTGGTGTGATATAATGGTTCCATGGGTAGAACCTACGGCATCAGATAATTGTGGCCTGAGTTCATTCGGTTCGGACTATGCCAATGGCGCTACCTTCAGTGAAGGAGTAACCACCGTTACTTATACAGCTATTGATGAATGTGATAATGTGGCAACATGCTCTTTTACCATAACAATTTTATGTAACAGTACAGATTGTGAAGCACCTCCTAGTATTTATTGCCCTGCGGACATAACTCTGTGTCCAGGTGTAGCCTTTGGTCCATCAATCACAGGAGAAGCCACTGCAAATTCAGGAGGTCCTGATTGTGGTCTGCCTATGGTTAGCTACAGTGATGCTATTATTAGTACAGGTCCTTGTAGTGGTGGTAAAGTTGTAGAACGAACATGGACCGCTACAGATATGGATAACAATTCATTATCAAGTTCTTGCACACAAACCATCACATTGGCAGATGAAGATGCTCCAGAAATATGGGATTGTCCTGCAGATATATATATGAGTACCAGTAGTAATGATTGTACTAAATCCATTACATGGGTTGAACCTATATTTACGGACGATTGTAGTATCGTCACGCTTAGCTCAACTCACGAACCGGGTGATATTTTCCAAGTTGGAACAACGACCGTAAGCTATAGTGGAACGGATGCATGTGGGAACGAGGCTATCTGCACTTTTGATGTAATTTTGACCTGTGACGCAGTAGGTTGTACTCAACCGCCAAACCTTGTTTGTCCTTCAAATGCATACTTATGTACATCATCTAATTATGGCCCATCTATCACTGGTTACGCTACAGCAACACCTTCTAGTGACGACTGTTGGCCACCATTATTAGATTTTAATGATATGATTGTTAGTACTGGACCTTGTGCAGGAGCTAAAGAGATTATTCGTACGTGGACAGCCACAGATCCAGATGATTACGATCTAGTAAGTACATGTACACAATTAATTACACTGGGTGATGCACTAGCACCAGAAATATGGGAATGTCCATATGATATTACCGTATCTGGAAGTAATACCCCGGTCAGTTGGGTTGCTCCTAGTGCCACTGATGAGTGCGGAATTGACAGCTTCACCTCTACACATCAAAGTGGATCTGTATTCCCTGTTGGAACAACAACAGTAACTTACACGGCAACGGATGATTGTGGCAATGTTACAGTGTGCTCCTTTACAGTTACCGTAGAAGGCAACAATAACACATTCGAATGTCCTGAGGATATCACAGTTGATTGTGGGCCTAATGGTGGTGCATATGTAACCTGGGATGAACCCGTATTTGAGAGTGATTGTAATGATTGTGGAGGTGGATACATCCCTGGCTTTATCTTTATGGGTACGTATAATGGACATCAATATTATTGTTCGACATCACCATCAACATGGAACAGTGCACAAAATATTTGCGAATCAAATGGTGGTCATTTAGCATGTATTGGATCTGCAGGTGAAAATGCATTCCTTGCCAATATTCTAACCATTCAGTCCGCTTATATAGGCCTACATGATTCCAATGTAGAAGGGCAATTTGAATGGGTATGCGGTGATGATTTGAGCTATACAAATTGGTATCCAGGTCAACCAAATAACTATAATGGTGCGCAAGACTATGTAGAGATGCTAAGTGATGGTACTTGGAATGACCAATACAACACAGCTGCCTTAGAATTTATTATGGAAATTCCTTGTGATCACGTTACACAAATAGGTGGACCTCAATCCGGTTCATTCTTCTATGAAGGGTGTACGACCATTACATACAAAGCTAATGATGGTTGTAGTCCAGAACAAACTTGTTCTTTCGAAGTATGTGTTAATCCATCAATATCTATTGCGTGTCCTGAAGATGTGACCTTAACCTGTCCTAACAATAATGGCATGGTTGTTACATGGCAAACACCAGAAGCCACTTCATGTTGTTCGAATTGTAGTGGAGGAGATTACATCCCTGGATTTATATACATGGGTGAACATAATGGCCACTATTACTATTGTTCGACACAACCAGCAACTTGGAACTCTGCGAAAGCATCTTGTATTGCAAATGGCGGTTATTTAGCCGCTATAAATAATGCATCAGAAAATGCGTTTTTAGCTAATATTTTGACCATTCAGTCAGCGTACATTGGCCTATCTGATGAAAGTACAGAAGGTGTTTTCCAGTGGTGCAATAATGAGCCTGTCACATATACTAACTGGTACCCTGGACAACCTAACAATTATAATGGGGCTCAGGACTATGTAGAAATGTTAAGTGATGGTACTTGGAATGATCAGTACAATACAGCTGCACTTGAATATATTATGGAAATCCCTGGTTGTGTTAATGTTACGCAAACGGCTGGACCGCCAAGTGGTTCTGTATTTACGACAGGTACGACTACAACCATAAGCTATGAAGCAACCGATGGTTGTGGCAATGCTACGACGTGTTCATTTGATCTTACTGTCGTACAAAGCGAATGTAGTTCTGGAGGTATTAATTCAAGTCAAAGTTGGATAGAAAACGTTCAATTTGCCAATTTGAATAATACGTCATGGGATGATGGAGGATATGGGGACTATACGGACCAATGTGCAACCATCAGTCCAGGTCAGAGCGTTTATGTAAGTCTCACACCTGGCTTCCCGAATAATATTTATCACGCATATTGGATGATTTGGATAGATTTCAATATGGATGGTGATTACCTTGATGCAGGTGAGTTTATAGCATATGGAAATGGAACGGGTAATATAAATGGCTACATAAATATGCCATATACTTTATGGAATGGTGAAACAACCATGAGGGTAGCTATGAAAATAGGCTCGTATCCAACGAGTCCATGTGAAACATTTACTTATGGAGAGACAGAAGATTATTGCATTTGGGTTACAGGTGCTGGAGACCTAACGGAAGAAGTAGGTACTAGAGATAATGATGAGCTTCCGGCTCAACAATTATTCTCAATGGAAGAAGATGATAAGCAGTTAACTGTCTTCCCAACACCAGCAGATGATATACTGAATGTAAACAGTACGGGTTCTACGTCAATGTCATTGTTTGAAATCTATGATTTAAAAGGTTCGAAAATACGTTCGAATAGATTTAGTGATGAACAAACAAAGGTTGATGTCAGCGAATTAATTGACGGTGTATATATCTTGAGAGTTTTGTATGATGATGGTGAAATCAAAAATATTAGATTCCAAGTTCAACACTAGTTTATATAAATTATAGCATGTAAGGTTGGGGTGAGTTCAATATGAACTTGCCCCTTTTTTCTTTACAGCTCTAGCTTTTTTATCTTTAGGGTAAAATCAGAATGCATTGTCTAAGATCCTAATTGCTGCTTTTGAAAAGCTTGTTCAGGCCAAAACTATGACTGAGCTCTATGAAGAGAACTTCAAGATTGTTTCGAAGTATGTTCATGCTACATCCAGAGGTCATGAAGCTATTCAAATAGCTACAGGTATGCAATTATTGCCTCAGGATTATGCTTATCCGTATTATCGTGATGATGCCATGCTTTTAGGCATAGGAGTTACACCAAAAGATCTTATGCTTCAATTGTTAGCTAAAAGATCAGACCCGTTTAGTGGTGGTCGGTCTTACTATTCTCACCCAAGCCTTAGAGATAATGATAAGGCAAAGATTCCGCATCAATCTTCAGCTACAGGGATGCAAGCCATTCCAGCTACAGGCTGTGCCTTAGGTATACAATATATAGAGCAGATGGGACTGGCTTCCAAAAAACCGCGTAGAAAAAAGCCAGTAGTCGTTTGTTCTTTAGGTGATGCCTCTGTTACTGAAGGTGAAGTGTCAGAGGCCTTTCAAATGGCCGCACTAAAGCAGTTACCTATTTTATACCTAATCCAAGATAACGGATGGGATATTTCCGCAAATGCTGCAGAGACAAGGGCTCAAGATGCGTATCACTTTATTAAAGGATTTAAAGGGATCAAGGCAAAATCAATAAATGGAAACGATTTTCTTACATCCTACAAAACGGTAGAAAAAGCATTGCAATACATTAGGAAGGAGCGAAAGCCGTTTTTAATTCATGCTAAAGTGCCACTTTTAAATCATCATACTTCCGGTGTTCGAATGGAATGGTATAGAGATGATTTAGAAGAACACAAGCGAAGAGACCCTTATCCAATCATTCGTAGACAATTATTAGATGCAGGAATAACTGAGAAAAAGATTCTTTCTATTGAAAAAAAAGCTATTGGAACTGTAGAAAAAGATTTCAAAATAGCACAAAAGGCACCAGATCCGACGCCAGCAGATTTATACACATTTGATGTAGCGCCAACCGAGGTAACGGAAGAAAAAGGGATTAGAAAACCTGAAGGTGCAGAAGAGACTGTGATGGTTGATGCTGCATTACACGCCATTGAAGAAATAATGCGCAGCCATCCAGAATGTCTATTGTATGGTCAAGATGTAGGCGGTCGTTTAGGCGGTGTTTTTAGAGAAGCAGCCACTCTGGCTCAAAAGTTTGGTGATCAACGAGTATTTAACACACCTATTCAAGAAGCGTTTATAGTGGGTTCTACCGCTGGAATGGCTGCTGTTGGCTTAAAACCAATCGTCGAAGTTCAATTTGCCGATTACATATGGCCAGGACTAAATCAACTATTTACAGAAGTAAGTAGATCTTACTACTTATCCAATGGCAAATGGCCTGTGAGTATGATACTAAGAGTACCAATTGGAGCCTATGGCAGTGGAGGACCTTATCATTCTTCAAGTGTAGAATCTGTGGTAACAAATATTAAAGGTATTAAGGTGGCTTATCCATCTAATGGGGCTGATCTAAAAGGACTTTTTAAAGCCGCTTATCTAGACCCTAATCCTGTTGTTATTTTTGAGCATAAAGGCCTATACTGGTCTAAAGTACCTGGCACTCTTGCTGCAAGAACGCCAGAACCTGATGAGAATTACGTTTTACCCTTTGGCAAAGCATTAGTAGTGCAAGAAGCATCTGAGCTTGAAAATAATAGCTTGACTATTGTTTGTTATGGTATGGGCGTTCATTGGTCATTGCATGCGAGCAAAGACATCAAACACCAAATTGAGATTATTGATCTAAGAACATTAGTGCCTTTAGATTACGATAGCATTTTCAAATCTGTTCGAAAAACGGGTAAGTGTTTAGTAATCACTGAAGAGCCCGTTGAAAACTCATTTGCAAGAAGTATTGCTGCAACGATTCAAGAGACCTGTTTCGAAAATTTAGATGCCCCAGTAAGGACTATTGGTTCTGAAAATTTACCGGCTATCCCTTTAAATAGTGTTTTGGAAGAAACTATGCTACTAAATGCAGAAAAAGTCAGGAATCATATTGATAGTGTCTTAAATTATTAAGATATTCCCTTTGACTATACCACAAATACATGAAGAAATATAGATTCACCTTACTTCTAATACTCCTATCTATTGGCTGTATTCCAGGCTTTTCTCAAAAACTAGGACTAAGTTCTATTAAAAATGATGGCCAAGCCCTTAACACAAATGCCCGATTTCATTGGGCTGTACCATTTAGAGGGAACTTGTACAACCTGAGTGAAAATGCATGGTTAAGAGGAGGGATTATCTTTAAAAAGGACGGATTAACTTTTGATCTCAGTGGAGATAGGTACAATCACCGAGTGTATAGTGTCGGACCAGAGCTAGGCGTGCTTCTGACAGGGATGACCCAAAAATTTATGATATATGCCGCCTATGGTTTAGATTATTACTACCATCATAGATCACAAATCTTTGCAGATGCCAACCCTAATGCCCAAATTCTAACGAAGAAATCATTTTGGCCTAATGAAGTAAATAGCCTTGGACATCTTATTCGAACTGAAATAGGTATGACCAAGGGAATAATACTATTTGGTGAGTACTACTTGAATGATCTAATGAATAAGTCTTTTACTCTAGTTTCTGATGCTGGATCATCAAAACCGTATGAAAATTTTGAGGAGACTCGATTCAATCTAGGCGTCAAATTTCAGTTTATCAGACTAAAAAAGAAAAATCAAGAAATTGAAGAATCAGAAGAGGAAGAAGATTCTTTCTTTAATCTCTTCTAATTCAGTTTTATTATTTAGTCAAGGCAAATCGTTGAGAATGTATGCCCTTTTCAGTTTGTACCGTAATGTAATAATGACCGGACGTAAAACCATCTAGGTTCCAGCTTACAAACTCACTGTTTTCTTTTTTCGAAGATATTAGTTGTCCATTTACATCATATATATGTAATTGGATTATAGCTTCTTCTGCTTTTATATACAAGATATCAGATGTAGGATTAGGATAAAGCGATAATTGATTTCCGAATGTAATATCCTCTGTAGATGTTGTAATAAGTCCACTCAATGCTCTTCCTGAAGGAATGGCCATTGGATCATTCGCATCAACCGTAAACTCCACTAAAGACTCTTTATTATTTTCACCTAAGTATTTATAGGTTAGTAGGTCTAAATCTAATTGACTAGAAAACTCCTCTGGCAAAAAGGCACTCACATCCAACCAAGAACCCCCAATCACAGAAATAATATAGGCTTCAATTGTGGTTTGGATTTGGTCTCTTTGTAAAACTTGCAAGATCTCAATGTCAAAGTCAGAAGGAAACATACTCCCCCAACCTACGGCTTCTTCTGTCCTGTTTAAATCCCAGGTTATCCCAAAAGAATCAATATCTACTCCTTCGCCTAAAGGATTATTCTCCTGTATCAATGTATCTAATTCAGGAAAGTCCGATAATGGAAAACGAGCACTAAAGCTGGTTTGTGTATTGTACAAATCACCATAAGCGATAGGCGCTCTTCTAATCACAAAGGGTTGTTCCAATGCAAGGGTCAATGGTACAGGTAATCCAGCAAATTCTTGTCCACTAAATCCTATTATGCTGATACTTGTAGAATTACGAATAGCGTAGCCCTCATTCCCTAAAAAATCGACTAACATATCTGCATCTGGAAAACTATCTTTAACCATACCCATGTCGGCATTTAAATAGCTCTCCTCTGTTTCTCCATCAAAAACAATATCATAAAACTCCCAATATTGAAAATCTTGAGCTATACTATCCCATTTTCCAACACCTTCGTAAGCTGTAAATGATTCATACTGCAAAACATCGCCTACCTCAGGAAGTGTATTAAGGCCTACTGTTATCTGAGCGGACATGTAAATTGAAATACACACAAGCGCTAAAATCGATACTAACTTTTTCATTGTCTGAATTTTATGATGGATAAACAAGATTGGCAATTGGAGTTATATAAAGATAATAATAAGAGAGTTTTAATTACATTTTTAACGGCCATCCCACATTAAAAAAGCCTTTAGAAAACCACCAATGTCGCCATTTAGAACCGCATCCGTATTTCTATTTTCGAAATTAGTTCTATGATCTTTCACCCGGCGATCATCCAAAACATAAGAACGAATCTGACTCCCCCACTCATTTTTCATCTTTTGAGCCTCGACATTATCTCTTTCTGCCATTTTCTTTTTCAGCTCCACTTCATACAAACGAGATTTTAACATAACCAATGCTTTCTCTCGATTCATATGTTGCGATCGCTCTTCTTGGCATTCTGCTGTAATACCAGAGGGTAAATGGCGTACTCTGACGGCAGACTCCGTTTTATTTACATGCTGTCCCCCTGCTCCACTTGCTCTAAACGTATCCCATTCGATATCAGCTGGATTAATTTCTATCTCAATATTATTATCGATCATGGGATGTACAAATACAGAAGCAAATGAAGTCATCCGTTTTCCTTGTGCATTATAAGGTGATACTCTGACCAATCTATGAACACCATTTTCTCCTTTCAAATAACCATACGCTAAATGTCCTGACATTTGTAATTCTACTGACTTAATGCCTGCAACGTCACCATCTACTCGATTTAATTCAGATACTTTCATATCATTCTTCTCACCATACATAACATACATTCGATAAAGCATTTCTGCCCAATCACATGCTTCTGTTCCACCGGCTCCTGCATTAATTTCTAAAATGCAATCTAAGCCATCTTCTTCTTGATTTAGAGTCGAAGTAATTTCTGTCTCGTCGAGTTGTTTTGAAAATGATTTATACAAATGATCGACTTCCTCCTCAGTTGCTTCCCCTTCTTTTTGGAATTCGAATAGGACTTCAAGTTCCTCATAAGAATCTAGCAGCGTTTCATATGAGTGAACCCAAAATTTATGACCCTTAATTTCTTTAAGGATGGTTTCTGCTCGCTTAGGATCATTCCAGAATGCGGGATCCGAAGCCATTACTTCCTTATCTTCTATTTCATGTTTTCTTCGATCGACGTCAAAGATACCCCCTTATAGACCCCAATCGCTCATTAAGCGCTTTTAGCTGCTCACTCGTCATTGCTTCTTTTATTTAACTGAAAATACTTCTACAAGAAAATATAGATCCGCATTTGCAGGTATCGCTGGAGGACTGCCCCGTTCTCCGTACCCAATTGCTGGCGGTATATCCAATAAAGCTTTAGTCCCGACTGGCAACTCAGCAATGCCAGTATCCCAGCCTTGAATTACTTGTCCTCTACCAATTCCAAAACTAAAGTTCCTACCTGCTCGAAAAGAATTATCGAAAACAGTACCGTCAGATAGCATACCTATATAAGATACTTCCACCGTTTGTCCAGGTGCCGCTTTGGCTCCTGTACCTGGATTTACAATAGCGTAGGTAAGTCCATTGTCTAAGCTTTTCGTTTCCCCGATATTTTTCCCAGCCAGGTAGTCTTTTAATAATTTTTGAGCCGCTTCTTTTTCCCCGGCCTCCTTAGCTTGCAATTCTTGAGCAACCAAAGCCGCAGCGGCTTGCTCTTTTTCACGAATGGCTTCATACTCTGCTTTATCAAATACTTGTCTAACCTTAATTCTGTATTCTAGGAACGCATTTTCACCCATTATTGGAGCTGGGTCAGGCATTGAATCTTTTGGAATAAATAATGCAAGACTGTCGCCATCTTGTGCATTACTTAATAAAGTCTGCAAAGGATTCAGTGGCTTATTCTCCTCCTCTAAAGGCAGATACATAATGGGTTTTTGCGGTTGTGTTCGTAAGGATTGAAGCACTTCACCCCCATCGCTAAGAATGTCTAAATCAAATTCCACATAATTTCCTAAGGCAATTTCTGCACCACCTGGTCGATCATAAACAGTAGTATCATAACCGGGAACTAATGAATCACCCCCTCCACTTGAACAAGCAAATAGGAGCAAACAAGTAAAGCTGAGAAATAAATATTTATACATGAATTGTTTTTTCTTTTACATATTTAGGCAAGACTGACTTGAAACGATGAATCACATCTTCTAATCTTGCATAAGCAGAACCTCCCGAAGCATTTTTATGTCCACCACCATTAAAATGATTTCTGGCAATTTCTTGAACGGAAATGTCTCCTTTAGATCGAAGTGACAGCTTAACTATGGTTGGCTGCTGTCTTATAAATGCCGCAACCTCAATACCTCTAATCATTAAAATGTAATTAACGATACTTTCCGTATCCCCTCGTATTATATTGAATTCTTTATAATCCTCTTTTGTTAAATGAATAATACCCGTTCCAAACTCTGGAATAATCTCCATCCGATTAGCTAAACAATGCCCTAATAACCGAAGTTGCTTTTCGGTTAGTGCATTAAAAATGGTATCGTTCAAACTGTAATCATCGACGCCTTTACTCTTCAAATAAGAGGCCACTCGGTATGTATTCGTATTGGTACTGTACTTAAAGCAACCCGTATCAGTAATTAAACCTACAAATAAGGAAGTCGCTACATCTAAGGACATTGAACTAAGCCAATCTAATTGTTCCCACAATAAAAACAATTGTTCACAAGTAGATGAGGCAGCTGTATCCGAAAAGGTGAAATCTGGAAAAGGTTCTGGATCTAAATGGTGATCAACTAATACCTTATACGCTTTGGATTGAAGCACATCAGGACCCAATTTGTCAATTCGGTCCAAGCCATTAAAATCCAAACAAAAAATCATACTGGCTTTAGCCACTAACTCCTTGGCTTTATCAATTTCTTCATCAAAAACAATGCAATCATCTATGCCTTCCATAAAGGAGAAAATAATGGGATAATCACTTGGCAAAATAACCTTAGCCGTGTGTCCCATTTTTAACAATAGAGAGCGCAACGCTAAACTACTCCCTAATGCATCACCATCCGGATTTCTATGAGTCAGGATAACAACATCCTGAATTTGTAATAATTTATCTTTTAATTCTTGCAAGCCTTCCATACGAGAATTCAAAGTTGCTAAAAAAACATGGATAAGTAAGTGAATAATTAACAAATCTGAAATCCAACAGCGAATACATTTTTTTAGCTTTGCGGGAAATAAAAAAATAGAAGTTATGGCAAGTAACAGAACACTTACTATGATCAAACCTGATGCTGTGAAAGCAGGTAACATAGGAAATATCTTACAACAGATCAATGAAGCAGGATTTAAGATCGTCGCAATGAAATACACTAAGCTTTCTGCAGAGAAAGCAGGTGAATTTTATGCCGTCCATAAGGAAAGACCTTTTTATGGTGAACTAGTAGACTTTATGTCTTCAGGTCCTATTGTAGCCGCTATTCTTGAAAAAGATAACGCAGTAGAAGACTTTAGAACCTTGATTGGAGCTACAAATCCGTCTGAAGCTGCACCAGGCACCATTAGAGCCAAGTATGCCACTAGTATAGGCGAAAATGCAGTTCACGGTTCAGATTCAGACGAAAATGCTAAAATAGAAGGCGATTTTCACTTTGCAGGAACCGAGCTTTTTGCATAAAATCTGTCGCTAAATAAAAAAAGGCAACGCTTTTTTGTTGCCTTTTTTTATTTAAGCTTTCTGTAGGTCTGGGTCAATAAAAAAGGTGTAGCTACCACTACACCTCCATCATCGCAAATTAAACTCAATTTAACTACTCTTTATCTTACAAGGTTTTGGGTCCCCGTCTAAACTCATAGCCTACCCCTATTAATAAGCTATAGCTATGAAATCGTTGGGCAATTGGATAGTTCTCTGAATTGAGATCTCGCATCGACCACTTCAAATTAGGACTTGCAAAGACATACACACTTTCAGTAATATTATAAGAAGCACCAACACCTAATGTGAGATGTGTGCCACTATTATCCTGAAAAAATGGTTCAAGATCAGAAGGTGTTTGCGTTCCATTTTCTAGAATCATACCTTTCTTTGTTAGTCCGACATTAAAAATTGCCCCTGCTTCAATGTAGTAATCTAATGCACCCACATTTTGTCTATATCCTATGAGTACTGGTATGTCCGTTGTTCTGAACTCATTGAATATTTTCCATCTTTTGAAAGAAGACATCGTTATGGTCTGACTACCAAAAATCGGTATCGAATCCCCATTATTATTTATTTCCCAATCAATGATTTGATTTTCCAAAGTGTAAGTAGTATCGCTGCCTATACTATGATCCAGTCGCTCTCTCAATCTACCCAGTTCCACTCCAGCTTTAGCATATAATCCAGTATGATGATTAAATCGCAGATGTACACCAGCACGCAGACTTTCTAAACTAGTCTCTGATTCTTTACGTCTATTCACCAACTCTTGATAGGTTGCCACATTACTTACCATCTTCTTAGATATCAAGCCAGGCCCGCCATATACCTCTATGGCAAAGGTGTTTTTTCGCAATCGATGATCAAAGCACCCTATCGGCTTTTTTCTTTTTGGCCATTCTAGCACAGACCTTTGAAAATCTAAGAGGGCCAAATGATTTCGTAGATGATCCACCGTAAATCCTGTATGTGTGGTCCTCAGTAGTGTTTCGGCTTTTTCCCCATACACTTCCTGCGTTTTTTCGATCGCTTCATTTTGGATCTCTTCTTTACTTATTAAAATTGAATGAGCTGCTAATGGGGCTTTCTTGGCGTCTTCCCCCTTTGCAGTAAGTAATGAAAGGTCGATTTGATTATCTGTTATGCTTTTCTTTTCTTTTGTTTGTACCTGACGGTCAATGTTATTCTGAGCCTTACTAGCATTTTTGGAAACTAAGGCCTTTTTTGTTACGCTTACCTTCTCTTCAGATACAGACTTCGTTTCCTCAGCCTTTTTACTTTCTAAAGAATGCGTTAAATCCATAACAGCAACACTAGGCTCGATTTGCATAGGTCCATCAGTTTCAAGATTTATATACATAAAGGACATTGAAAAAACTAAAACAAGTAAGGAAGAAGTAAGCATAATGATGGGGAATTTATTATTCTGTTTTCTTTGAATTGCGTTCCAAAGTGCATCATGGTCCATTTTGACCTCATGGTCATATAGACGATTATTTATGATTTTATTTATCTCGCTGTTGCCCATGACTTATAGGTATTGTGGGTCAGTAATGATTTTCTTAATATATCCTTAGCTCTTGAAAGGTTTGACCTTGAAGACACTTCTTTTATGCCTAACATTTTCGCAATTTCCTTATGAGAATATCCTTCAATCACATAAAGGTTAAATACTTGTCTGTACCCTTCTGGTAGATCCATTACATAGTGCATTAGTTCTTCATTATCTAATTTTTGAATAATCTCGGGATCCATACCTGGATCTTCCGCTGTCTGCTCCTCTAATAAGCTCAGCTTGATCTGCTTCTTATTTAAATAACGAAGGGCTATATGTATTGCGATCTTTCGAATCCAACCATCAAAAGATCCTTTTTCTGGATCAAAATTTCCGGCGGCTTTAAACACTTTTATAAATGTATCTTGCACAACTTCTTGTGCAATTTCTGGAGCACGAACATAACGCAAGCTCACTGCATATAGCTTATCTGCATACAGGCTAAGAAGCAACCGTTGAGATTTGCGATCCCCTTTGAGGATTCCTTCTAGAACTTGAGTTATGTTGTGTCCTTCGTTCAATGTTATTTCTTACTGTTCTCTAAATCCAGCATTTACACCATACCAACCACAATTGTAAACTTCAAACTCATCGGTTGCATGCGTGATCGGTTCTAAAGAGAATGTGTCTGATTGTATATGGCTATCCAAGAAATTATTGAAAGCTCCTTTCTCAACTGGAACCATACCATCTGGTGCCTCAAATGTGATGAACATATTCCCACCGCCCCAATACTCAAAACTGTATTGGCCATTATTACTAGTCGTCACTGTAAACGCTGGTTGGTCCGGAGACCAACCTTCATATAAATTAACTTCCAATCCTGCTAAACCAGGTTCATCATCTTGGTAAATATTATCACCATTTAAGTCTTGCCATGCCCGACCTTCAAAATAGGCTGGGAAATTCTCTACAAAAGTTGAAGTATTGCACGTTTGGCCATATCTATCAGTAACTGTAACAGCATACTCATCACTAGTTCCTGGGCAATTAGCCGTTTCTGTGGTTGCTCCAAAATCCCATAAATATTCATATGGACCAAAGCCTCCGGTAGTTTGTACAAATACATAACAATCCCAATTATCGCAGCCTTCCCCGAAAGCAAAACAATTCATATCTGAGTACACACCAGCATCGACATTGGAATACATCTCACCTGCATTCGTAATTACATATGGATCGGAAATAAGGTCTTCTCCAAAGTCACTATCCATATCATCACCTGTTTGATCTTTAGGAGATACATTAAGCATTAACGAATCTAGCGTTACCCATACTTCATAAGTTCCAGGGGAAAGATCTTCAAATGCATAATTACCATCAGGAAAAATTACAGGAGGGAAAAACTCGCCTGTGCTTGATATGAGTCGAACGGGCACTTCTTCCAGATTTATATCACCAGCACTACTTCCATCTAGACCTTCATCTAGAAATACCTTTCCACTAATAGACCCAAAACTTGCCTCACCATCCACCAATATTCTAAAGCTTCCAGTAACTGGAATCAAATTCCCACCAGGTCCTTCACCAAATACTTCAAAGGCACCCGTGATATACTCACCTACAACAACCACATCATTGAGATCAACCGATGAGTCGTTACAATTATCCAGACAGGCAACCTGTCCTTGAGATATGAAGTTGAAAGACGTCGGTTGATAATTTCCAGCTACAATACCGTCAAATTGGATATTCGCAGAAAAATTAGTGCCATCTTGAATACCACCTAGAACCGTTTTGTCACCCGGAAATATCCAAGCATCTGGGTCTAGTATTAGTACTTCATCTGTACCTTCAATAGTGAATCGAATAAACTCTTCTATAGACTCTTCACAAACTTCAACCATACCCAAATCTAAAATCTGGTCTCCAAATTCTGTGATTATGATTTCGTCAGAGACATACAGGTTTTCTCTATCAAAAGCTACAATTGATATTTGATTATCATCACACTTAGAGAATACATGGGAGAAATTGCCATTTTCATCTATTTGGACTGTGAAATAATCATCGCCAGTGGTCACGACTAGGTAAGCATCATTCAATGCGCTACCCATACAACCGACAAGCTGTCCTTCTAAGGTGTATAAATATTGGTCATTATTTAGGATCGTTACTCCTATATTCGTTGCCTCGTAAAAAGGGCCTATTTCTTCTAACTCTACATCATTTCCACATTGGTCTGTATACTTAATGGTTAGTAATTTTCCTTCAGGTATTTTGCCGCTTGCACATCCTCTATCGTCTGTCCAGCCATAACCTGCGTTACTAACTCCTTCAGCACAAATTCTTATTTGGAAGTTTGGTATTGGAGCGCCATCCTCATTCCTTACACAAATTTCAAACTCTACGACTGGGAAGGGTGCATCACAATTCCAAAAAGAAAAATGGCTTACTGATGCAACATATTGGTTGCCATCTTTTTGTGCTTCACCTTCTTGTTCCCAAAATCCGCTTCCTTCATTAAAGGACCAAAGAGGTATACTCTCAGGAGCGACTCCATTTATTTCATCTGGAAGAGGAAATACCACTGTAGCAGATTTGCCTTCTGCTAAGTTTAATTCTTCTCCCGCTGCTGATCTTAATTCAACGGATACCATACCATAGGTACTTAGTTGAAGGTATTGCTCAGTATCATTAATGCCTCGCAAATCCCCAGGCATTTCTTCGGTCAATCGATCACTTGTAGGATCCATCCAATACGCATATACCTCTACATCACCAGTATAGTTTTGGCCAGCGCTGTTTATAAATGCGTTTTCTGGAAAACTGACCGTTGCACCACCATTAAAGTTGACCACACCACCTGTAGAGCTGGCAATAGTCTCTGTCAATGCAAAAGGCACCATTCTAATTTTCGTATAACCTGTTGCACCTTCTTTGGCAGAAACATGCTTAAAGGTCTTTAGAAATCCATCTTTTTCCACCTCCACATAAGCACTTGACTGCTTAGCGTCGACATTTTCAAGCTTGAAATAGCCAAAGTCATCTGTAAGAATAGTGGCCAGACCTGATCTGATCAATGCACCTTGAATGGGTGCGCCGTTCTTGTCGACGACTAATCCTTCAAAACTGACCAAGGCATCATCATAAGGTGTGCTTGTTATTTGGGTAGAGTCACCAGATTCTTCGATGACATCTTTTCCACAACCAACAAATAATATTAGGGAGCTTAACAGAATAAAAATTGAGAGACTGTTAAAATACTTCATACTTCTTAAGTTTTGACTGAACAAGAATCCAGTCTTTTGAAAATTGTGGCTAAATACTAGCCTTTACCTACTATAGTATAAGCTGTTGCAAAAACGTTGCGTCTTTTGATAAAATTTTAATTCAAAAGGTTATCCAACAAGCTTTTTGCTTTGAAAACCTTCATAAAGTCATTGATAACACGAAAGGTTTTCATTTTATTACCTAGGCGATTTTCTAGTTGTAGTACAAGGTCCCGAAGCTTGGGTAAGTAATCCTTATTGCTCAGGCTCAAGAAAAATGTGGCAGCTTCGGCAATATCCTGATTAGCTAACTCACCATGGATTTGATCAGTTAGCGTCTCCAGAACACTTTTATTTTTTTTGGTAAAACTAGCTATATACTTATACGTTTTTTTGGGCGAGCTATACACCAATGATTCCTCCAAAATTGAAATCATTGTATTTGCCAGACCATCAATCTTTGCATCTAATGGAACATTGATGGATGTTAAGTTCTGTAGTGTTTCAGAATGAACTTTATAGGCTGCTTGCTGCTTCGCCGTTTTACACGAACTTATCAACAACAAAAAGGGTAAAATATAAAGTAGTTGTGTTCTCTTCATGATGCGTGTCTGTTTTTACTCTAATCTAAGGAGTAAAAACAAAAAAGGCTAGTCAAATGACCAGCCTTAAGAGTTTTTATATTGTAGACAAGGTTTAGAAACCCATGCCTCCACCCATTGAACCCATGGTCTCCATGAATTCTTCAAAGGTCATTTTTTTGTATCCTTCGGTATCAATGGCAAACACGTCATCCGACACTTTCTCTGATACCTCTGTTGCTGTATATGTCATTTGCATCTGAGCCATGTCCATCATGTATTCTAGAGGAAATCCTCTGATATCTAACTCTTGTAGACCTTGGATCATTTTATTTGATGCTTTAATATCTTCAGTGACATACATTATGAAGTTGAAATCATTTTCTTCATTCACTACATTAGCCTTGAAGCAGTTATACCCCAGAATCTCTTTAGTATCTTCTTCATCATAAGTGATTTCAAAGTCAGACATATCAGGCATTTCACCCGCTTTAGCTTGTTGAGCATCACGCTCTTCTTTAGTACTCTCCACTAGCATCTTTTGGCCCATCATATTCATGGTGAATGTTACAAACTCATCTTCGTTATTCACGAGTGTATTCATCTCCATCATACCGCCCATCATGTTTGCTTTTACCAATGACTTTTCTTTATTGAAGTAATAGCTAGTTTCTGTGCCCTTTAACATCTCCATACCTGCTGCTATAGATTCGTCTTCAGAAGCTACATTTGTAATCTCCATTTTTATCATGCCAGAATCCAATGCATCTTGTGCTGTTAGAAAAGATGTAAAGGCAAATAAGAAGGTTAATACCGTTAATTTGATTTTCATGTTACGCTTTTTTGTGTAATGTTACTACTATAATGTTTTGACGGCTCTGTTTGTGCCCCGATTTCGATAGATTAATGAATTTTTAAGATTAATAGAGCCATTCGTCTATATATTTGATCACAATCTTAGCTAAATTCTCCGCGTCTGAAATAGCTCTATGGTGAATTCCCGTAAATTCAAAGCCTTCCTTTTTCACTGTCGCTTTTAAACCAGAATGTATATCAATTCCCTTATTATCATGATATTGTTTCTTAATATTTATATGTGGATCTAACCATTCTTTTTCCACTCTATGCAAATCACAATCATTAGCAAGGAGATTTTTATCAAATCCACCCCAAGAGCTTAAGACATATTCCGAATCGTAGATATCGATCCATTCTTTAAACTCTTCGGCGACTTGAGGAAAATGTCTTGCACCATCTACTTGCTCTTGACTTATACTAGTAAGTTGTTTACAAAAGGAGGATAATATTGGATTTACTTTGGGTTTTATAAAACGCTCAAAACTTCCTAATACCTCACCATATCTATTCACTTTCACGGCCCCAATTTCAATAACTTCATTGTGCCCATGGGGTGGTCTACCTCTCCAACAGGTTGCTTCTAAATCGTAAACTATAAAATGCACTTATTCTTGATTCACTAGATGGTTAGAAATATAATGTTCATCAAACCAACTTTCTATTTCGTAGCCACTGAGTTGATTATGGTAATAGAATAACAAATTCAGGCTTTCTGTTCCCAATGTTTGTTTATTAATAAATTTTAATGGTGATTCAATATGGTAGACCCCTAAATGTTTAATTCCTTCCTCAATGATTTGGTTAACATCATCGGTCAAGTCTTTGTGTAAAATAAGGTCGCCATGCATTTCCATATCTTGCAGCTTCGAAAGCAGCATTTCACAATTCTGGACGAGCCCTTTCAAGGGGATCTTTACCATTTTTGCAGGCATCCGTAATAGGTTGAAAATGTCTTCTTCCTTTTCATTCTTAAGGATACTTCTAAAAGCTACAAATGCGACAATACTGGTAGCCAATACTATCCTCTCTGTTTTAAACGAGTGTAGTAAGCGGTTTGCTAATTTCTTAGTGTAGACATATTCTCGTTGGACTTTTGTATCGTAGCCTTCTAAACCTTTAAAATATTCGGAGATCTTTACTTTATTACCGTTCTTATCGATACTGTCTCCTTCTTCAGTTAGATCATTCCCGAAAACATCCATCGGCTTTCCAAAATTCATAACCACATAATTGGATCTATTTCTGGTCTTTCTGAGATAGCTAAAGAAAATTTTAAAGAAAGAGTACTGTTTCCTTGCGGTATTATATTTCTCTTTACCAAATCCACGTAAGTAATCATGTATAAGTGCCCCAGCATCTAGTACACTCGGATAGCTAGTGATGAGTGGGAATATAAATATCTTTTGATCAATATTTTGCTGAATGCAATATCGTTGAGATTCAACCACTGAATTTAACAAGCCTAACTTCAGTGAACTTTCCGTAGCTCCGGATCGAGATCTTGTTCCTCCAGGGAAAAATAGATTGTTTAACCCTTCAATGAGTGAAAGAGTATTCATGCATTTTAGAGTCTCAATATATACCCTATTTTTTTTTCTTCGATCTACTCGATATGTTCCTAACCTATTCATATAATAGGCTATTAATTCATTATTGTAAAGATTTAAACCAGCTCCATAAATAAAAGCAGGCACTCCTACTAAGGTATCAATAGCATAGCCGATTTGAATAGAATCTAAATTGGTAAAGTGAGTAGGTACAACGACCACCGTGCCTTTCTTAAATAGTTCTCGCAGTTCTTGAACATATCCAGTGACCTCCATTCTACTGGTTAGTTCTTCAAAACTTCCATACCGATTTTTAATTTTGAAGAAGGACCTTTTGTTGTAAAGTCGCTTAAAGAATACTTTCAAAAATTTCCTAGCAAACTTGAATGTCTTAGGGTGGAAACTTCCTACTAATTCAACAGCATATCTGTGGATAATCCGTTTTAGAATCGATTTTAGATCATCATCTTTAGTCTCTGACAATCCCGCATCCCGTATTTCTTTACGAATTTTTTTCCAGAAATTTTTCTCATCTACTGGATCTACTTTCCACCGTCCTTTAGCCGTTCTTTTGTTTTCCAAAAAGACAGTACGATCCAAAACCTCCTCTACATTCAAACCTTGTTGAACCGTAATTCTATTAAAGGTGTATTCAATAAGCCTTTGTATAAAGGCTTCTTTATCCAAGGAAAATTGGGTTATCGGCCATTGGTCAAGCTCAGGAATTATATGTGGTTTTTGGTCACTCAATATTCTGGATCGTAAGCATCAATTAATTCCGAAAGATACACAAGAAGTTCTTCTTTACCTTCACGCGTATCTGAACTTGTTATAAACTCTTTCGGTAAGGTTTCCCAACTCTCTAATAGTTTGCTTTGAATAGCCTCAATCCCTTCCATTTTTTTAGTGGGTTTCATTTTGTCAATTTTGGTATAGACAATGACAAACGGAATGTGGTGCATTCCAAACCACTCTATCATTTCTTCATCCTTCTTTTGTAAAGGATGCCGACTATCTAATAGTAAAAATGTACAAAATAAATTAGGACGGTTTATGAGGTAATCTTCAATCATCTTAGGAAATGCTGACTTGATTTTCTTAGAAACCTTAGCATACCCATAGCCTGGTAGATCTACTAAATACCACAACTTATTAATTAGATAAAAGTTAAGATGTTGCGTTTTACCGGGAGTAGAAGAAGTCCGTGCAATGCTCTTTTTGTTGGTTATCATATTAATCAATGATGATTTGCCAACATTGGACCGACCGACAAAAGCGAATTCTGGCAAATAATGCACTGGGCACTGGTTTAGTTTTTCAAAACTACCTTGAAAACTTACATCTACGATATTCATACTATTTGCTTACTTGGCAAATGTCTCTATAATAATTGTGAATCAATAGTAATTAACGGAAATTACATATTAAAGATTGGCATAATATTTGGCTCTAATAGATTACATACTTGTAACTGTTAAAACCAAGAAAGGCCGGACCTAGTTCGGTCTTTTTTATTTAATGATTTCTCCTCCTTTCAGCAATACTACATAAGAATTTGGATACATGGCTTTTAAGTTTTTGTGAAAACTAAAGCATTCCTGATCAGAAGTAAAGTCACCAAACAAGTAATGATATACACCATCTTGCATGACCTCCATCAAGTTTGGGTGCCTATTATACAAAGGATCATCTGCCCCTATTGGATCATTAGATTCCTTCACTACAATTTTATATCCATTTGCTGTCATTTGATTTATAGGAATTTCTACCGGATCACCTTTGGTTTCATCGCGTTTTGGTTCTTGCGTATTTACTTTTTGATCGCCAAATAAAGGAACCGCCTTTTTGACTTCTTTTACTACCTCTTCCTTTTCTAAGTCACTAGTTTTATCAACAATGGTATCTTGTCCAACCACCTTTATTTGTCCTTCACTATATATATCTAATAAAAGTTCGTCCATAAACTCTTCCTGTTTCATCACCGCTAAGGTTTTAAACGTTTCCTGTTTTTCGACGTTAAGAATCTTTAGTTCAGTTCTTCGATTAGCTGCATGTTCTTCCTCGCTACAATCTACTCCATCTACGCATCTATTCTTAATGGCTGTTTCACCATACCCTTTTGAAGCAATTCTTTCAGGTGAAATCCCTCCTTTACTCGCTAAATATTTAACAGCTGATTTAGCTCTTTTTTCTGAAAGTTCTAAATTATAGTTTGACTTCCCTCTTGCATCTGTATGTGATCCTAACTCTATTTTCACATGTGGATTATCCTTAAGCACCGTTATTACTTTATCTAACTCTTCTTCAGCTCGGCTCGTAATATTCCATTTATTTAATTCATAATAGATGTCATTAATTTCAATAGTCTTACCTGTAAATAATGAATCCATTTCAACATTGGCCAATAAAACACCTGATTGATTCCCATCCGTTAAATTATCAGCTACCCCTGGCTGGACTTGACCGACACCTTCAAAGCATAAAATACATCCTTCTACATTTACATAGGCTTCTAACCTTTTAGCTAAATAACCATCTTTCCGAATCAATATAGTATAATGATTGCCTTGGAGTAAGTTCACTTCGAATTCTGGGTGTTCATAATCAACCAGTTCTAACTCAGGTGTTTTCGTTGTATTATTATATACTTCTATCCTAGCTCCTTTTATAGCATTAGCTGTTGCTCCTGGAAATTGACGCTTTTCTGCCAATGTAATTTCAAAGCGATAACCAGGCAATCGTTGCATCTCAAATTTTGGAAAATATTTAAACGTTCCTTCTTCTACCTTCAAGTCTAAGGTGATAGGCTCAAACATGCTCTTTGTAACCATGAGCTTATAATTGGAAGGACCTGGTACATCAATGACAAATGTCCCTGACTGATCCGAATAAACGGTTCCCACCTCTTGACCAGAGATGGCATCCATTACTTTTATTTCTACTTGATTTAAAAACCCTCTATTTCCCGTTTCATAGGTATAGCCTTCAATTAAATAGCTTTGGGAGAATCCCAAACTTGAAAAGAGTACAGAGAATAATAAAATGGTATAGCTTGGCGCTTTCATACTTAGGGTTTTAAAGAAAACATACATTAAGACAAAAATAAACGATTATAAAAAATAATATTTACAGCTTAATTAGACATTAACTATAATGCGAAGGCTATGTTAAAGAAATTGAAGGTAATTTTTATGGGTACCCCCGAATTTGCAGTGCCTACCCTTGACATTTTATATAGATATGGATACGATATTGTTGGGGTTATTACCTCTGTAGACAAAATGGGTGGCAGGGGTCGTAAAACGCTGTTAGAATCAGCGGTCAAAAGATATGCAGTATCGAAAAATCTTACTATTCTACAACCTAAGAACTTAAAAGCTCCTTCCTTTATAGAGTCCGTTAGAGAATTGAAAGCTGACATCCAAGTAGTAGTTGCTTTTCGTATGCTTCCTGAGGTTATTTGGTCAATGCCCCCTTTGGGAACGATTAATCTACACGGTTCTTTATTACCCAAATATCGTGGAGCAGCACCCATCAATTGGGCTATTATTAATGGTGAAAAAGAAACAGGTTTAAGCACGTTTAAACTAAAACATGAAATTGATACGGGTAATATAATCTTTCAAAATAAGATACCTATTTTGAATGAAGACACGGCCGGGTCGATCCACGACAAACTGATGTATATGGGACCAGAATTAATGCTCAGAACAATTCAGTCTATTGAAGCAGGCCAAGTAAGCTTTATTGAACAGGATGAAAGCACAGTTACAAAAGCTCCAAAAATATTTTCTGATACTTGCGAAATTGATTTTAACCAATCATCCGAAAAAGTGATCAACTTTATACGAGGGCTTTCTCCTTATCCAGGGGCTTGGTTTACACTTGGAGAAAAAGTTATCAAGGTGTACAAGGCCAAAACCGATTTTGTTCAAAACGGCCTTCAGAAGATAGGGTCAATCAAGTCAAATCTGAAAAATGAATTAGGTATTTACACTAGCGACGGCATTGTTCTACTCAAAGAAGTGCAATTGACTGGAAAAAGAAGGATGTCAATAAATGATTTCCTAAATGGTAATAAAGATCTTATTAAAAGTCTTTTAGAAAATTGAAAAAATCAGCAATAAAATGAATGATAGGGACGCCCCCATCATCATCACTATACTCATCAATGGTATCTGCTTCAAAATGGGCAGATGGTGAACCAAAGAAGAAAGAGTTCTCCGTTTTTTGAAATTGAATATAAATAGAGCTGGAAGCACTCAATAGAAACAGGAAGGCGAAAGTTATTCTAAGAATGTATTTTTTCATAATGTTGTCAAGATAGCTTTGATTATATAACTGACCTAAAGCCGGAAAAGTTACAGAAACCTTAATTTTTTTTATCTGTAAGCTTCAATTAAGTCTAAGGTAGCTTTATGTCGATTTGGATTTTCCCACTCGTCTGCAGGAAAAATATCTACTAGTTTTCCTTGATCCATCACCATAACTCTGTCACTTATGTACTTTGTTAACGCCAAGTCGTGAGATATAAATATAATGCTTATCCCTTTTTGTTCTCGGAGATCAAGGAGTAAATTGATAATTGAGGCCTGAACTGAAACATCTAGCGCAGAGACCGACTCATCGCAAATGAGAATTTCTGGTTGAATAGCAAGCGCTCTTGCTATAACTACCCGTTGCCGTTGACCTCCTGATAGTTCATTGGGCATCCTGGTTTTAAAACTTTCATCTAATTCAACACTTTCTAGAAGCCCTGCTACTCTTTTAGGTATATCTGCCTTAGCACATAGCTTATGCACTAATAGAGGTTCTGATAATGTTTTTAGTATGCTGAATTTAGGATTAAGGCTTGAATAGGGATTTTGGAATATGTATTGCACTTTTTTACGATATTCCTGGCTGTTTTTTCTATCTAGCTCTGATACGACATCACCTTTATAGTAAATACGTCCACTGTCTTGCTTTAGCATTCCAACTACAATTTTACTTAAGGTAGATTTACCACAACCTGATTGCCCTACTAAGCCAAGAATTTCTCCTTGGCGCAATGAAAAGCTTACATCACTTACTGCCTGAGTCACTTTTACTGAAGATCCAAATAGTCCTTTTTTGCTTTTGTATGTTTTGTTGATCGATTGAACATCTAGAATGACCTCGCCAGTGTATTTGTCAAGTTCTTTTTTTCTATCGCTTTGTTTGAAATTGTCCAAGGTTGGCAGCCTATATACATCTGTTTTTAGGGTAGGTATGCAATTGATAAGTCCTTTAGTATAATCTTCTTGAGGATTTCCAAAGACTTGCGAGACTTTGCCTGACTCTATTAATTCTCCATGTCTCATGATCATCACTCTATCACAGTAGTTTTTAATAAGCCTAAGGTCATGAGAAATCAAAATCACGGATAGAGACAACTCATTTTTAAGCTCAACTAATAAAGCCAATATATCTTTTTGAA
The DNA here is from genome assembly GCA_020629315.1 of Saprospiraceae bacterium. Taxonomy (GTDB): domain Bacteria; phylum Bacteroidota; class Bacteroidia; order Chitinophagales; family Saprospiraceae; genus JAHDDO01. The sequence continues at coordinate 15,161 of JAHDDO010000020.1, read as the reverse complement.
TGGATACATCAAGTGCTGTGGTCGGTTCATCCGCAATAATTACATCAGGCTTGTTTATGATGGCCATCGCGATCATAACTCGTTGCAATTGACCTCCAGAAACTTCATGCGGATATGCATTAAATACTCTCTCTGGATCTGGTAGTTTTACTTTTTCAAATAACGAGAGAATTACTTGATTTACATCTTTTGAGTTGGGGTTATGTATTGTAAAAGCTTCCTTGACTTGTTTCCCCAAACGCATCGTTGGGTTGAAAGAACTCATAGGTTCTTGAAATATCATCGATATTTTATTTCCCCGAATACTTCTGATGGTTTCACTATTTTGAGCAAGAGCTAATAAATCCTGGTCTTTATATTTCATTTTAGACGCAAGCACTTTAGCTGTAGAAGTATCCAATAACTGTAGAACAGCCAATGAAGAAACCGTTTTTCCTGACCCAGATTCCCCAACGATTCCTAATATTTCAGATTCATACAAACTAAGGTCTAACTGATTAACAGCTATATTTTGATCCTTTCCATGTCCAAATCTAATATCAAGATTATTGAATTCTAAAATTGGTTTATTAACTGGCATCAAGATGTATTAATGTATCCTTAAAGTTTTTCTTAGTTGTTACTTATTAGGTATTCTTTCGTTTATATAACATTTGGGAGACTGTAAGATACATATTAAATTTATTGTTCATATAGTACTCTCCTTGATTAAAACGTTATAGCTAACATGAAAAGACTGTTTAAAATCTTACTCATTCTCATATTAATAGCTTTTGGAATTCTTATAGCTATACCGCTATTTTTTCAAGACAGACTTGCAGAATCATTCAAAACTGAAATAAACAAAGAGCTAAACGCCGTAGTTGATTTCAATACGGTTAGTGTGAGTCTGATCAAATCTTTTCCAAACATAAATTTATCAATTAACGATTTGTCGATAGTTGGAAAAAGTCCATTTGAAGGAGAAACTCTTTATACGGCTAAAAACACGGCATTAGTACTTGATGTTATGTCTGTAATCAAAGGAGAGCTTCCTTACAAAGTGAAGAAGATACTTTTAGAAGAACCACTTATCAATGTTATTATTAACGAAGAAGGTAAGGCCAATTATGATATTACTGAATCGTCAAAAAGTGATGCAGCTGAAACAAGTCCAGCATCTTATTCTCTTCGTTTGGACCTCTACCAAATCTCGAATGGTCAGATAAAATATGTTGATGAAGTCAATAAGACTTCTGTATTGCTTAGTTCTTTGAATCATGTTGGAGAAGGCGATTTAACTCAAGATATCATTGACCTACACACCGAAACAGACATTAAAAAGGCCATCGTCAATTATCAAGGTATAAGATATTTAAATGGTCAAAGCATTGATTCTAATATGGATTTCCATATTGACCTTGCCAAGGAGGAATATACCTTTGACAAGAATCAATTGAAGATTAACGGATTGACATTGGAAAATGAAGGGCTTGTAAAAATGAATGGCAGCAATACCTTCATAGATATGAATTTCAAGGCTCCGTCTAATAATGTAAAGGAACTCTTATCCTTAATACCAAGCCTCTATTCCAATGAGTTTTCATCCATTGAAGCGTCTGGTGTTACAGATATTCGAGGTTTTGTAAAAGGCAACTTGACGGATAATAGTTACCCAAGTTTCAATGTGAATACTACCATTACAGATGGACGATTTAATCATCCTGACCTACCCTCGGCGCTAGAAAAGTTGAATATCGACTTTTCTGCGAGTTCTTCGACTGCCGATGTATCTGATTTAGCCATTGCTGTGCCTACATTTAGCTTTGCAATGAATGATAATTCATTAAATGGCTCATTAGACATTAAGGATGCTTATACAGATCCATTGATTATACTTGATTGCAAAGGTGATGTCGATTTGGCCTTATTGACTCCTTTTCTTTCGGATTATGATATAAAACAATTAGACGGTGAGCTGCATACAGATATAAACTTACAATCAAAATACAGTGACATAGAAAACAACCAGTATTCTAATGTAGCTTTTGATGGACATATAGAAAGTGAGGACATTAAAATTTCTTATGCGTCATATCCAGATGTCCAAATCTCAAATTCAAAGATTGAACTAAATCCAAAAAAAATAACGATCCCTAATACAACTATCACTACAAAATCTTCTGATATAGATTTACAAGGTGCAATTATAGATCCTTTAGCATACTTGAGTAACAGTAAACAGAGCAAGGTCGATATAAATGTCAAATCAAATAGATTAAATCTTAATGAATGGAGCTCAACAGAGCCAGCTACTGGCTCCACAACTGAGCTTTCGGCCACGATGCCAAGCTCCTCTTCCCCTTTAGAAAACATTCTTTTGAATTATAAGGCATCCATTAAAGAAATAATGTATGAAGACTATAATCTAAAGAATTTCGAAAGCAAAGGTACCATAAGTGCAGACGCGGTAACCTTGCAAAACATCGAATTGAGACTCGATGAATCAAATATTAAGGGCACAGGAGATTTTAGTAATGTCCACAATTACCTCTACAGCGACGAACCTCTTAGAGGCAAAGCGAATTTGAGTGTAGATAAAATTGACTTTAATCAGTACTTATCAGATTCAGAGCAAAGTAGTGGTTCTGATTCAGAGATAGAAATTATTAAAGTACCGAAGGACTTGGATTTATCTGTTCTACTTTCTGCAGGTCAGATTATCTATGATAAATATGATTTACGAAGAAATGAGGCCAGTCTAGCCTTACAGGATGAATCGGTAACCTTAAACTACTATAGGACAGAAACCTTAGGTGGCGAAGTGTCATTAGCTGGAAATTACAATTCAAAAGGGCTAGAAAAGCCTGCTTTTGACTTACGTTATGATATAAAGGAGATGGATTTTCAACAAGCATTCAAAAAATCAATTAGTATCCAAACCTTGGCTCCTATAATTGAATATATCAAAGGAACCTTTAATTCAGATATGAAAATAAATGGTGTTTTTGGTAAAAATATGACTCCTGAGTTTTCAGATATATCGGCTGATGGTTTTTTAGAAACGATTGAAGGGGTTATAGAAGGCTTTCCCGCATTAGAAACGGTAGCGCAGAAATTAGGGGTGAACGAAATTAGACGCTACGAAATAAAAGATAGTCGGAATTGGTTTGAGATCAAGGATGGCGCTATAAATATTGAAGAAACTAACTTTTCTAAAGCTGATATGAATTTCACCGCTGGTGGTAAACATTATATAGACCAGCGAATGGATTATACCATTGCTGCTGAAATTCCTAGATCAAAATTGGGTGAAAATGCTGTCTCAAGTGGCGTACAATCGGGCATTAATTGGATAGAAAGTCAAGCTAAAAAAGTAGGTGCGGATATTTCAGTGGGTGATTTTGTTTATTTTGATATTAAGATTCAAGGTAGTATCAAAAATCCAAGCGTCAAGATTATCCCAACTGGTGCTGGCGGCAAAAGTCTTAAAGATACGGCGAAGGAAACGGCGAAAAAAGAGATAGAAGATATTAAAGATCGAGCTATAGATAAAGTGACTGAAGAAGCCAATAAAAAGAAAGATGAGTATGCTGAAAAAGCGAAAGAAGAAGCCAATAAAAAAATTGATGAAGGAGTCAAAAAAGGAAAAAAGATTCTTGGAGATAAAGCTAAGGAAGTTATCGATGATAAAGTAGCTGATGAATTGGGTGATAAGGCTAAAGAGAAAATTGACGAATTGATAGACGAAAAATCGAAGGAAAAGGTGGATGAAGCATTGGATAAATTAAAGAAAGTAAACCCATTTAAGAAAAAGAAAAAAGAGTAAACTTATTTGTGTAAATCCCTATTTACTTGGGAAACCAAAGATTAGGATAGTACCTTTGCAAACATTTTAAAGAAGATAATAACTGTAGATGGGAAGAGCATTTGAATTTAGAAAGGCTAGAAAATTCAAAAGATGGGGGAAAATGGCAAAATCCTTCAGCAAGATAGGAAAAGAAATAGCTATTGCCATTAAATCAGGTGGTCCTGATCCAGAAGCAAACCCTAAACTTAGGGCAGCTATACAAAATGCAAAAGCTGCTAATATGCCTTTAGAGAATGTAAGGCGGGCTATTAAAAAAGCATCTGATAAAGACACCTCAGATTTTAAAGAAGTAACTTTCGAAGGATATGCGCCTCATGGTGTCGCCATCCTAGTCGAAACTGCAACAGATAATAATCAACGAACGGTAGCTAATGTTCGAAGCTATTTTAACAAATGCAATGGGAGTTTGGGGACCAGTGGATCCGTTGCTTTTATGTTTGATCACACATGTTTTTTTAGAATCCAAGACAAAGATATCGACCTTGAAGAGTTTGAATTTGAATTGATTGATTATGGAGCCGAAGAGGTATTTAAAGAGGACGATGAAGTAGTTATCTATGGTTCATTTGAAAGCAATGGAGCCATACAATCATTTCTTGAAGAAAAAGGATATGCAATAAATTCTTCAGGTTTTGATCGGATTCCTAATGTTACTAAAGAATTATCAGAATCTCAGGCTGACGATGTTCAAAAATTATTAGATAGAATGGAAGATGATGAGGATGTATTGAATGTTTTCCATAACATGGGTTAAATTAATTTGAGAACCTTCACAACCATATTGTTTTTGATACTAAGCTGCTCCTTTATTTGGGCCAGTAATATCCAATACATTGATAGCCTTATTCAGGTTACTGAAAAAATGGAAAACAGTGAAGACAAGGTTGAAAATTTGCTAGCTATTTCAAGAGAATATCACCTCTCGGATATATCTCTCTCTGAAAAATATGCTAATGAAGCGCGCCAAATTTCAAAGGCTATTGGATATTCCAAAGGGGAAGCATATGCTTATAAAGCACTAGGCATTGTAGAAGATATTAGAGGAAATTATGAATTATCCCTGGCGCAATCTCAAGAATCGGTTGCCCTTGCTCAAGAGATTAATGACTCCGTCCTTTTATCAGATAATTTCAACAATATTGGTTTGTATTATCAAAGATCTCATGATCTGATTACTTCCTTAGAGTATCTTAACTTATCTCTTAAATTCCACAATAATAAAAGACCTAAATATAAGTTAGGATATACCTACTTAAACATTGCCCACAATCACTCACTATTAAAAAATTTCTTGGAGGCTGAGAGCTATCTCACAAGAGTGTCAACTATGTCAGATTTTAAAAAAGGGACGCCATTCTACCCTTTCCTATTATTTGACAAAGCGCATTTTCATTCCGAAAAGGAGGAGTTTGATATTTCTAATTCCATTATAAATGAACTCAAAGAAATAACCAATAAGGACGATAATCTGAGTGTATTGGTAGAATCCAATACCTTACTAGCTGAAAATTATTTCGCGATAAATGAATATGCCGAAGCATTAGATGCTATTAAGGAGGCTGAACGGATGAATGAAAAACTCAGTCAAGAAAGTTTATTCCCTCTAAATAAAATAAAGGGTCGTATTTTTTTAAGACAAGGTAATGTGCAAAAAGGTATAGATACCCAAATAAAGAATTTGAAGTTAGCCCAACAGTCAGGGAATCCAAAACATCTGTCTGATGCTAACCTATACCTATCTGAAGCCTATTCTTTTCAAAATCAACCGCAAAAAGCATTTAAATACTTCAGTCAATACAGGAATATTGAAGATTCATTAGCTATAGCTCAACAAGCTAAAATCATCTCTACATTAGATTTTAAAAGGCAACTGGAAGTTAAGCAACAAGAGAACCTCAGTCTCTTGGAGCAGCAACGAGTTCAGATGGAAACCATCGACAGTAATAAAAAATTGAACGGCTGGATCATGACAGCCTTCCTTTTATTAATGGTTATTCTAGCTCAGTATTTATTTGCTTATTCAAGACAGCGAAAAGTAAATCAAGAGCTCAATCAATTAGTTGAGGAACGAACCAATGAGATTGTAGATCTCAATGCAAACTATAGTATGCAATTGATTCAGGATATGGAAGATGAGAAGAGTAGAATATCCAAAGAGTTACATGATCATATAGGCCAAGAATTACTTCTTATAAAACACGAATCAGTAAGAGCTGAAAATGATGCTCTATCCGGAAGGATTGACGGTATTATAGAGGACCTTAGAGGAATATCCAAAAACTTAAGTCCGGTGGCCCTACAAAAATTTGGTCTAAAGAAGGCCTTGGAAAACTTGTGTGACAGAGTTGATCAAAGCACTGAAAAGATTATCAGCCATGATATCGATGATTTAGACAAATTATTCAAACATCAATCGGCACTAAATATTTTCAGGATTGTACAAGAAGCTTTAAATAATGTTTTAAAGCATTCAGATGGAACGGCAGCGAGAGTTAACCTAAAAAGAGAAAATGATCGAATATCGCTGACTATTCTCGATAATGGCAAAGGCATGGAGAACCTGAATGACAATGGGGATATTAAAGGCATAGGTATGTATACCATGGAGCAACGCGCAAAAGCTATAGGCGGCGAGCTTAGTTTTGGAAAAAATAAAAATGGTGACTTTTTTGTGAGTCTCGAAAAGCTACTTAATTCGTAGTTGGTAAAGGGATATATCCTCTAAGCTCTTCTTCACCCCATTCATATCCCTCATAATTTTGCACCACATTATACAAGGTATCTCTTTCTATAGGCGCTTTTCCCACTTGTTCAATTAAACCCACTAACTCACGTGTACTCAATGCTGGCGTTTGCTCTTCAGAGCCAGCCATTGTGTAAATTTTAGTTGTATCATCGATGGTTCCATCAATGTCATCAACACCAAATTGTAGACTTAGCTGAGCTGTGTCTCTTCCAATCATCGGCCAATACGCTTTGATATGATCAAAATTATCCATGAAAATTCTGCCGATTGCGTAATTACGAAGATCTTCAATACAACTCACTTCTTCAACATGAGACATCATGTTATCCTTATTCCTAAACTTCAATGGGATGAAGGTTTGAAATCCACCCGTTTCATCTTGTAAGTTCCGCAGGCGATCCATATGATCTACACGATGTGCAAAGGTCTCAATATGGCCATATAGCATAGTCGCATTTGATCGTTTACCTAGTTTATGCCAAATTCGATGAATATCCAACCACTGATCAGAAGAGCATTTTCCTCCGGCTATTTCTTTTCGAATTTCTTCGTCAAATATTTCAGCTCCTCCTCCAGGCATAGAATCAAGCCCGGCTTCTAACATTTTCTCCATACCCTCTTGGTACGAGATCTTTGCTTTTTTAAAGATATAATGATATTCAACCGGGGTTAATGCTTTAATATGAAGTTGGGGTCTGTGATTCTTTATCTTTTTGAACAGAGAGCTATAAAAGTCAACATCATATTTTGGTAAAACACCGCCCACAATGTGAACTTCAGTAACAGGTTTATTATCGTAGGATTTTATTATATCTAAGATTTCTTCTTCTGTGTACTCCCATCCATCTGTTCGCTGTTTTATCAGTCTTGAGTACGAACAGAAGCTGCAAGTGTACAAGCAAATATTAGTTGGTTCCACATGGAAGTTTCGATTAAAATAGGTCTTTTTACCATGCCTACGAATCCTAATCTCATCTGCTAATATTCCTAAGAATCCTAGTGCTGCTTTTTCATACAAGCTTACACCTTCTTCAATGCTTATTCTTTCTTGATGTAAGGCTTTTTCAGCTATCCTTTCTAAATCGGCATCTACACCCAGTTGTTTGATCTTATTCATTGGATCATTCATACTAATATCCTTTATACTAAGATAACATACTCCATACGCAAGAGTTCTAAATATGGCAATAATTGTACATTTGAACATGCTTTCCATATTGATACCCATCTATAATCAGAAAGTTGTGTCCTTAGTAAAGGCGCTATATCAGCAATGCCGTAAGTTAAAGATTGACTACGAGATCTTATGTTTTGATGATTTGTCCAAAGAATCCATCAGATCTGAAAATAGACATCTAGGCTCCTTATTTAATATTAACTATATGGAGTTATCAGAAAATCTAGGTCGCAGTAAAATCCGAAATTGGCTAGCTAAATCAGCGAGATATGACAATCTACTATTTATCGATTGCGATTCCAAAATCACTAGAAAGGACTTCATTAAAAAATACATTTCCGCCATCGAGAATCCCTATGATATCATTCATGGTGGACGAGAATATAGCCCAAGTCCCCCTAGGGCAAAAAGCAAAAGACTTCATTGGAAATACGGAACCAAAAGAGAATGTCCACCCGCAAAAAAACGAACTAAACACCCACATCGCTATTTTCACAGCAACAACTTTTTGATTCGAAAAAATATCATCAAAAAATTCCCATTTGATGAACAATTACTTGGCTATGGATACGAAGATCTAGTTATGGCCCAACATTTACTGAGTGAAGGATATAACATTCTGGCCCTTGATAATCCGGTTCGTCATTTAGGTATCGAAAAAAATGATGTTTTTCTTAAAAAGACCGTTGAAAGTATTCAAAATTTAGTTCGGTTTGAATCTAGGGGCTTACTGAAAGATACCCGATTACAGGAGTTACATAGCCGTTTAGACCGATATGGAATTTTACATCGAACGCAACAATATCTGGCGAAAAATATGTCAAAATACGAAGCTAACTTACGTTCAGAAAATCCAAAACTTTATCAATTTGACGCCTTCAAACTATATCATTACATCCATGAAAAAAGTCATTAATTTACTTGTAGTCATTTGTATTAGTGTTCCATTATTTAGTCAAAACATCGATCAAGCCTTATTTGATCTTGAGGGAGTTCGTTTTGAGAAAACAGAAGGGACAAGCACCAACTACACCTTATATATCAAACAGCCATTAGATCACTGGAATGCAGATGCTGGATACTTTTATCAAAAGGTATTGTTTACACATCAAGGGTTTGACCGACCGACCGTTATGAATACTCAAGGCTATTTTGTTCGACCTAGAGCTAATGAAGTACAACAAATTTTAGATGCTAACTACCTGAATATTGAACATAGGTACTTTGGGGAATCCATTCCTGATTCTTTGGATTGGAGATACTTAAATTTAAAACAAGCTACCGCTGACCTACACAGAATAAACCAACTCTTCAAAACCATTTATCCAGGTCAATGGATAAGTACTGGAATATCTAAAGGAGGTCAAACCACTATTTTTTACAGATACTTTTATCCGGATGACGTGGATGTTTCTATTCCATATGTAGCTCCTCTTAATGAGAGTATCGAAGATAAACGTATCTACAAATTTCTGGATACAGTGGGCACCAAAGAGTGCCGTGCTCAAATAGCAGACGTGCAATTATTTCTGCTAAAAAATAAAGAAGATGCCATAGATCGCTTAAAATGGTTTGCTAAAGGGCAAGGTTTGACCTTTGATTATTTGGACAATTCGTTAGAGAAGGCTTTTGAGTATGCTGTACTTGAGTATCCGTTTTCATTTTGGCAGTGGGGACATTCGTGTGAAGACTTACCTCATGGCAATGAACTTGATGATTACCTTGAGTCATTTATTAGCATTATTGGTCTAGAATTCTACGGTGATCAATCCATGAAACTGTTTGCCCCTCATTATCATCAAGCATCATTAGAAATGGGATATTATGGCTTCGAAACTAAACGATTTAAAAAGTATCTAGATGTATTAGATGGAAACCCAAATGCAAGCTTTCCTCCAAAATCTGTAAGCTACAACTATGACAATTCTCTGAATAAGAAAGTGATGAAATGGCTTGATAAAGAAGGCAATCGATTTATCTATATCAATGGCGATTGGGATACTTGGTCTGCTACAAAGGTGCAGGTTTCCAAAAAAGTCGATGCGCTGAGTATTGATCTCGCCAAGACTGACCATGGCAAGGCTAGAATAAAAAATATGAATCAGGAACAGCGTCAACGCTTTGCAAATGCAATCGAAAAGTGGACTCAGTTGGCCGTTGATTTCACGCCATTGGATCGCTAAGTTTCAATAATCTGATTTTGTTTGCATCCCGCTGAAGCTCTATTATAATATCATAAATCAGATATTGGTTAGGCTTCAAAGACGCGCTATAATGGGTCAATGTCAATAATTTTTCAATATCCAATTGGGATATAACTAAGCTTGCATTGTCTCTATTATTCAATGTCCTCCGTAATATTTGATGGCTCGTCTTCAATCGACTATCTGTGTTCCTATACAATTCTAAATCTGTCTCATGCCGCTGTAGATAATGAATATATCGACACTTACTTTGACAAAATATTTTATCCCGCCTTCCTAAGACTCTGTGATTGCATACTGGGCAAATTCGCATACCGTTCCGTTTTTAGATTTTGAACCGGTACGCTATACTTAGCTATACACTGTATTGTCTCAGAAATTCAAAAAGAAAACATGAATTCCTTTCTCCAATTAGCAAATTTTTGAAGACAATTTATTAGTATGGCAGTCTGATATGATAGATACATAACTATGAGTAAAAACAAAACAAGGGAAAGCTCAAAATCGGTACATCAACATGTTCTCGATTTAGCCAATGAGAGACGAATACAAGATAGTCAGTGGGTAATGGAACAAATGGGAGCGATCACAAAAGAAGAACCACGAATGTGGGGACCCACAATCATTGGATATGGACGGGTACACTATATATATGAAAGTGGTAGAGAAGGTGATATGCCAGCGCTTAGCTTTGCCCCAAGAAAAGCAAATCTTGTGTTCTACGTATTGAACAACTTCGAAGGCCAAGAGAAACTCCTTGCATCCTTAGGCAAGTTCAAAACTGGTAAAGTATGCCTGTATATTAATAAACTAGAGGACATTGATCGAAGCATTTTGATTGACATCTGCAAAAAGGCTTATGCACATACAATAAAGACCCAATCATTATGCTAAGCTCTTGGTATTATTACATAGGGTTCATCTTCGCACTCAGTGCCTGTACGGGCTCTAATCACGAGCGAGCTGAATCATTAGAGGTGATTCCTTTGAGTGAGCATTGTTATCAGCATATATCCTATCTAGAAACTAAGAGTTATGGTTGGGTCGCTTGCAATGGGATGCTAGTCACAGCGGAGGACAGCGTTCTCATTTTTGATACTCCAGCCAATCCAGCTGCGACAAGTGCTTTATTGCAATGGGTAAAGTCTAATATAAATTTGCCCATAGCGGGTGTACTATTTACTCATTTCCACGAAGATTGTCTTGGAGGTAAATCGGTATTTGATGAAGCGGGCATTCGTAGTTATGCAAACCAACGAACGTGTACCTTACTCAAGAATGAGCAAGATAAAATACCCAGCATTTGCTTTGGTGATCATCGCCAATGGGTGTTTGGCAAAGATACGATTGATGTGCGCTATTTAGGGGCTGGTCACACTGAGGATAACATTGTCGGTTATCATAAAACGGATAATGTGCTTTTTGGGGGTTGTCTGATTAAAGCGAAAGGTGCGTCAAAGGGAAATCTGAGTGATGCACGTCCAGAGGAGTGGTCCAACACTGTTTCAAAAGTAGCAAACACTTATCCTAATTGTTCCATCGTGGTGCCCGGACATGGACTCGTTGGTGATACTACCCTCTTCAGCTATACTATTACATTATTTAAGACCTAAGCATGAAAAAATCTTTGAAAGAAATACGAGATGTTTTTCCATTAAATTTTGATATTAATTTTCTCAACCATGGTTCGTTTGGTTCTTGCCCAAGCCCTGTGTTTGACGCATATCAAAACTGGCAACGAGAATTGGAGAAAGAACCGATTCAGTTTATCCTTTATCAAGGGATGGACGAATTGAAGCGATCTAGACAAGTGCTATCTGATTTTATCCAATGTGATCCCATGGATATTGTGTACGTTCCGAATCCAACAACCGCCATGAATATTGTGATTCGTTCACTTCCCTTGTCAGCAGGTGATGAAATCTTATCTACAGACCAGGAGTATGGTGCCATAGATAAGGTTTGGGATTACTACTGTGAACGGTCTGGAGCGGTCATGAAAAGGCAGCCCATTAGCTTGCCTATGGTATCAAAAGAAATTGTCTTGGAGCAATTTTGGGCAGGTCTCACGCCAAAAACTAAATACGTCTTTCTATCTGAAATCACGAGTACGACCGCTCTAATTTATCCCGTTAAAGAAATTTGCGAAAAGGCTCGTTCTTTAGGCTTAACGACTATAATTGATGGTGCCCATGTAACCGGACATATTCCATTTTCAATCCGCGAAATGCAAGCTGATGTTTATACGGGTACTTGCCACAAATGGTTATTATCACCTAAAGGCTCATCTTACTTATATGCTAGCCCAGCAATGCAAAAGATAATAGACCCATTAGTTATTTCATGGGGTTATAAATCAGCAAAACCTTCTGGTTCTGATTTTCAAGATTATTTTACTTTCAATGGTACGCGTGATTTTTCAGCATATCTATGCACTCCAGAGGCCATCCAATTTAGAACGGATTATCATTGGGAAGAAGCTTGTAGGGCATGTCGTCAATTAGCTAAAGACAGCCATAAAGAGATTTGCGATACACTCGAGTCTTATCCTTTAAGTCCATTGACGGATGAGTTTATTGGACAAATCGTAAGTTTCCCGATAAAAACCAAGGATCCAGAACGCTTAAAAGATGTTTTATATAAGGAATATGGGATTGAAATTCCTGTGATGGTGAACCGTGATCAATTTTATTTACGTGTTTCATACATGCCATATAATAATGAAAAAAACATCGAACACTTGATTAATAGCTTGCGTGATATTAAGAGAAAATCAAATCTCTTAGGATAATTGATAGGTATGCAAAACTCAATAAACTCAATTATTAATGCTGAATTTTTGCATGAAGATGTTCAATGTAAAAAACTAAATGGCTATGAAAATGTCAATTACAAATTGGACCTTCAGGATGAAACCTATGTCCTAAAAACATACCAACACTCAGAAGAACTGGAAGCATTGTTAGGGGCTGAAAATAGATTATTGAAACATTTACAAGAGCCCCCGTCGGCTGATTTTCCGATGCCGATCACCCTCCAAAGAGGGACCTACTTGCAAAAACAAGCATCGGAAGGAAACCATCAAATGTATAGGATACTCTCCTACTTACAGGGGCAATTTTTAGGCGATGTTTCACATGATGAGTTGCTATTTTCTTCTTTAGGTCATTTTCTAGCTCAGTTAGATATAAAACTAAAATCCTTTCAAGATTCCATTTATGAAGCCAGAACGTTCCAATGGGACCTTCAACATTTACCCTTGAATGACCCTTATATTGAAGATATTGATGACCCACATAACCGTAATATCGTTCGATACTTCTTTCTTCAATATAAACAGCACGTGCAACCCTTACGGTATTCACTCCGAAAACAAATCATCCATAATGACGCTAATGAGTGGAATGTGCTGACCCAAAATGGGAAAGTGAGTGGTCTTATTGATTTTGGTGACGTATGCTACTCGTATTTGATCAATGAACTTGCAGTAGCCTTGATCTATGCTTGCTACGACAAAGAGGATCCATTACAGTGGTCCCAATATATTATTCAAGGATACCATGAGGTCTTACCATTAGAGGAAAAGGAATTAGAGGTCTTATACTACTTAATGGCTGCTCGACTTTGTATCAGTGTTTGTAATTCAGCACATGCAAAAACCCTGGATCCCAATAATACGTATACCTCCGTCAGTGAAAAACCAGCTTGGCAAATGCTTCACAAATGGTTATCTATTAGTCCAATAAAAGCTGAAAATGCCTTTAGAAAAGCGGCTGGATTTGCTGAGAAAAAAGCACCGGAATTACTCGCAACAATTGACGAACGCAACAAGCATATTAGTCGCATTTATTCTACCAGTTATAACGAACCGATACATATGGCAAGTGCCGCTTTCCAATATATGTACGACGTAGATGGGAACACCTTTCTGGATGCATATAATAATATACCCCATGTGGGTCATAGCCACCCAAAAGTAGTTGCCGCAGGTCAACAACAAATGGCCATACTCAACACTAACACTCGATATTTATATACGCAACTTGCTGGTTATGTAACAGATTTACAAAAGACTTTTCCGCCTAGCTTAACTAAAGTTTTTCTAGTTAATTCAGGAAGTGCTGCAAGTGATTTAGCTATGCGTTTAGCCCAGATGCATACAGGACGTAGTAGTGTGATGGTGATGGAACTAGGCTATCATGGCAATACCCAAATAGCCATTGATATAAGCGACTACAAGTTTGACAATCCAAAAGGCACGGGCAAAAAAAACCATATTTTGAAGACTGAGGTTCCTGATCTATATAAAGGAAGATACGGCAAAGAAACCCCTAATGCAGGTAGCAGATATGGTAAAGATGCCGTCGCTCTGATTGAAAACTCGAATATGCCAATTGGTGCTTTTATAGCGGAACCTATCTTGGGTTGTGCGGGGCAGGTACCTTTACCGCCAGGCTATTTACAAGAAGTTTATCCGGCTATTAGAAAACAAGGTGGCGTTTGCATCAGTGATGAAGTCCAAACAGGCTTTGGAAGGTTAGGCGATTATTTCTGGGGCTTTGAAGCACAGGGAGTAGTACCTGACATTGTAATCCTAGGAAAGCCTATTGCGAATGGTCACCCCATGGGCGCCGTTGTTTGTACCGACGAAGTGGCGGATTCTTTTGAAAAAGGGGTCGAGTTCTTCAGTTCCTTTGGCGGTAATCCAGTGTCTTGCACTATTGCTAAAACCGTTTTAGATGTCATAAAAGAAGAACACTTACAAACGCATGCTAAAGAAGTTGGCGATTATTATCAAAAGCGACTCAGGGAGCTCCAAGTTAGGTATCCTTGTATTGGGGATGTTCGTGGCATGGGTCTCTTTATCGGAGTTGAAATCGTAAAAGATCATAGCAAAACACCCGATCCTGCTTTAGCAAGGTTTGTCAAAAATCAGCTTAGAGATCAACATATATTAATTAGTACGGATGGTCGTTATGATAATATTCTAAAATCAAAACCACCTCTTTGTTTTAATAAGGCTAATGTTGAAACTGTAGTTACGGCCATTGACAAATTACTACATACTCATTATATGAAAGAATAAATGTGCATCAGCGCTGGTAATCGGTTTTAGTCCCGATGCTAGCCAAGCTAGATCGGAGATCTTGGGTTCCCGATGCTAGCCAAGCTAGATCGGAGATC
>JAHDDO010000052.1 GCA_020629315.1 Saprospiraceae bacterium | reverse complement strand
TTGAATAAAAAAATAAATCTGGTACTTGGTGGTGGAGGCATCAGGGGTGTTGGTCATCTCCCTTTGCTTGAATATCTAGAAGAAAGGAATATTCAAATCAATGCTATTTCTGGTGTCAGTTCGGGTGCCATAGTAGCCGCATTATATGCTGCTGGAAAGCCTACCAAAGAAATTTATAGCTTTTTCGAAAACACATCCCTTTTCAGGTTGTCATACCTTAACCCCTTAAAGGGCGGCTTCTTGGACTCTAAAAAATTCGAATCTCTTTTTCAAAAGTATTTACCGGATAGTTTTGAAGGTTTGCAGATACCTATTACTATCACTGCCACCGACCTCCTGTCAGGAAAAGCATTTAGATTTACATCTGGCAAGCTTATTTACCCGCTTATTGCTTCTTGTGCTTTTCCAGTAGTTTTAGCGCCTGTAGAGATTAACGGTCGATTATTTACCGACGGAGGCGTAGCGGACAATTACCCTATTGCGCCTTTCGTAGGAAGTGAATACCCAATTATTGGACATTATATAGCTACACCTCCAGATCGAGAAGCCAGCTATTTCAAATCACCGGTTAGTGTTAGCGCACAAGCGAATCAAATAATGCTTCACAAGGCAAATGAATCGAAGTTTGCTGACATAGATCTTAGCATAGATTCACCCGTGGGTCAATACTGGATCTTTGGTAATAAGCAAGTGCCTGATATTTACAAAACAGCATTGGACCATATCCAAAATCATGAAAGATTGGATGCATTTGTGCGCTCATTACTGGCCCACTAAATTTCGTAGAATACGAAGGAATAGTAAATTTGCGCTCTTTATAGATAGACGTTTTCGAAAATGAAATATGTATTCCTAACGATCTTTTCTTGCTTGGCAATGTTGCTGGATGCTCAAGTAGATTCACTGTTTTCCAATGTTGAATTAGCCTTTGATTATCGATTTAGAATAGAACAAGATTGGAATTCTACCAACGCTTCGGGTGGTATGAGAGACGATCGCACTCGATTGCGTTATAGATTACGATTTGGAGCAATGTACGATAAAGATGAGTACTCGTTTGGGATGAGAATTCGCACTGGTGATCCAAACAAGCAGCAAGACCCGCAGCTGACTATTGGTAAAGGATTAAAGGAATTTGGTACCCTACCTATCGGTTTTGAAAAAGTCTTCTTTCAATATGAAAAAAATGGAGGGCTCTTTTGGCTAGGGAAAAATACCTACCCCTTTACGAAAAATAATGAGAGTTTCTGGAGTGATAATGTATTTCCTGAAGGCCTTAGCATTCAAAAAAATATAGCTTTTCAAAAGGGGCTCATTGGGCAGATAAAACTGACGGCAGGGCATTTCATTTTGGCTTCGAATGATGGGTCCTTTATAGAGGATGCCTACTTTCAAGGCTTTCAATCTGTATTCGTTCATTCAAAAGAGATATTGAGTCTTTTTCCTTCTGTATACTTGTTACGAAACATCCCCAATATCCCAGATGGGTCGCATACATTTTTATTGGATTATAGCATTGCACATTTGGGCGGAAAACTTACCCTTTCCAAAGCTAAGGGCCTATATGTAGATTTTGACATCTATCAAAATCTAGAGAATTATAGTGATCAAGCGGACATAGACCCTCAGTTTCAAGACCAAGGCACTGGATATACCATAGGTCTGGCTTTTGGAAATGTGGCCGAAAAAAACAACTGGTTCTTTAAAGCTAGCTATGCTTATCTGGAGCAATATGCCATCTTAGACTATATGGCACAAAACGATTGGGCCCGATGGGATTATAGCGCTTTTAATTCTCCGGATGGCCGATTAAGCAATTACCAAGGCATGGAATTAGTAGCTGCATATGCGTTGTCCAATAAGGCAAAGCTAGTGTGTAAATACTATCTAGTCGAACAATTAATCCCGTATGGTACCCGTCTAGAAACAGGACAACGAATTCGATTTGATCTCGATGTAAAGATCTAATAGTTACCCACCTACTCTTCCTGACTCCGCTTCGATTCCTGTTTTCCGACTTCTAGATTTTACTTGCTGGTTTCCAAAATTATAACTTAGATTAACCGCAAAGCGTCGAGAATCCCACCGGCCAGATCCTTCGGAATATAGGCCGTCAAACTCCGAAAAGCCACTCCAAAATGACTGATAAAAAATATCACTCACGCTCAATTTGACATTCAATTTTTTCTGGAAAAATTTCTTCTGTAAGCCTAGATCTAAACTAAAGCTAGGATCATATAAAAATACGCCTCCCCAGATACCCGGTCCTGAGTACCAACCAGAAACTTCCGCCGTCCATTCATTGCCCAAAGTGAAACTCTGTTGCTGATAGAAGGAATAACTAAAGGCTTGCACATCAACTACGGCACCATCTCCATAATCAGATTGATTATTTTGATGAAACATATTCACATTGAAATAACTACTCCACCAAGGCTTGATTTGAAAAGGAAGACTTGCATTAAAACTATAAATCGTCTGTGTAGCCAAGTTTTCCCAAGTAATAAATCCAGCTCTCGGATCTACATCATCAGGCGCAATCAAACGGGTAATCTGATCCAATGTTCGACTATATCCTAACTTAAAATTGAACCGATAAAATAAGGTATATCCTAGCTCAATATTATTTACTATCTCCGGCCGTAAGAATGGATTTCCTTTACTATATGATAACTGGCTCAACTGATAATTAAATGGATTCAATACATTATAGTCGGGTCTATTGATCCGTCTACCATAACTCAAGGATAGTGTTTGCATAGGAGACAACGCGTAGGTAAACCCGACATTAGGGAACCAACTGACATACTCTAAATCAACAGGATCCTCTTGCAGATCTTCTTCAAAAGGCATCAACTCCCCTAAAATATCGCTATACTCCATCCGCAAACCAGCATTCATATTCAACTTCTGGTTTATCGGTCTCGCGTAATTAACATAGCCGGCTGTTACTCGTTCGTTATACTCAAAATCATTAGAATTTCGGGTATTCAAAATAGACGTACCCGTTGAATCATCCTGATAAAATAAAAAGGTGTTATCAGAAAAAACATTAGTGATCTTACTTCCGATGCCAAAAACACCGCCTAACACTTCTTGTTCATAATCTATTTTGGCTGAAGAGATTTGGATATCTGACGGCGTATCAAAATCATTATCCACTCGCGTTAAAACATCTGATTCGCTGGCATTAAAATATTCATTGCTCTGATCTTGAATGGTATTATTTACATAGCGACCATAATCAAGGTCTATGTTCAAGCTCCTTCCATTGCCGGGCTTAAATGCATAGTTTAGGTTATAGCTCTGAGATGTTCGTTCTGCATCAGTAATGGTATTTGCCACTAAGATGCTATCTATAGCTTCCCTATTTGACAAGGGTGACAACTCTAATCGATCAAAGTTGCTTTCCGAAGAGGTGTTACTCCCTGCCGAAACTAATACGCCGACTGTATGATGATCACCTAAGAAAAAGTCGACACCGCCTCGAAAATTACCATTTTGGAAATCTGTTTGTGTGCGTACATCCTCATCTTGATAGATGCCATTCAACTCATTTATGAAGTCCATTTCATTGAAACGTTGACCCACACCTCCATTCAAACTACCAAACACATTCATATTCTTATTTCGATAATTTCCTGTAATACCGGCATTGGACATTGGCAACCTACCTATGCTATACGAAGCATTTGCGGATCCATTAAAGCCATGGCTTTTATCCCGCTTCATGATGATATCAATTATCCCTGCATTCCCTTCCGCCTCATATTTTGCTCCAGGATTGGTAATAATATCAATTCGATCAATTTGATCAGCTTGTAGGTTTTGTAAGTAATTACTTAGCTCGTCCCCACTTAGAGGCAAGCGTTTTCCGTCGATATAAATCAGGACGCCTGACCTTCCTAATACCTGGATATTGTTGTTATTATCGATGATAACACCCGGCGCCTTACGCAATAAATTGATGCCATCCGAACCTGTACTATTAATAGTCCCTTCTACATTAAAGACCGTTCGATCAGGCTTCACTTCTAAAATTGAGCGTTTGGCAGTAATAGTGGCTTCTTCTAATTGGACCGAATTAGGGCTCATAACGAGTGCTTCCAAATCAAGAAACTCACCTTCGCTAAGCGAAATCCCCGTTTGGACAAGGTCCGACAAACCCACATAACTCACTTGTAAAAAGTAATCACCCGCCGGAATGGCCTCTATCGAGAAAATGCCCGCATCATCGCTGATGGCTGTTTTAACCAAACTCGAATCTGTTGCTGCGTGCAACAAGACATTTGCATAAATAATAGCGGTCCCATCTTCTTCCGTCAATTGCCCTTTAATAGAGGCATCTTGTGAAAAAAGAGAGAAACTAGAGAAAAGTAAAATCAGAGGTAGTAGTTCTTTCAATGCTTGTTTCATGACATAAAAATGACAATTAAGTCTGAAATGGTCATGAAAAATAGATGAAAGAAGGTCTTATGAGGACATAAAAATAACTTTACAAATGTTCTCTACCCTTTATTAGGTAGACCCTTCCTTCCTACGAAAAGATTCATGGCATGCCCTACCCTAGGAACGCACAAATTTCCGACTTGCTAATCTATTGTTTTGAGCATCTATAAACTCGAGCCAATAAACACCAGATTCATTTGGTAGCGTTTTAGAAGTTACTCGTATTTCATCCATACCTTGCGTTGGTATTTGGGTAGTCCGCTGTCCAATGGCATTATAGATTATAATCTCATGCACGGGCACATCACGATGCCATTGAATTTGTAATTGATCGTCCACTGGGTTCGGGAACACACGTATTTTCGCGTCTTCTACTGGACTACCCGTCGACGAAATAGGTACAAAGTGTATACAATAATCCTCCACCTCACCATCTGAAGATTCTGGTTGTTCACAAGCGTTTCCTAGTGATAACCAATCGGCTATGATTCGCATACGTCCGATGCCTGCATTGGTTGTTTCCGGGATATTGATTACTGTTTGCACCTGAGATTCTACAAAGGTATCGTCAAAAACTAATTCACTATCCACAAAATCACCATCCCCATTAAAATCAATCCAAACGCCGATAATGACCCATGAATCAAAGTCTGTATAGCCAGGTCTTATTTCCAATGTCATGGTCCCTCCGATCTGCACTTCAGGGGCATCTATAGACCCAAAATTTCCATATCCGCCATCAGAGCCAGAAGCATTTTCATAATTATCTATTCGAACATAATCTATAAAAGCAAACTGTGCCTGATACACATCAGGTGCTGGGCAATATTCAATGTCCAAGCAAGGGCCGCAACCTTTAGTTGTTATAATAAATGACTCGCTGTATTCAATATCGGCTATCGAGCATTGACTCTGAATCTGAAATTCATATTGAGTGCATGACTCCAAGTTTGGCAAAGTGAATGTTTCATCCACACTTTCATCCATAATCCAATCCTCTGCATCCAAGGCTTTGTATCTCAGTTGGTACGAATCCGCCGCTAAGATAGATTCCCAGTTTATAGTACAACTTGTTTCTGTCAGTTCGACAATCTCCAGGGCTGGATTTGTACAACAACCATCCGATTCAAAAACGTGCACTTCTGAAAGTAGTGATGTTTTCTCTTCACAAGCACTGACTACATAAAATTCATATTCAGTACAAGCACTTAATCCATTGAGTTGATAGATAGCTTGAGCATCTGGCACTGCATTCCACTCCTCTGTGCCTAGTTCGCGCCAATATAATGTATCTGAGACACTAGTATTTTGAGATACCCAAAACAACTGCGAAGAAACATCTGTCGTTTGGAAATCTGCTAAGCCTTGTGGTGGCAAGCAATCCAATTCATTCAAGTCAAACTTCCACATTAATGAGTCGTTCACTCCTCGCTGTATACCGCCAAAAAGATAGAGTTCGTCATCTAAAATGAAATTGGAACAAGCCCAACGATCATTACCTGGATGTGCGGGCAATTCAAGCCAAATATCCTGTTCTTGATCATACATCATGAAGAATTCATTCTCCGGTATAGCATCGTGTTGTCTATCATTACCACTTAACACGAAACCGTGGTCACCATAACTAAATTGTGTGCCTGCAACCCGCCCTTTTGGCGTATCGCTTATGGCTGTCCATTCTTCTGTGATTATATCAAATCGAGCCCAATTATCCTCATGTCCACCTCCTACAAAAATGCCATTATCTAAACCGAATTGGAAGGGATGGTGTCGGATTGCGCCGGGTATATTTTCTTTTTGTGCCCAAGTATCATTTTCAATATCATACACCCACCAATCATTTAAATCACCATCAGGTCCTGAACCTGAACCCATGTATATCTTTCCCAAATGAGCTACAAATGCAGGATGGGAACGACCTATGCATGGGCAGGGTGTTAACTCGGTAAAACTCGTATCCACAGGATCAAACACCCAAACATCAGAGAGTGCTGCATCCTCAGAATAGCCAAAGCCAAAGTAATACTTGCCATCCATTTCTTCACCTATAGATATACTTCGCCCCGGTCCTGGCGCATAGCCTAAGATGGCCCATTCATCCATAATCGGATCGTACTCCCATAGTCTATTTTGGCGCGTACCATTTTCAGTAACCACAGGTGTACCTTGGAGTACGTAGGCTTTACCATTTACAGCATAGCCATTAGAGTGATCATCAAAAAAGGGAATACTACCCATCTCCTGCCATTGAGCAAAAGAAAATGAGGATAGAAGGATAAAGGAAAGTGTCGTGTAAAATCTTTTCAAAATATATGCTTTATTATGTAATTACGAATATTACATAATTCGCTGCATTACAACGATGCTGAATTGAAATTTCTATTACATATTGTATATAGATGCATTGAAGAGCAATTTAAAAATACCTTCAGCCAAGAACACCATGATCATAGCCATTCCTAAGGCCAATTTGCGTAAATCTTTAAAAAAAGGTACATGATGTACTAACACGGTATGTAGATAAAAGCCTGATATAGCGGCAGGTAGCGCCGGCATCCATCGTATCCAGCTGTTATAGGTATGGGTAAAGTAGCCTACTACCAATGCTACAACAAGGAGTACAACAGGTACAATTAATTCTGACAAACGAAATCGAGCCGCTTCTATATCTGCTTTCGATGGATTGACTTCATTGTAGATGCGTTTACCTTCCAGTATTTCTTTTAGCTTTTTCTTATTTGTCTTTATAAGTTCTAGCTCTTGACCATCAACGGTAAGTGAATAGTTTGTCTTTCTAAGCTTCACATTGGCTACTAACTGAATATTATCATGGCTCAAAATATATTCACCCATCATACCTTGCTGTTCGTCTACTAAGGCTTCATTAAGGTACAAGCGATGTACATATTGGTTGTCTCTATTTTCAATCAAGGCATAATAAATAATGTCTGAGTTATTGCGGGCATGATACCAAGGTGTTAGCATAATCTATATGGTTTTATTGTTCTAAAATATGTTACTTATTTGCCAGTTTTAATGCTTAATGGGGCAGATGCTTCTTTATCATGGCATAAAACCAAGTACCCGCTATAGCCCCTAGCAATACTGGAATGAATATTAAAAAGCCATGACCTAATAATACATAAATAGGTCCAGGACAAGCGCCAATTAAGGCCCAACCTAAGCCAAAAATAGTTCCGGCAAGGATATGCCTTTTAGGGTTTAGTGGCATCACATAATTTCGGACTTCATCTCCATCTTTTGTACGAAAACCCATTAGTTTCCATACGCGAAGTGTAATAATACCTACAATTACTGCCACTCCGATGATACCATACATATGGAAGCTTTCGAAGCGAAACATCTCATGGATTCTGAACCAAGAAATGGCTTCTGACTTACTCATGATGATCCCAAATAAGATCCCAGTAAGGAAAAACGATATGAGTCTTTTTACTTTCATGATCTTATATTCCAAATATATACGGCATAATCAACCAAGTCATGATCAAGCCTCCAATGAAAAATCCAATTACTGTTATTAAGGACGGTAAGCGCATATGCGATAACCCTGTGATCGCATGACCAGAGGTACACCCATTTCCATACCTTGAACCAAAACCAACAAAGAAGCCTCCTAGAATCGCAATCCCAATGGCTTTCCAACTATAAATATTTAGGATATCGCTAGGCAAATATCCATCACCTTGTGGGTAGGTCCATCCAAAATCCTGTTGTAAATGCGCTATAGTTGCTGCGGAAATTCGAACCGGTTCTGGGTTGTACAGTAGTACAGCTGAAATATAGCCGCCTAAGAGGACACCAATCAGAAAAGCAATCTGCCAAAAGTCATTACGAATATCAAAATCGAAATATTCATACTTTTTGCCTAAACCAAAAGCATTACATATGGTTCTAAAAGAGGCAGACACACCAAAGCTACGGCCTAAATAGGTCAGCAGAAACAGGATTAAGGCGATCATTACACCGGACAAAGTCCAGTGCCATGGTTTTTCTAAAATCTCCAAAAAACTGATGCTTCCGCTCAAATACATGCGCAATCGTTTTGGTTGAGTTGGTTTTCTTTAGGTAAAAATAGTCCGTGAAGAAACGGATTTTAGTACTAAATCTAAAATTTGACCCGCATAAATACGGAAGTTTTCCGGCTGAAAACGTTTAAGTTTTGCTTGATTATTAATCATTTAGCGCATATTTCCTAGTTTTGTGGCTGCTTGAAAATCAGAGATATGACCTCACGGAACGTAGAACAGATTTATACTAATTGTTTAGCTCAAGGATCTTATTTTATTGAGTCTAATGGCGAAGCTATTGTTATTGACCCATTACGCGAAACGTTTCCCTATCTAGATAGAGCCAAGGAACGTGGGGTAAAAATAAAATACATCTTTGAAACGCATTTCCATGCTGATTTTGTCTCAGGACACGTAGACCTAGCGAAGAAAACGGGTGCACAAATCGTATACGGTCCCGGTGCAGAAACCCAGTTTGATATCATAAATGCAGAAGATGGGCAGGTTTTTCAAGTGGGTGATTTAAGTATAACCGTATTACATACACCAGGGCACACTCCTGAAAGCAGTTGTTTTTTGCTGAAAGATGCAGAAGGCAATCCACATAGTTTATTTACGGGTGACACTTTATTTATAGGTGATGTTGGGCGACCCGATTTAGCTCAGAAAGCTACAAATCTGACTAAGGAAGACCTAGCCGGTTGGTTATATGATAGTTTGCGTAATAAAATCATGCCTTTACCAGATCATGTGATGATATATCCTGCCCATGGTGCAGGCAGTGCTTGTGGTAAAAACATGAGTAGTGAGACCTTCGATACCTTAGGTAATCAGAAGAAGACAAACTATGCTTTGGATACCAATATGAGTAAAGAAGCATTTATCGAAGAACTTACGAATGGTTTGATGGCTCCGCCTCAATATTTTGCAAAAAATGCGGCTTTGAATAAGAAGGGTTACGAGCCCATCGATGCGGTTATCGAGTCGGGATTACAGGCGATGAGTGTGGCGCGTTTTAAGGAATTATCGGCTAAGGACGATGTCTTGGTCCTAGATGTACGGGACAAAGCTATATTTAGCGAGGGCTTTGTGCCGGGGTCATGGTTCATTGGGTTGGACGGTTCCTTTGCGCCATGGGTCGGGGCACTGATCGTGGATTTACACCAAAAAATAGTTTTGGTATGTCCAGAAGGGCGTGAAGAAGAAGCCGTACGTAGATTAGCTAGAGTCGGTTATGACAATACCATCGGTTATTTAGATGGTGGCTTTGAGGCCTGGCAATCCGCAGGTGAAGATATAGACAGCCTACAATCTATCAGTATAGAAACGTTTCAAAAAGAACACGCCTCCCTTACGGATGTATCAATATTAGATCTTAGAAAACCTGGTGAATTTGCGAATGGCCATTTAACGGGCGCTCGAAATTTACCCTTAGATTTCATATGCAATTGGAAAGATGGTTTCGACCCAAATACGGTTACTCACATGCATTGTCGAAGTGGATACCGATCCACTATTGCAGGTTCCATTCTGAAAAAAATTAACAAAGGAGATATCATTAATGTAGTCGGCCTTTTTGATCAATTTGAAGAATTAGGATTTAGTATTTGCACCAATGAAGACGCTTGTAAAGCCTAATTTTTTTATGGTGATTCCCGATAGATATCGGGACCAGGCTATTACAGGCTCCACTATTCGTTCCGGTCGCATGCCTATGCGACCAAGCCTTACATATCCTTATCACAAGGATTACATGTTTTCAACAAACTAGTTGGTGGATAACAATAGATATACAGCTTTTATATAGTAACATAAAGCATTTGACTTTACATTAATTACTTGTTGATATAACGCATGCTATTGATTCGCTAAAATTTAGAAGCGATGTGAAATCGAAGGGCCTACGAATATTCCCTTGTAAAAAGATTCTGTTATAAATAGTTTAGTGCCATTTGAAGGCAATATTCCTGCGATTATTTCAAGTGAAAAATGCCTATTCCACATAGACACTCCATTATAAGATACTTGAAGATACGGTCGGTAATTATATGGCAATTCTTCATATTTTTTATCTCTGGAAGGCGCTCCCTTGCCATATTGCGTTCTTTGGAAATTTATGAGCTGTCTACTAAAATCTACTCCACACCCCAAGGTGATATTAGTGAAATTTAAAAATAAACTTGGACCTCCAATCAGCTGAAGGCTATGCGATCTATTTATGCCTTTCACGGCTTCAAAAATCCCTGGAAAAAATAAATTTGGATAGTCTGTTTGAAAACTGAATATCGATAGTCCTCCATTTAGTTCAATTCCAGCGTTGTCAAAAACAAATATTTGTCTTTTATACTTGCAGTTTATTATCAAACCAAAAGAAATTTCATCTCTAATGCTAGAGTGATTATCCGCATTTTCTATTATTTGTAGTGATGGATATGCAATCTGAGTGGATATACTATTTAACTTATCCTGAGTAAATAGTTTACCTGAAAGAAAAAATACTAAATATGGAAGGTACTTTATCATAATCAAAAATACCAGCGCATAATATCATCATACAATTCCTCCAGAAGGTCTTCCTCCATATCATCATCATCTTCCAAATCGGCGCTCATTTGATTTTTATACTTTGAAGGTATGGCTCTCTGATCACCAGATAAGCGGTATTCTTCTCCCTCGTCCGTAAGGCTGGCACTAAAGGAACGATAATCTCTATCACCACAATTTTTATTGCCTTCTAGCTCCACCCTAGCATCAAGTCTCATTGTTTTTCTGATACGTATAATCTGCACAGTGCCGCTAACAACAGTTGTATCCGAGGCTGAAATAATTTCTTTGTCAAAGCTTTCTTGACTGGAATCTTCCCTGATATCTGATCTTGGGTCGTCAATCTCTACATACATCCTGCAATCTAGTTTATCCCAATTGCTAGGATCATAAATAACTTTCCTATAGGTATTAGAAAAATTGAATTCTGCATTATCAAATTGCCTGTCAATATCCCAACTATTGCCGAAGCCAAATCTAGGTTCCGCATTAATCCCTACATAAAGGATAGCATTACGCAGACTTTCGTCAAGCAAACTATCTAAATGTGCATAAGGATGCTCAAAGCGTTTAGCATTGACCAGATTCTGGTGTGCGGCTTGTGCAGCACTTTTTAATTCACTTTCTTGATAGGACTCCCAAGCATCCATCCCATTATCAAAATAGGCATTGGCTAAATCTGTTCGTAATAGAGCCTCGTCTTCTGCAAAGTAACTCCGTAATGAATCTAGCTCTTTTCCCATATGTGGGTCTGCCCTATCAAAGTATTCGTTTAGGCGTTTATAAAGCTTGAAGTTCTTTTCCATTTTTGCCAAGTCGCCTGTTGCCCTTCGGTTTTCCATCAATGCCACATCTTCCGCAATAATTCCATCTAAGGCCTTTTTAAGAACTACCACATTTTCACGTTTCTTTTCACCCTTTTCCAATTTGGAAATGGCTTTATCGAAGGCCCCTTTATAATTTTCGTTTTCAAGGCTCTTTTTAGGAGAAATACATGCGGTGGTGAGGAGAATGAAAGTAAAACACAAACCCAGAGATAGAGTGACACTTTTCATAAGACTATAATTAGGTATCGGTAATATAAGCTTTTCTACTGCTAGATAAAATAGAAAGGTTTTGAACTAAAACATTTTTTTTATCACAAATTGACTTCACTCCTATTTCATAATTACGACCGCAAGAAAATAATTTATACGTCTTTTTACTTAGGAATATCTATGTATTTTTCTCATTAAACATGGATAACAAACAGTATTAACATTCATAATAATTTTACTTACGCCGAAATGGATCATTATCATCTTGATTAATCATATACGCCAGCATGATTTCTAAACCGCCTACATTTTCTTTCCTCAATTCGGAGGTACTAAAATCATAAGAAAGTCCAACCTGGAATCGCTGATTTAACAATAATTGGGCGGATAAAGCAATAGCATCTTGGCTTCGATATAAGACTCCAAGAGCAAACTCTGGGAGGATCCAAACGTTGCACATGACCGTATATTGGACCGGTGCTGCAGGTTCATATTTTATTAACAAAGCAGGATCAATTCGGAAATTACTGTAATCATTGATATAAAAAGAGGTACCCATATATCCATATAAATGCCTTGTTTTATAAGCTGCTCCTTGGCTATTCACCGCAGCGATCGCTGGGACTGAGAGTCCAATGAATGATTGTTTATTCGTATAATTTAAACCTGTTCCCACGCTAAACACATTAAAACTTATATTTCCTTGATCATATATTGGATCTTGCAAATCCGCATAATTTATGTCATTCAACTGGCTGTTAAACAAATGATAGCCCGCTCTAATCCCAATAGCAAGCTGCTGATCTTCATCAATCTTAAGCCGATAAGCGTAATTAGCCACAAGATCATATCGATTGTCAACTCCAATACTCTCGCGGCTTAATGAAGCACCAAGCCCTACTTTATCATCCATTAGATTATACTCTCCGCCGATTAATTGTGTCTTAGGCGAGCCCTCAAAGCCCATCCATTGATCTCGATAATTGGCAAAGAAAGACCCTTGTTTATACCCATTACTGCCTGCAAATGCAGGATTAAAAAATAAGGTGTTATTTCTAAAATTAGTCAAGATAATATCTTGTTGTGCAAATGCTGGCGTGACTACACAAACGATGACTGCAAAGATTATATATCGTTTCATTTGGGTCAATTTGATAAATTATAATTATTGATACTTAGTGATTAGTGCTTAATATTTCATAATTGGGATTGTGGCTGTTTTACGGTCGTCAAATACAATCTCTACAAAGTAGATTCCTGAATTTTCTGGGAGTTCTACTTGAAAATATGTATCCTCTACCTTTTTATTCATTAGATATTTTTTACCCTCGCTATCACTCAAACTAAAACTTTGAATGATGCTTTGATCTTGGATTCCAAACTGTACCAGGTCATGGGAGGGATTTGGTCCGAAGCGTATTTTATTACGCTTCAGATCATGGGCAAATGTGGATTGATTCCATTCAAAACACTTGACTTCTTTTGCCCCTTTGCTAGTTGACAAAATGGTATTACCATTCGCACTAAGACCAATAGAATATCCAAATTCATCATTAAAATCAGATCCAATAATTGGATTACCTCGCTGTTCCCAGCTCGATCCATTCCACATATAAGCTTTCACATGTCCAGCATTGGAACCTCCGTCATTATCGTTTTTCAAAGCACTTGAGACCACTATATTCCCATCTGTACTCAACTTAACATTAGCTCCAAATTCATCATTCTCCCCTTCTCCAAGTAAGTCGCTTCCTAACTGAAGCCATACTCCATTATCGTACGAGAATATTTTCACTGCACCTCTAGCATCATTATTTTCATCTCGATAGTCTGGTATACCGATCGCCACTCGCGTACCTGCGTCATCAATTGAAACCGAATTTCCAAAATCATTGTACGTAAGCTCTGCCGCAATCGAATTTCCTTTTTGTTCCCAGTTGGAGCCATTCCAAGTGTAGACATAAACAGAACCAGGTTCGTCAACTAGCCCAAACATATTGGGTGAACCAAAGGCAATATGCATTCCGTCCCCAGAAAGTGAAGTACTGAAAGGAGAAAAATCTCCTTCTTCTACAAACAACTGACCTCGTTGAACCCAATCGGATCCATTCCACCCATATACCACATCACCACCAGAAGCACCAATGGAAGTAATAGCAATGGAATTCCCTTCATTATCTAGGTCAATCTCCCAACCAAATTCAAAACCACCACTTGTATTGATATCTTCTCCTCTCTGAATCCACTGACCGTTTTCTAATGTAAATACCCGTACTTTCCCAAGTTCAATAGTCGGATTATCTAAACCAGGCAAGCTCACTGCAACAACACTACCATCCTGATTAATCGCAACAGAATAGCCTAATCGATCCGAGGAAGTATCGCCCTGAATAAGGTCACCGACCAACTCCCATTCATTCGCATCACTACGCTCATAAACTGCTGCTGTACCAGCAGATAGACTAAAAGGACTCCCAACAATCATACATTGACCATCACCACTCAGCTCCACATCAAAGCCAAAATCACTATCTGTACCAACAATGGTGTTCCCTGCTTGTGACCATTGTCCCATAAGGTTCGCTGTGCTACCCATTAGGAAAGCAGAAGCTAAAAAGCATTTAAGAAATTTATTTATTGATCGTATTTGCATCGTTTTAATTTTTATCCATTTAATTTTTATCCATTTAATTTTTATCCATTTAATTTTTATCGTCTAATATCTACATACCCCGTATATCGCTGATTGCCATCCCGTTGGTCTTCTACTTCGCTAAAATCTACTATGATGTAGTAGGTTCCATTTGGCAACTCATTCCCATTTAATCCAATGCCGCCCCAAGTATTATCGTATTCTTTTTGTTCGTAAACCAGTTGTCCCCAACGGTTGTAAACGGTCAAGTCAATCGGTGTACAAGCATTATTTCCAGATATCACAAAGGCATCATTGAAGTCATCATTATTTGGTGTGAAGCCATTTGGAATATTGATTTGCGAAGGATCGCATGGACTACTACTGACCCCATCATCTTGGACATACCACAACATTTTACACATTTGCTTGGCCCAACAAATAGTAGAATCATCAGATATTTCGATCACATCAATGCAAATATTATACATACCCGTCGTATTATAAGTATGGGTCCAAATCACGGTACCACCCGCTGAAATGGTATCGATCAGCACAGGACTTCCATCTCCAAAATCAGGGCTTGATGTAATAAACCAATGACAAGAATCAAATTGATTCGTCAATACTGTCAACACACCGCTGTCCACTGACATCTGGAACCCAAGATCTACTAAGTCACAGAATGCTTCTTCGGTGTAACAACATTCATCCATAGGACAGAAATCTTCATCTATGAAAAAACAATGTTGGGTACTTCCAACACAACACCGTGTCGGTATCTCACCATTGGCTACATCTTCTTGATGCGCCACTAACTGATAACATAAGGTGTCACCAAAATCTAATCCGCTCATATCAACACAAATCCAATCGGAAGTGGCGCCCGGCAGTAATGGTGGAATAGAAATCACCAATGGACTTAATACAGCTGACGATGGAGAAATATTAATCAAATCAATCGACCGCATCGTAAAGCCAGGTTGTGAATTATTTTTAATTCTAAAACAATATTGATCCAAGTCACAATCAAGTGAATCAGCAACCACTTCCAAACAATCTGGATCTTCTAAACTTTCACAACTTAACTCAAAATCCTCTGGACAGAATTCAATACAATTACCTAACGAGTCCTCAACCAACCAGTTGACTGAAATATTCATGGTGTTCAATAAACTGTCCTCATGACAAACCGAAAATATATCCTGGCTACCTAAGCCAATATAATTGGTCGGTGGAAAAACTTCTGCTTCCGTGGGATTAATGGAATGAATGATCCATCCATTTAAGGCTTGTACTGAACTGATTTGCGTTGGCAAGGTGGTCTGTATCTTAATCCCCTTGAAAATATCGGCACAATAATTATTATCAATGGTTCCCAAAAAGCAACAGGTATCTCCACTCATCGGATCGGGATTAATATCGACATCAAGCAAGTCACAATCTATATCAGCTGAATCACAAGGACAGGTCCACGGTTCGATAAAATATTTAGTGGTATCGGTACAGCACCAAGTGATTGGTTCACCGGCAGGTAGATCAGCTTCATGTCCAACTAAGACGAAACAAGTCGTGTCAAAAGCTGGGTCATAATTAATACAAAGCCAATCAGTGGTGTCACCCATCCCAAGCGGATTGATAGAAATTGGATTTGGCGTAAGTGTGGCTGAAGATGGGGAAATCCAAATAAACTCTAAGGACTTCAAGATAATTTCTGGATTGGTCACATTGACCGCTCTAAAACAATATTGATTAGTAGAACAACCAAGTGAATCCTGGACGATTTCAACACATCCTTGTTGATTCACTGGACAATCCAGTGAATCTTGGCTTGGACAAACATTCACACAATTACCTGTTGAATCTTGTTGCAGCCAGCTCATTGAAACTTGAATAGGTGTGCCGATACTTTGATTGCAAATCCTAAAGACATCCATGCTTCCTAAAGGAATAGATGGAGTTGGAGGAATCAATTCTGCCATTTGAGGATTCAGCTGATTCAGTAACCATCCATTCAATGCTTGTACTTGGGCAATGGAGGCAGGTGCAGTAACTTGAATGCTAATTCCTTTATAAATGTCATCGCAATGATCATTGTCAATCGTACCAAGGAAACAACATTCGCCTACATCAGAAGGCGCTAAATCAATACTCAAATTATCGCAGGCATCATCTACATCACAAGGACAATCTATCACTACTTCAGTACACATTTGTTTATCCCAACAAAAATCATCGTCACTATTTCCTTCATACACCGTGATACAAATATTGTAGGTGCCAGAGTTATCATACATATGTGTCCATGGGCCTGCTCCGAGGGCAGGTGTAATTACTTGATTGGTGATACTACCATCACCCCAATCTGGTTCAGGGGTGGCAAACCAATGGCAACTATCAAATTGGCTGGCATCAATGGTTATCGAACAATCATCATTGCTAATGATTTGAAAACCAAGATCCACCAAATTGCAAAAAGCTACTGAATCCTTGCAACATAGATTAGAGTCTACAGGGCATTCAGGAATGAGTATGCACAAGGAGTCACTCTCACAACATTCATCTTCGACATTTAATGAAATATCTACTTTATCACCTACTTCAAAATCTCCGCAAACTACCGTCGAAATATTCCGAGTCTCTCCTGGTGCTAATGATGGAAACAAAAGGTAAGGTGATTGAATGCTATACAGACTCGCTTCCAACTCGATACTTTCAAGCGAATCCAAACTTGTGTTTTCTATTTCAAAGCAAAAGCTTACACAAGTACAATCTTCATTACAATCATCTCCTAAGGTGGGTGTAGTATCACCGCATATCCAAATTTGGGTTCGATCGCTCAAATCGGTAAATGCATCAATATTTGCATCCACAGCGCAAGTTGTTCCAGTACTACTTTGGGTAATACAATTTTGAATGATAT
>JAHDDO010000019.1:62183-77887 GCA_020629315.1 Saprospiraceae bacterium | reverse complement strand
TTGTGAAGATTCGATAGCCATCGCTCCGCCTCTTTTGAAGAGATCTATTGGACTGAACGCGTCCCATCATATGTAGTCCGTTACCGCCCATAATGTTTACTTTCTATTATAACAAAATTTGATATTCATCCAGTTCCAGGATTAGGGTTTGTTGATCGATTTATCCTGTCTCTTTTACGAGGTAGTGGAGGAGGTACTGTAGCATTGTTTCTTATCCATTCTTCGATATCCGCGCGTACTTGTTCAATATTATATAGCACTGATTTAGAAGAAAATCGTAAGGTAGTAAATCCTAAAACTTTTAAACGTTCATCTCTTTGTTTGTCGTAGGATTTTGCTTTTTCGTTTTGATGACTCAAACCATCTACTTCAATGATTAGGTATATTGGTAGACATGCAAAATCGGCAATATACCAGTCTATGGGACGTTGTCTTCTAAATTGGTAGCCTAGCATTTTTCGATTTCGAAGCACATACTTCCAAAGACAAGCTTCAGATTTTGTCATATTTTTCCGGTTCTTGTTAGCGTAGCGTCTACGTTTACTGTTGTAGTTGTAATACATAGATGTGTTTGCACCCCCTAACCCCCGCATTGCAGGGGAATTTGCTTATGCATTTCCCCCTAAAAAGAGGGGGTTAGGGGGTGCAATTTATTGTCCCTAATATACATAAGGTAAACAAGCTATATTCACTTCGCGATACGGGGAGTAAGGGGCCGAAGGCGTCGATAGACCAAAGCCCTGGATCACCGGGTCACAGCTGGCTGTGGATCGCCCCAATAAGTAAACCCTTATAACGGAATATTACCGTGCTTTTTAAAAGGAATGTCTGCTTCCTTGGTTTCTAGCATAGCGAAGGCCTTTATGAGTTTACGACGTGTCTCATGTGGAAGGATCACTTCATCAACAAAACCGCGTTCTGCTGCGCTATATGGATTAGCAAACTTAGTGGCGTATTCAGCTTCTTTTTCTTGTAGTTTGGCAGCAGGGTCATCAGCGGCTTTGATCTCTTTACGGAAGATGATCTCGCTCGCTCCTTTAGCTCCCATTACCGCTATTTCAGCACTCGGCCATGCATAGTTCATATCTGCGCCAATATGTTTTGAGTTCATCACATCATAGGCACCGCCATAGGCCTTACGGGTAATGACCGAAATACGTGGAACCGTCGCCTCGCTAAAGGCATAGAGTAGTTTGGCACCATTGGTAATAATGCCATTCCATTCCTGATCAGTACCCGGGAGAAATCCAGGCACATCGACTAATACTAGCATGGGTATATTAAAGCAGTCGCAGGTCCGGACAAATCGAGCCCCCTTTTTAGAACTCTCCACATCCAACACCCCTGCTAAACTCATCGGCTGGTTGGCGATAATGCCGATACTCTTCCCAGCCAATCGCGCAAAACCCACCACAATATTATCTGCGTAATCAGGATGTATTTCCATGAAACTTTCGCTATCACAGATACCCGAAATGACATCTCTAATATCGTAAGGTTGATTAGCATTCTCTGGGACAATATCGTCTAATTCTAATCGAAACTCCTCATCCAGTTCGACTGGGGTAAACGGCGCGGTTTCTTCATTATTTTGAGGAAGGAAGCTCAATAATTGCTTTACTTTTTGCAGGCAAATTATGTCATTAGCCGCGGTTAAATGGGTTACGCCTGATTTAGTGGAGTGTGTACTGGCACCACCTAGTTCTTCTGAGCTAACCTCTTCGTTAGTTACCGTTTTTACCACATTAGGACCTGTCACAAACATATAGCTGGTATCCTGAACCATGATCGTAAAGTCGGTCATAGCAGGAGAATACACAGCACCACCAGCGCAAGGACCCATAATAGCTGAAATTTGAGGGATCACACCCGAAGCCATGACATTTCGATAAAAGATATCCGCGTAGCCACCTAGGGATCGAACACCCTCCTGAATCCGAGCACCTCCTGAATCATTTAAACCGATAATGGGCGCTTTTACTCGCATGGCCATATCCATGACCTTACAGATTTTTTCTGCGTGGGTCTCCGATAAGGAACCGCCGAATACGGTGAAATCTTGCGCAAACACAAAAACCAATCGATCGTCTATCTTTCCATATCCTGTGATCACACCATCGCCTGGAATGATCTGATCTGCCATCCCGAAATCCTTTGTGCGATGCGTAACCAGGGCATCTAATTCTTCAAAAGTGCCTGGGTCCATCAAAAAGTGGATTCGTTCACGAGCCGTAAGCTTACCTTTTTGGTGTTGCTTTTCAATACGTGCTTCACCGCCACCAAGTTTACTGGCTTTTATCTTATTTGCAAGGATCTCTTTCGGGTTTGCCATATATTAGGATTGAACAACGGTCCTACGACCAATACTATCATAATAGAAACCTAAGGTGTCCATTTTATCTGGATCAAATAAGTTCCTTCCATCAAATATAATATGCGCGTTCATAAGTTCTTTCATCTTATTGAAATCCGGTGTCCGGAACACATTCCATTCCGTTATTATAGCCAAGGCATCTACGGATCGTAAGGCTGCATACGCATCTTCCGCATATTGGATTTTGTCACCAAAAACGCCTTTCACATTTTCGATAGCCTCTGGGTCATACGCGGTAATCTCAAAACCAGCAGCTAGTAATTTTTCTATAGTATATAAGGCAGGCGCTTCTCTAATGTCATCAGTATTGGGCTTAAATGATAATCCCCAAATCGCTATTTTCTTCGAATCAGCGCCTTCAAAATAGTGTATGGCTTTATCGGCTATTTTTTCTTTTTGCTTGGCATTTATATTCATAACCGCATCCAGAATCTTGAAGTCGTAGTCATTTTCCGTAGCTGTTTTATGCAACGCTTGTACATCTTTAGGGAAGCACGAACCCCCATACCCTACGCCTGGAAATAAGAATCGTTTGCCAATTCGAGAATCAGAACCAATCCCTTTACGCACCATATCCACATCCGCACCTACCAAATCACAAAGGTTAGCGATCTCATTCATGAAAGAAATCTTGGTAGCCAAAAAGGAATTAGCCGCGTATTTAGTCATTTCGGCAGATCGCTCATCCATCCTAATGATCGGATTTCCTTGTCTAACAAAAGGCTCATATAATTCCTGCATGGTTTGCCAGGCTCTATCAGAAGAGGTTCCAATGACCACTCGTTCTGGTTTCATAAAGTCTTGTACGGCGACCCCTTCTCGTAGAAACTCAGGGTTAGAAACGACATCGAATAAAGAAGTATCTAACTTTTTGGCTAATACTTGACTGACTTTATCCGCGGTACCTACAGGGACCGTACTCTTATCTACGATTACCTTGTATTCGTCCACTAGATCTCCTAAATCCTCGGCTACCTTAAGTATATAGCTCAAGTCGGCTGATCCATCTTCATCAGGAGGTGTCGGTAAAGCAAGAAAGATAATGGAGGCATCTTTTATACCTTCTAATAATGAGGTCGTAAAATGCAAACGACCTTGAGCGATATTTCGCTCAAATAACACTTCAAGACCGGGTTCGTAGATGGGAATGATCCCTTCTTTCATATTGGCCACCTTAGCCTCATCTATATCTACACAGACTACATTATTCCCTGTTTCTGCGAAGCAAGTTCCAGAAACTAGACCAACATATCCTGTACCTATAACTGCAATATTCATCGTGTAAATTCTGGCTGCAAAGGTATTCGTTTTGGAGGAATGAAGGTATTTCTTAACTACTTGTTATTAGCGGCTTGTCTAATAAAGAAACTAAAGCCATTTTGGCGATATAGTAGGCTAAGATCGGGAACGGTAGGTACGATATCTTTTTCCTTATGTGTTTTCATAATTATGTAAGACGGTTGTTCAAACGATTTTCGATGGTCATAGTTGGTGTCGGGCTTTTGATTACCGTAAAAGTGGTGTGCGTAGCTTTTGTGACCTAGGGTATACACTGGTATATCCGTACGGTCTCGATCTTTGAGAAAATCGATAACTGCCCCTTGGGTATATCGTTCGACTCGCGGCAATAAGAAGTAACAAACGCTTTGGGTAAACCATAAAAAAGCCAGGGCCAATACTATGACAGTAGTGCCTTTTTTGGACCTAAATAGATAGGATAATATTACAAGTGAAAAGCCAATTACCGGAATCAAAAACAGATAAGAAGGCCAGTTCACAGATGCTTGAAGATTGGCCACAGCAAATGGATCATCGATTTGAATAGTTCCCAGAAGTCGAGAAGGATCTTGGCCAATGAAAATAAGGGCCATTATCACTAAAAAAAGAAAAGAAGCCAACACTCGAATATCAAGAAGCGGTGGTACTTTCTCATGGTTTATGATTTTCATTACACCTCGAGCCCCGAAGTAGGTAATAGGAAAGTAGGCTAAGGAAGAATAATGTAAAATTTTGGTTTGAACGAGCTCAAAAACGACTACGACTATTAGCAAAAGGCAAGCCATAAGTGTGTCCAAGGGGAGGCGTTTTGTTTTAATATACCTGAAGGCTAACAAAGAAGCCGGTAAACATCCAAAGAATAGGACGACTATATGATATCCTGGAAAACCAGTATGGCCTGCATCATGCGTGGTTAACAGCGCCCATTGGCGGATGATGAAGCCTCGAACAAAGGCAGGACCTTCAATTACACTAATGACGACATACCAACTACTGACGATTAGTAAAAAGGCAAGTAGAAAAAGAAGAATGGATGGTATAGTTAGGGCTTTCCACTGTTTTGAGAGACTCAAATACAAAATACCTGTCAATCCAAATAGTAATAGAGCAACAGGCCCTTTAGTCAACACCCCTGCTGCGATTAAAATCCCTGCTACCATAATATGCTTGAGCTCTTTGGTCTGGAGGTGTCGATATGCCATACAAATCCCCGAAAAAATAAATAGATTGAATAAAGGGTCAATCAGAGCAGATTTGAAATAGAAGTGGGGGAGTATACTAATTATATACATAGAAGACCAAGCCCCGGCTAGTGCTTGATTTATGTGCTTTGCAGAAAAATTGTAAATAAAGAGAATGCTTATAATCCCAACGAGTGCATTGGGTAATCGGGCTGCCCATTCGCCTACACCGAAGATATTCATGCAAATGGCTTGAAGCCACATGAACAGCGGTGGCTTTTCGTAAAAAGGTTCAAAATTAATGGTCGGACTCAGGTAGTTTCCAGAGGCAATAAACTCTCTGCTTATCTCAGCAAAATTGATTTCATCCCAGTCAAATAAAGGGACTAGGCCGAGTCCTGGAAGAAACAATAGGGCACAGCAGAATACCAGGCACCATCTTGGATATTCTCTGAGAAATGGCATATTAGACTTGTGCTTTTTCCAAGATCTTTTGCTGCAAAGGTCGATTATGTAAGCGCTTATATAAAAGAACACAGCACAAAAATGCGATGAAAGAACCTAGCCAAGCTCCTGCCACAACATCCCTATAGAAGTGCAAGCCTAAATATATTCTTGAAAAACCGACACTGGCCGCCCATAAAATACTCAAGCCTCGAATTATGGGGTTTTCTATGGTCATGTACAACACAACACCTACCGCAAATGCGACGGTAGTATGGCCAGAAGGAAAGCTGTTTTGAGTAATCATTTCTACGCCATCTACAATATGCAACTCTTGGTAAAAATGAAAGGGTCTAAATTCTTGGTTGAAGATAGCGCGCTTGAAAAATTGAGCAATAACACCAGCTACACAGTAACTAATCGCAGCCAGGATACTGATAGCCCGTTTGTAGAAGAAGAGCGGAACTAGTAAAATAAGGATAAATGGAAACTCAATACTTTTGGTTATGATAAGCTGAGATAGATTTAGTAAGCTATCATGCTGTTCATTTAAGTAAAGAACTACATCTCCCTTTTCTATCAAAACTAAACAAGCGGTAAAGCTGAATAGTAGGATAGCTAAAGGGAAGGTAAATCTAAGGACATTGCGTTTCACGGTTCAAAAGTACGTTTTTCACTTTTTTGTAAAAGCTTAATTTAAGTATCGCTTTAATTGAAATTGTTTTTTCAGTATTTGACCATTGCGAATGATCTTTAGTTTTATCGTTTTGTCTTCCTTTTTCGAGAATAATCGATAGATGGATTCGATAGTTCTGAATTTATATTTAGAACCATTAATCCGGACTAGAATATCTCCTCTTTTTATGCCTGCGATTGCTGCTGGTGAGCCTTTAATGACCGAGTCTACATAATATTGGTTTAATCCTTGTCCGAAGGCTTTGATGGTCATGCCCGTCATGTTGTATCTGGCTTTCTCTCGGAATCGTCTATTTTTCTTGAAATAGATTTTTTCTGTCTTATAATCGATAGCAACTACAAATTGACTTAAAAATATGTTGCCAAGAATACCGTCCCTCTTTGCAAAAGCTAGCCGCTCATCAGGAATGGAATCTACGGTTTGATAGTTTACGACTAATTGAGGTATGTCCATATTGCAGATCCTTAGGTCATTTTCAATACCTATATATCCATCAATTTGGCCACTGATACCTACACCTAATTGGCCTTCATACACCAGTTCTGGTAATTCTTCCTCACTTTCAAAATAGCGCATAGCATCGATGGCGGCTCCGGTATCGATTAGCATTATAAGGTCTTTATCTTGATTGTCTTTTACTGTTAGATATGGTTTCGAAGCTAGAATTTTGATCGGCTGACTTTCATAATCGTTACTTTCTTTTAAAAATTCATCGCCCTTCATTAGGGTTAATGTTTGATTCAGATAATTGATTTTAAGGGTCATGCCTCTAAAAACTTGAGCCCCTAAAATGCCATCTATTTGTTCGCCGATATAACTATCTAAAAGAAAGTCTTGATCTTTTAAAACCATAAGATCAGTTTTGAACGAATTTGTTCTTGGTAACTCCAGAAGCACATCACGATATATCCAAGCTTCCATTTCCTCATTTAGGTCGGCGCCTAAGACCTTTACCTCTTGAGAGGGTTGCAAACCTAAAACTTCCAATGTCCAAGGGTTGAAAACGAAGCTTACCTCTGCCCCTGTATCTACTATGAAATTTAAGGTGAGGTATTTATTAATAACGACTTGAGTGGTCAGAAAACCATTTTCATACTTGATAGGTATGGTCACTTTATCGAACGGACCTAACACTTCATAAAAGTTTAGTTGACCAAACAGACAACTAGGCCAAAAAACAAAAGCAATCAAAATGATATGGAAGCTACGATTTATCAAGAATATGAAGATCGAATTTTTTGTTTGAAATTACAATCTGCACAATTTATAGATCACTTCATACAAATAAAAAGAGTTGAAAAGCCTTGTCATTTACATTTGCTTCGGGTAATGTAGCCAAGGGTTTGTAGAGCCTTTAAAAAGAACTAATTTTAAAAGGCGTACAGCGCTGACTTACAAGACCTCATTTTCAGACACCTATTTTAATAAAATGGACATGGTCCAAATGCTGATGTTATGAAACGATGTTTACTCTTGTGTTTGTTTTTTTTCTTATCCTATTCTGTATTCCTTAAAGCCCAATCTTGGAACTGTGTCCAACCTTATGTTACCGGTTCTATAGCCAGCTCATTATCCTTTACTGGAGGTGGTATTAATAACTATTGCTCAGGGGCTGTAAGTGCCATGGATTACCAAGAAGATATTTATTATTTCGAAGCCTTTGATTGTGGAGAATTTTGCTTTACCATAGAATCAGAAGAGACGTTTTTCTCTGGGGGAGCTGCATTAGGTGTACCAGATTTTTTGGGACTTTTTACCGATTGTAATGCCAATGCATGTTTGGATTATGATATTGACTATTCAGATTTCCAGTTACAAGTCTGTACATTTTTAGACCCAGGAGATGGAGTGTATGTAGTGGTGGATGATGGCGATGATAATGATGATGGAGCCTTTGATGTTTTTTACTCATTGATTATAAATCAAATAACATTTGCACTTTGTGATGCTTGTGGAGATACTAATCAACTAGAATGTAATTCAAGCCAAAATATTTTTACTTCGACTTTAGATGGAAACTCGACTACGACATTTACCCATGAGATTAATGGTTGTGACGCATTTGGCGAACAAGATGGCATCGATGTATTACATGAGATCAATGTAGGGCTTGATCCAGTAAACCTGGAGATCCGTGTGCAAAACATGAGCACTAACTTGGATCTTTTTCTGTATTCAGATTGTGATTTTGGACCCATAAATTGTATTGCGTCATCTGCAACTAACAGCAGCGTTGAGAGTATCATTATTCAAAACGCGACGGGTAGCTATTATCTAGTTGTAGATTCAAGATCTTTTGATGGACCTATAGACTACAATATTCAAGTTTTATGTGAAGGGCTCTGTGATAATTTAGATCGATTAAGCTGTACTAATCCTGCTGTGAGTGGAACAACCAGTGGAGCTGCCAATAATTTTGATGTAAGTTGTGGGTCTTTGCCAGGCGGCTGGAGTGGGGGAGATCAGTTTATCGAAGTGGATATTGATGCAGATGGTAGCTATACTTTTGAAATTAGTAGTGGTGATGATAATCTAGATATCTTCTTGTTTGATGAATGTGACCAAGAAGCTTGTCCGATCGCTTTTGACCCTACATTTGGAAATTCGTTTCAGGCTAACTTGAATGATGGCATTTATTATTTATTAGTAGATGGGTTTTTAGGTGCTGAAGGAAGCTATACAGTAAGCTTGAGTTGTGGATTAAATTGTGCTGGAGCTGATGATATAGATTGCGGCACTAGCTTGACCAATCAAACTACCAACGATGGGAATAGTGTGACTCAATACACTTGTGGATCTTCCACTATTGAGGATTATGAAGGAGACGAGCGTATTTATAGGATTACAGCTGATATCACCGGAGAATATATTTTCATTTTGTATGATGAGAGCGATGGTAGGCCTCTGGATATGTTTTTGCTATCAGAATGCGATCCTAATCAATGTATAGCTAGTTCTACTGAAACCACTTCATCCTTTCAAGATATCATAGAAATAAATTTAGTTGCAGGGGAAACGTATTACTTGGTTGTGGATGGCCCAAATTCGGGGTCTTCCAATTTTGACCTAGATGTTATCTGTACGGATTATTGTTCGATTTTTTATCCTACGAGCAGCAATACTTGGGATTTGACTATGGGTACAGAACTATTTGATTACAGCATTACGGAGATTATAATTTCCTCGCCATTTGACGGATCGAATATAGGTGGCTTCGAAAATGAATTTACATTTAGCAATCCTGATATTGAAGATTTTAGCTTTCATTGTCCAGATGTAGGCTGCTATTATGTTTGTGTCTATTATTATCAAAATAATAACCCTGGAGAGCTTCTTACTTGTTGTTTTAAATATTGTGTTCAAGAGCCAAGTTATGCTTGTAGTTACCCAAGTATAGTGGAACTGGAATTTGAGGGTGAGCCAACAGGTATGTATGAGATATTATGTTATGAATTAAGTGAAATTGAGGACTTTTTTACTGCGGAAGAGTATATCGTTTTGGATAGTACAAAAGTCTTTGTGAATGATGTGGAAATAAGCCCTGATGCTGAAGGACGCTACATTGAGACCTTTGAAGAAGGGGTATATGAAATTTGTTGTTGGCGCTACAATTACTTGTGTAATTATTGGGAAATTTGCTGTAAGGATGTCTGCATACCATACATTCCTGAGGATTTACTTTGTGATTCAGAAAATGATATAAGCACCGGTGGATTTATCGAGACCGAAACACCTGGCTTGTTCGTTTGGCCTGATTACTCCGGTGATAATAGTTTTACAATTGAACAAGGCAATTATTTTGAGACCAGCTTTGAAGGTGATTTTGCTATCCAGTTTTTAGAACCCGGTGTTTATAATGTGTGTTATTATACCTTCGATTTTGAATTAATATGCTGTGACTATCTATGTTGGGAAGATAACCTTCCATCCTGCGATGAAGTATTTCGAATCCAACCGAATATTGACGGAAGTACGGATTTTGTTTGTTTAGATGCTTCGAGATTTAGGAATTGGGATGTGGGTCGTTGTCTTTTGGATGGGCCTTGTGATGGGATAGCCTATGAACCATTAGGCCAATTTTATAATCCGACATTAAATCTACAAGTAGAAGGAAATTATCAATACCTCATTACTAAGGAACGAAGGGAGTGTTGTGAACAGGGTCTTTGTAATTATTGCGTTATTGATTTAGATAATAACTGTAGTGCCTTTAATCCAGAATATTACCCTTCTTCAGGTGAACTAGATTTGAATATTGATTTCAATGAAGTAGAAGAGTGGTATGCCTATTATGATTATTCCTTCCTTATTGAAAATGAAATCACAGCCATTGGTGACATTGGAACAAGCCCTAAATATGTTTGTCTGATTTACAGAATTTCAGGCATAAGCCCAGGATGTTGGTACATATGCTGTAAGGAAATTGAGGAAAAAGAGTGTATTGACATTCCATACACACCCAACTGCTTTACGTACAGACCTTTAGAAGAGTTAGGCAATTATGTTTTCAGTGTTTCAGATGCCATAAATAGTACTGAATTAGCTTGGTATGTCGATGGTCAACAATTTGGAACTATTGAAGACATCACTTTGCAAGCATTACCGGGCCAAACCACTGAAGTTTGTTTAGAATATGTTGAAGACGGGATCTGTTACAGATGCTGTATTTATATATGCGATGATAATCCCTATGATTGTGCCGCAATACAAGGCGAATGTATAGATCCAAGCGATGAAACATACACATTCAGTTTTACCGCTGAGACAGGTATCATTGATTTTTGGTCCTACGATGGGATACCTATCACAGGTACGGAATCAGTAGACGATGTTACGGTCAATGTCCCTGATGGGCAGGAGTATATTTATGTGTATTACACAGAGTGTATAAGCGGTAATACAGTCGAATGTTGTTCTAAGGTCTGTTGCTATCCAGTGCCTATGTGCCCTGATACATGTTACACAAACTGCTGCATCAATGAAGACTTGACTTGGTTGAATGAGCTAATTGATGAGTATAATCAATTGTATATAGATGACCCTTTCTGTACGGCTATTATCGAGCAATGTAATTATAATGGACAATGTGTGTATGATGTAACACCACCAGCATGCATTTTTGACTTGCCAAACTTCGTATATGATTGTAGTGGCGGTCTATTATTTGGTTATGGTGGCTTATTAGAGGTGAACCTAGATTTGGCAGATCAATTAATGGACTGCACTAGGATTTGGGAGAGTGAAAGCGGCTATTTAGATGAATGCGAAGAAGATCCTAATGGTGGACACCCTTGTCCGGGAGCAGAGGGCCTTTGTGAAACATTTGAGGCATATACACTAGGCTCTGCCATTGCAAATCAAGGTCAATGGCAAAATACATCTCCAAGTTGTAAAGTGGGTGGAAATAACACAAACAAGTTTTTAGAAGTAAAAGACGAAAACTTTGTTGGGTGTGAAGCGACATACGATTTAGGAGTAGGCAATTCAAGGAAAAGTAATATTGGTTTAGATATCTACATTACTGATGATGGAACAAATAGCGGAGGTGCCATTTTTGACAATTTTGATAGCCCTGGCAATTTCTTTAGTATGAGTTTCCAGCCTGGAGGTAACACTATTCATCTTATCTACGGATCTTTTGATGCCTTTATTCCATACAACTATGTATATAATACATGGATGAGTCTCGACATTGGAATAGATGCAAGCAGGAATACATTGAGTGTCAGCATAGATGGTTCTGTCGTAAGAACCGTCACGGAAGCAAATACTACGGTGTTTCCGAGGCTGACTTTTTATAGCGGATTAAGCGGTGATCTTGGGTATAGGGTCGATAATATTTGCACCTATAATTGTCCTGATTGTTACGAATCTTGTTGCACCAATGAAGAGGTTGAGTTGACTATCACCACACTTGTCGACATCATTGACGTTTTCTGTATTACAGAAAGTGACGCTTGGATGCTGCAAGGCGTTTATAACGGCAATTGTGTTTTTGGTATTCGAATAAGCGGGCCTCTATTAGAAGATGAGAGTAGCACAGAAGAACTA
This sequence comes from Saprospiraceae bacterium, assembly GCA_020629315.1. Taxonomy (GTDB): domain Bacteria; phylum Bacteroidota; class Bacteroidia; order Chitinophagales; family Saprospiraceae; genus JAHDDO01. Next base: position 65,862 of record JAHDDO010000019.1, on the reverse strand, counting down.
TTTATTTATGATTGCGCGGGTAACGTAATAGAACAGATTACCTGGACATCCCCATTAGAACCAGAACCGGTCGCCTTGCTTGGTTTAAATGAGTTAGTGTGGGATTGTGCTAATGGTTTATATGACGCCTGCGAAGAGGATTGTCATGAATCCTGTTGCACAGATACGGACCTATCTTGGTTAGAAGATATAATAGCAAATAAAGAAATGGAATGTGAGGCTGGTTGCTACAGCTTTATTCAACAATGCACCTATCAAGGCGCCTGTGTATATGTAGAACATCCTAGCTATTGTGTGTTAGACCTTCCTTCGACAGTGTATGATTGTAATGGTGATGTTTTATTCTATTATGGAGGTTTTGCAGAACCGGATGATCAGAACTTAGATTTAGCAGCTCAACTAATGGATTGTGTTACTATTTGGGATTGTTATACGCCTTATGACCCTTGTGATGATTGCCCTGATTATGAGACGGAACCTGATTATGACACAAATTGTCAATTGATATCCTTTCTCAATATGGGTAGTTCAGGTAATGGCTCAGCCTATTGTAGTTTTGACTTTAATGGATTAGGTGACATTAATTATTGGGAATTGGTAGATGAAGAAACGAATGAAATTATAGAGATTCCCTTGAGTCAAGAATCATTGTTTAGCTATAATGAATTTCTGATTGGTAAGCGATACATCATTTGTGTTTACTATACCGATGAGAATGGCTGCCTCCAGCGTTGTTGCCTAAAAATCTACATCCCGGTCAATTGTAATTATTACAATGGCTGGTTGTCTGATCCATTGGAAATGGAATATGAATTTGCTTTTTCAAATGATGAGTCTTTCCAATTTATTTCATGGTGGGATGACATCCAGATTGGCACAGTAAATCCAATAGGGTATTCATTAGAAGATGGGGTAACTACTAGCATTTGCTGCTTACTTTATGATCCGATAAATAATTGTTACATAATATGTTGTCAAGATTGGTGTCCGCAAGACAGCATGGATTGCACGGATGTTAGTATGAGTTATGACACCGAAGATCAAGCCTTCTTATTTGATCTGAATACCTCAGCCGATATAGTGCAATGGTACGCTATACAAAATGGTAGTCGAATAGATCTAGGTAGCAATGATCAGTTAGTCATTGACCTTAGCAATACCGAGCTAGATATGACAGAAGAGGCCTATATCTGCATACGATATTTAGATGATGATGGTTGTTGGAAAACATGTTGTAAACGGATTTGTGATCTGATAGATCCACTAGATGCTTGCGATTATATTGTTCCCAATTACCTAGGAGAAGGTCTTCAATTTCAGTTTGAAATTGAAAGCCCAACGTCCATTTCAAGAGTCCAATGGAAACTTCACATACCGGGTACGCCTGAAACTATAGATATAGGAATGGGAGATGTATCAGATGCCTTAGATTTTGAGTCACTTCAATCAAGTTATCCAAGTCTAGATCTGTCTAGAGTGTGCATTAGCATTGAGTATTACGATGAAGAAAGTGGATGCTATAAAGTTTGTTGTGCCTGCTTATGCTTAGTTGATAATCCTGGAACATGCAGTGATTTGCAAGGGTATTACAATGGCAGTTTGGCGGCACCATTGGCCTATAGTTTTGTATTAGATGCGGCCAATCCGAATAACATTCGATGGTTTGTAAATGGAGCACTAGTTCCTGGATTATCAGATGCAGAGGTTCGTATTGATTTTGAAGATTTAGGATATTCTTTTGAAGATGATCTGCAAATCTGTGTTCGATATTATGACTTGGATGCCAGATGCTTCAGATACTGTTGTATAGATGTATGCTTAGTAGATCCTCATACTTCAGTATGCGATTTTGTTCTCAGCTTAAATGAACAGATAATAACAGGCGTTTCTTTTGATAATGATGCCATATGGACAGTAAAAGACTTTGGAATTGTAGGAACAGGTCCAAATATTACTATTGATCTTTCAGAGCCTACTATAGCTGAGTTTAGTGATGGACTAGACTTTATTACTGTTTGTCAAACGATATTCCGAAACGGATGCTGGCAAACATGTTGTGAGGAGGTGTGTATCAGTATGGAAGACGTCTCTTGCGATGCATGGATTGTTTCCTTTATTGATACGGGTGATGACTATCTATTTACATTGGACAACGATAATGCGATCATTCCAAATGAAATCAATGTACAAACGCCTTCGGGAAGTATTCAAAATGCCGTTCTAGGCGAGTATGTCAATGCTGAAAGTGGTACGTATACATTTACAGCTATCTATATTACGACCTGTGGGGATACCATTGAGTGTAGTGAATCTCTTTGTGTAGCTAGACCCTTTGATTGTAAGCCGATAAGCTTTCAAATAGATGAAAATGATTCGAATACATTTACTTTTTTCCATGCCATACCCGATGGAATTAGCTATCAATGGGACTTTGGTGATGGAAACAGTTCGAACGACCCATCTCAAAGTGTAAGTCACACCTTTACTTCCAGTAATGAAGTGCACACCGTTTGTTTATCTGTTTCCAACGAGTGTGAGATCGTTTGTGTAGAATGCATAGAGGTCGGTTTTGGAATTTTGACGGTGGACTATATAGCGGAAGATCCTAGGTGTGCCAATACTGAAGATGGAAGTATCGCCTTATTTATCAGTGGGGCTATTCCACCCGTTGATATTCAGTGGAGCACAGGTTTAGAAGATGAAACCCGTTTATTGAATATAGGGGCAGGGGTGTACAATGTCGTAGTGACAGATAATACCGGCTTGAGTGTTACATTAGATATCTCGCTAGAAGCACCGCCATTACCAGAGCTATCTATTTCTACCAGTCTCACCACTTGCGGTGAGGACAATGGTACTGCAAGTGTAAGTTTTGCAAATCCTGAATTAATAGAAGAAATTACATGGCTGCCATCAGGCATTACCGGTGATGTAACAACACTAAGCGGATTAGGAGTAGGTACTGATTATGCCCTAGAAATTCTTGATGTTAATGGCTGTATTCAGACTGTCCCTTTTGAGATTCGCAGTGACGGCTATTTACCGATTTATTGTACCAATGTCCAGTTTGAATTTATAGAAAATAATGTAGTAGAATTCAGTCAGTTTGTATTTGGAGGCGTAGATTACTCTTGGGATTTTGGTGATGGCAGTACGGATCAAAATAGTGCATTTACTGTTCAGCACGAGTTTCCTGATGGACCCGGTTCCTATCCCGTTTGTTTGACTGTTACGGATAGTTGTGGGGCTATATGCGAAACATGTGTTTTGATAAACGTGGATGGCTTGTCGGTGAGTTATGCCATTGACCAACCGTCATGTATCGATAGTGAAGATGGAAGTATTACCCTTGCCATATTCAATGTTGATGATTATGATGTAATCTGGAGCACTGGTGATGAAAATGTCAACCCATTAACAGGACTAGGCGCCGGATTATACACTGCAACCATTACGGATAGTGATGGAAATGAATATATCATAGAAGCCGAATTGATTGCGCCAGTAATGGCACAAATAAGCTTTAGTCTTACGGGCAGTACATGTGATGCCGCTGATGGAATGGTGGCCATAGATATCTTGAATAATGTAGAGATTGAAACGTATACTTGGATGCCTTCAGGTACTATAACTACAGAAGGCTTTATTGATGGTCTTGCACCCGGTGAATATAGTGTAG
>JAHDDO010000019.1:0-62083 GCA_020629315.1 Saprospiraceae bacterium | reverse complement strand
GTGTAGAAATCCAAGATGAAAATGGATGCACCATGATGGTTTCATTTGTTATTGAGGATCTTTCAGGATTTAGTTTCTCTCTAGGAGAAGATCTGAGTATTTGCGTTGGGGATGTTGCCACCATAGGGGACATTGAACTAGATAATATAGAAAATATCGTCTGGACGAAAGATGGTCAAGAATTAGAAACCAATGCTATTCCACTAAGCGTAGACGAAGGAGGTGTCTATGTTCTTAGTATAGAAAATGATGTGGGTTGCATTACTTCTGATGAAATTCTGATCATTGAAAATTCTCCGTCCATTTTTGATAACATAGAATTCATTGAAGGCTTTATTGGAGAGCAAATCACCCTAGATATTCCAGGTGCTAGTAGCGTACTTTGGACAAGCACTTTGGACCTATCTTGTACGAATTGTTTGAACCCGATTCTAACAATAAGTGAAGATGGAATTATTAATGCAAGCGCATTTGATGATAATGGATGTAGCGCTGACATAGAGTATAACGTGACCGCAATAATTACGGATTTAGTGGCACCAAACTTTATCAGCCCTAATGGTGATACTCGAAACGATGCTTTGATCTTTGAAGGGATCCAAGTGTATCCTGAAAACGAATTACGGGTGTTTAACAGATGGGGTGAGCTTATGTATTCAACGGAAGATTATCAGAATGACTGGGAAGGTGTCAGTTTTGATGAGGAACTACCTGACGGGGTGTACTATTATATCTTACGATATGGCAAAGATGATAGTAGTGAGAATGAGTTGAAAAGTGATCTATTAATAATTAGAAACAACTAAGATGAACAATCAATCATACATATATACTTTACTTTTCTTTTTGGGAGCATTCATCTTGAATGCCCAACAAAGCAATGATCTAAAATTTAATTTCAACAACCAATTTATTTATAACCCATCAATGACCAGTACATGGGGTCAAACAGATATTTCCCTGTTTCATCAAAAGCAATTTACGGGGATAGAAAAAGCACCGACTAACAGTTTTATTTCTGCGCAAACCATGATTCCTGGGCAGAATCTAGGGGTAGGATTAGCTATCAATAATCAAAGTGCAGGTTTATTATCAAGGACGGCTATTGATTTTGCGGCCTCTTATAAACTAAAACAGATATTCACAGACAGTGATCACATTGGCTTGGGCTTATCTGTTGAGTCTTCCTTTTTTGGGATTGATCATAATAGCATTTTGGCTGTGCATGAAGATGATGGCCTTATTGATGATGGCGTACAAAATGCCTTTGGAATGAATATAGGGTTTGGTTTTAATTACCAATCAAATCAAGCATTTGTTCTTCAAAGACTCAAACCATTATATCAATTTGGGTTTTCATTGGTCCAGGCGATTCCGGGGACTGTAAATTTTGAGAGCTTGAGTTACGAAGAGCGGATCCATTTTTATACTCATGCTGGCGTCTTCATAGGCTTTACTGGAGGCACCTATTCTCATTCGCTCCTTGAGGTGTATTATGAAGGGAAGAACTTGTTAAATATCAATTTTAGCAATCAAGTAATTGTGAATCAATTGTTAGTCTTTGGTGCATCCATAGATTTAAATATGGATTTGGGATTTCAAGTGGGCTACATGATGAATAACCTAGGAGGTGGTGATTTAAAAATATTGGCTGGTGCCGTTTTGCCATTAGGTATAATTAACAATTCTGTGAATAGTGGCTATTCAATCTCACTTGTATATGGCTTAAAGAAAAGACGACCAGGATTCTAATTCATGTAACAGAAAAAAGTTGTTCAATTAACAGCGCTTATGGTATCACCATAAGCGCTGTTTTTATCTAGGAACGACGAGTAGTTTCTGTCATTTCAATTCACACATTTTAATGAGCAGTTCACACACATTTGTCAAAATTTGAGTCTATCTGGAATAGATTTGAGGTATCAATTTAATACAACGGTATTGAATGAAATGAAGCGCTTACCTACATTATTTTCTACCTAACTTTTAAATAAATATCATGAAAACGTTATCCTACTTCAATATACTATTCTTTACAATTTTAATGACAAGCAACACGTTTGCAACTGAATCAATACCTCCTGAATCAACCGTTCATTCTGTTGAAATGAGCGAACGGCCAACTGCAGTTTCCTACGGCGGATGTGCTTCGGTAGTGGTGGTGGATTGTTATGGCAATAGACGAACTCTTAGAGCATCAACAACGTGTTGCCACAGATCAAGTTATGCAGCGCAATCAGCCTTGCAATCAAGTCTGAGTTACAAGCTTTCTTGGGACGAAAAATTTATAACCTGCGTGAATTACGATATAGATTCGTGTTATTGGTAAGGCAATATTTTGACAGTCTATGACAAAAAAAAAGCCGCGAAATAGTTCGCGGCTTTTTTTATATCTACCAATGAATTTACTTCATCATTCGTAACTCTATTCTTCTATTCTGAGCTCTACCCTCATTTGTATCATTGCTTGCTACAGGATTTGCATCACCATATCCTTCAGCTACTAATCTACCTGCGTCTACACCTTGGTTTACCAAATGCTTCATTACAGATACGGCTCTCATTTTTGATAACTTAACATTTGATGCAGCATCTCCTTGGTTATCAGTGAAACCCATTACTGCTAATTTAGCATCTGGATATGCTTGCATAAATGCAGCAACACTGTTTAACTCGCCTTTCATAGCACCAGTAAGATCAGCCGAACCAGTGGCAAAGTTTGCATTCGCTAAGGTAAAGTTTGGATCACCTTTGAATCCACCATCAACGAATTTCTTGATTTGGTCACCAGCTGAACCAGCGGCTACCTTCATTCCATCCCACGTTGCTTTAGCTGCTTCATCTACTTTGTTAAATACAGCGCCAATCGCATCAGCTGTCCAGCTAAATGCATCCCCTGTTAGATCCATAGCACCCTCAACAACATTACCAGCTGCATCAGCTACAGCACCTGCTCCATCAGCTACAGCCTCAGCTCCTTTTTTAGCCATATCAGCAGCACCTCCAACTACATTTTCTGTAGCACCTAATGTTTTTTCAGCTGCATTATCTACTGCATCAATACCCGTACTGCATCCTTGCCTAGTCACAAAGAAGCCGATCAGTAATAATCCTAAGAATAGCGGTAATAACCATCGAAGGATGCTCTTACCCGCTTTAGCACCTGCATCAACGGCGTCACCAGCTACATTGGCTGCCCCGCTAACTACTTTTTTACCAGCATCAGCGGCTCCGCTGACTACTTTCTTTCCTGCATCTACAGCGTCGCCAGCCATATCTGTTGCGCCACTGACTACTTTTTTACCAGCATCAGCCGCACCACTCACTACATTTTTACCAGTATCTAATACATCTCCACCCATACCTTTTGCAAAGCCTAAAACGCTATCTAATCCAGAAGGCAAGGCGCCTTGAATTATACTTTTCTGACCGCCTAACATATTCATAAGACCGCTTGCATTTAAGCCGCCTTTTGTAATCTGACGACCCAATACACCCATAATCATAGGAGCTGCCATTTTAAGTAATGATCCTGCATTACCAGATGACATACCACTAAGACCTGCAATTTTGGTGATTAGACCCCCTTGGTTATTACCTAATAGTGTATTCAACATACCGCCACCGCTATTCATTAAGCCGTTTACAGCATCTGCGCCACCACCAAATAATCCACCGATGTTATCTAACATACCACCATCTACACTTCCAGCCATATCCATAATGCTCTGAGCACCTGATTCATCAGAAGCCATATCCATTACTTTTCCTAATAAGCTTGGTGCAATAGCGCCCATTGCTGAGCTTATATTAGATTCAGACTCTCCTAAAAATCCAGAGGCTGCTGAGGCCAAAGGACCGGATACCTGATCTTTAACTAAGTCCAATAAGTTCATGATAATTGTTTTTAAATTTGATTAATTAGTTTCGTTTTTCTTCGAGTTTTTGGACAATTCGATTTTGGGCGAGGATGTTGGGTTCGTTTTTTATTTTGTCTCTTTTCTCTTCTAGAAGGACACGCGTGTCTTGTGCGCTTTCAATGGTCCATTCTTTTATCATTGCTGACCAATCCGGATCATCGATCCATTGGGCTTTTCGTCGTTGCTTTTCAATACAGCTCTGCAAATATGCACAGAATTTACTATATGTCTCATCAATTCCTGTAAAGTGTGCGTTAAGAACGAAGCCATTTCCATTCAAAACGTCTTGATCTTCCTCAATATCTTCGATATCATCATCAATTTCAGTGATGAGATCAAAAAGGGTCCAATCGGACAAAACAAACATATCCCACAAGGCTGGATTGTTTTCATAGATAATGCGACGGATTAATTTAACATCACAGGATTTATAATAATAATAGTAGGGGATCGATTCATTAGCTACAATCACGCCATCACGCAAGGATAGCTCATGATCTTGGTATCGATATATATGATGTAAATAATCATCATGCACTTCTTCTGGAATATCTAATGATGTCAAAGACTCATAAATGGGTGTCCAGTAGGGTTTGACATCTTCTGATCCAATGTCCCAACTGGATTCTAAAAAGCGGTCTAAATAATAAATGTGCTCTTGTAACCCATAAAGTTTTGACAAAAATGTATCTTGGTCTTTGTCGTTATCATAATGTACCAGTTCCGGTAACTTTCTGTATTCAAACAACTTTTCAATCTTTGCCCGCATACTTTTTTGACTATCTTTTTGTTAAGAGTCACAAATTTAGGCACTAATTAGAACTGGTGTATATGCTTGACCAAATCTTCATATCCTCAATTAAGACCACCTTGCTTCAATTGGCAGGTTCTAGGAACCACGCCCCAAGCGATACATTAGCTAGGTTATATCAGATTTTTGATTGTATTCTCAATCAATTAATTGCGCAAAAAGATCTTCCTATACGATCCGGATTTGCCAAGATTAGTTTCTTAGCCGCTAATTATAAGATCACAGGTACATTATTATACCTAACCCATAGTTTTCGTCGCTCGATAAGCGCAATGGATGAGGCTGAAGATCTCCAGGCAAAAATTGACATCGCCTTTTATGTCATAGTAGCTTGGATTTCAACTATCAATGGCACTGAAATAGAGAATGACATGCGGTCCCTATATAATCCTGCCTCAATACAACGAAAAAAAAGTAGCGTACGATTCGAAGGAAATATAGAAGGCATGATAGTAGGCATTGAGGCCTCAGGAAAGACCGTGGCATTCATTCCAAGTGATGAACCTGAACGCACAGTGGATATTGATATTTCCTCACCCGTCTTGCAAAAGCTTTTACATCAAGTACAACGTTATCTTACTTTACCCGTCAAGGTTTGTCTACTTAATACCCAGATTAAGGACCATCAATGGCATCCGCAAAATATCATCATTGATCCGGATTACCTTATTGATGTGACATCTGTATCAGAAGCTTTTAAAGCAAATGGCGTGACAGCACTTAGTATCATTCCTAGGAAGCTTTTATTCTCGGGTACCAGTAAGCATCTAATTATTGGTAATGCTGCAAATATGGTCTTGGATGAGCTTATTTACAATCCTGATTTATCTTATGATAACATCTTGAATAAGATATTTCAATTAGCGCCGTTGGCGTTTGTAAAGATGAATGACGAGGAGATTCGGACTATCCTTTTTGAGATTAAGACCCATTTTTATAACATAAAAACAAGCATTCAAAAGCAATTTAATAATCAAGGGATAGAAGCAGATAAAAGCTATGTAGAACCAAGTTTTTATTCATCTGCATATGGCTTGCAAGGCCGTTTAGATTTGCTTTCCGTAGACGAAGAAAAGGGTAAGGCAGCCATCGTAGAATTGAAAAGCGGAAAACCCTACAAAGTAAATAGCTATGGCTTAAATCCAAATCATTATATCCAAACCATTCTTTATCAAAAGATGCTCCAAGAGGATAAGCGTTCCGATGTAAGTATAATGAGCTTTATTCTCTACTCAGCCACTAATGAAAGATCCATCAGATATGCCCCTTTAGTAAATCAACAATTTAATGAAGCTGTTCAGGCAAGAAATCAGATCCGAGTATTAGAAGCCGTTTTTGAGGATGCGGTCCAATGTAATGCTTTGTTGGAAAAACAAATTGACCCTAAAAAATTACCCAAGGAATGGGGCTTCTTGCGACGTGATTTGAGTAAGATAATAGGATTGTATCGTAAAGCGGATCCTGTGCTAAAGCAATATGTATCTCATTTTATAGCCATGATTTCTAAAGAGCGAACCATAGCGAAAACAGGTGTGGCTCACTCTGACCATAATCATGGGTATGCTGCATTATGGCTTCGAGATAATGCTTCCAAAGCATTGGATTATACCTGCCTACAATTTTTGGAGATTAAGGAGAATTTAGCTGACCAAGAGGAGGCTACTATTGTTTTTACCTATTCGGCGAAAACAAATAAATTGACTAAACTAAGGAAAGGTGATATCGTTGCATTAAAACCTGGTGAATCATCTACATCGACATTGGACCGCCAAATCTTTAAGTGTAGCGTTTTAGATATTAGCCGCCATAATGTGCAAGTAAGACTCAGAGCACGTCAGGAAAATATTGCCTTTTTTTCAAGATTTAGCTATTGGCATCTAGAGCCAGATCTATTAGATAGTAGTTTCAATAGTGCGTATCGGTCTTTATTTAGTCTTTTAGAAAGCCCAAAAAAGTTTCAAACACTGATTCTAGGCCTGCAAAAGCCTACGTTCAGTAAAAGCCTAGAAGACGATTCTAGTGTATCCAATCTCAAAGCCAGTCAAGTATCGATTGTTCAAAAAGCTGTCACAGCAGAAGATTACTATTTAATTTGGGGTCCACCAGGAACGGGTAAAACCAAAATGATCTTGACGGAGATCGTAAAGAAACTTTGGAGAAAAGAGCGCATTATTTTAGTCAGCTATACTAATCGCGCCGTAGATGAAATGTGTGCTGCACTACTTGAAATGGATGCTGAATTAAGTGATAAAATTTTGCGAATTGGAAGTCGATACAGTTGTGGAGAAACATTCCTGCCTTTCTTGTTTGGAGAATTGACAAAATCAGCCAAAAACCGAAGTCAGCTAGTGCAAGTAGTAGAAGACAGACCCGTTGTTATTTCCACCGTGGCCTCCTTGCATTCAAAAATGGAGTTATTGGATCTGCATAATTATGAAACTATGATTATAGATGAGGCCTCTCAAATTCTGGAGCCTCCACTACTGAAAATGGTGAGTAAAGTGAATCGCTTTATTATGATTGGCGATCACAAACAATTGCCTGCGGTCACTACCTTAAGTGAACCCGAGTTGAGTGTAAATAATAAGGAACTGACTGCATTAGGCCTGCAATCATTAGGCGATTCACTTTTCGAACGTTTATTACAAAATGCCAGAAACAAAGCTTGGGACGAAGTCATTGGTATGCTAGATGAACAAGGTCGCATGCATCAGGATATTATGCAATTTGTGAACCACCGATTCTATGAAGGTCGATTGAAAGTACTTGATGGAGTGCCTCGATTGCAAGCAAAAAGAGATTGGATTCATGAAGGCACAATTGAAAAAAATCTAGCAGATCAAAGAATGTTGTTTTTCCCGGTTTCAGATGAAGGGATAGATCTTACGCAAAAGGGGAGTAGGGCTGAAGCCAAGGCCTGTGTTGAATTACTTGAAAAGCTTTCCAAACTGTTAGCCAAAAATGGAATAACCATTACTGATTGGTCTATAGGTGTCATCACCCCTTATCGACTTCAAATTGCCTACATCCTTGAAGCCTTGGAGCAACGCGGTTTGGAAGGTTTAGATGTGCAAGTAGATACAGTAGAGCGGTTTCAAGGGGGGGCAAAAGACCTAGTTTTATATTCTACAGCTGTTAACAACGCCTACCACCTCAGGCAGTTAACGGCCAATCAAAAAAATGGTGTAGATCGTAAGCTGAACGTAGCTATAACCAGGGCTAAAGAGCAGTTTATTATGCTAGGAAATGAAAAAGTATTAGAAAAAGACAAACTATATGGAGAATTAATTCGGTCTATACATATAAGGAACTTTTCCTAATAGAATAACATAGTCCGATGAAAGTTTTAATGGTTTGTTTAGGGAATATTTGCAGGAGCCCTCTTGCAGAAGGAATACTAAAAGCAAAATGTGCTGAAATGGGTTTAGATTGGCAGGTCGATTCTGCTGGAACATCCGCATTTCATATAGGCGAATTACCAGATCCAAGATCTATTCAAACGGCAAAAGATAATGGTATTGATATTACTGATCAGCGGGCTCGACAAGTAAGTTGGGATGACTTTGAAAAGTATGATTTGATATTGGCTATGGACTCTTCGAATTTTCGAAGTCTGACAAGTATGAAAACATCCCCTAAAATCAAGATGATGTTATCTTTCGGAAATGGCGTTGAATCAGATGTACCTGATCCATACTATAATAATGGATTTGATTCTGTGTACAATATGCTGGAAAATGCATGTGAAGGCTTACTAAAAACATATTCCAGTTCGACCACTTTAGCCTAACACCAACATCCAACCCTTCTCTTTCAAATTTTATATTCAAGTAGGTCAAATGACCTGACTATATATATTTGTAAAAAAATAAGACATGCTCAGATTGTTTTGCCTATTGGTTATTATGGTTTCAAGCTCAGTAGTATGGAGCCAAAAAGAAATTACACTTGAAGATATTTGGGATAAAGGCACCTTCAGTACAAAACGAGTGCCTGGATTTTCATTTATGAATGATGGTCTCCACTACACTAAAATCGAGGATAATACTATCCAGAAGTACAATATTACCAGCGGCGAAAAAGTCGAAGGTTTGTTTGACGCAGAAGCGTTTAAGGGCCAGGATGGGTTTAGTGGCACTATCGCCAATTATTCATTCGATAATGAAGAAGAATTTATTTTGATTGAGACTGATATTGAGTCGATCTATCGAAGGTCTACTAAAGCTAACTTCTATATCTACAATCGGGAGAAAAATCAGTTGAGACCTGTTTTTACTGAAGGTAAGATATCTTATGCTACCGTCTCCCCGGATGGTTCATTCGTTGCCTTTATGTATGAGAATAATCTGTATTATCAAAAAATTGACGGTGGAGATAATATCGCCATCACAAGTGATGGAAGGTTCAATGAAGTGATTAACGGCGGCGCAGATTGGGTATATGAAGAAGAATTTAGCTTTGCCCAAGCTTTTGATTGGAATGCAGACGGGACTAAAATAGCCTATATGCGCTTTGATGAACGTGAGGTTCCTGAATTTACCATGACCTTGCACTATGATCAAATGTACCCCGTGTATTCGACCTTTAAATATCCAAAAGTAGGTGAGAAAAATGCGATTGTATCCGTGCATATATATGACGTAGAAAGTGGTGAAACTACAGATATGCAACTGCCGGCTGATCGGGAGCTTTACATTCCAAGGATAAAATGGACGCCAAATCCCCAACAGCTATTTCTCACTCAAATGAATAGGCATCAGAATGAACTGAATTTGTATGCAATGGATGCTTCTACGGGCAAGGTGGACATTGTTTTAGAAGAGAAGAGCAACTATTATATAGATGTTGATGATGATCTCACCTTTATAAATGATGGAAAAGAATTTATTTGGAGTAGCGAAAAGTCTGGTTTTAAACATCTGTATAAATATGCGTTAAATGGCAAAAGAGAAAAAGCGCTGACCAGTGGTTCTTGGGATGTAGCCAATTTTTATGGGTATGACCCAGAAAGGAAGCAGATTTATTATCAAGCATCTAAAAAAAATCCCATGGAAAGAGAAATCTATAGCCAAGGGATCAATGAATCGGATGGTACTTTGATATCAAAAGAAACAGGCACAAATAATGCTCAATTTAGTTCGACTTTTGACTATCTGGTATTATCAAATAGTACGGCAAATCGAGCTGCTCAATATACGGTGTGTGAAGGCGATGGATCATTGCTTAGAGTATTAGAAGACAATGAGAATATAAACGCCCTGCAAGAAAGCTATCAAACAAGCCCTGTTGAGTTTTTCAATTTTAATACCTCTCAGAATGTATTATTAAATGCTTGGATGATAAAGCCACCTAACTTTAAACCGGGCAGAAAATATCCCGTATTAATGTATGTGTACGGTGGTCCGGGTGCGCAGACTGTAACAGATGCGTGGAAAGGAGCCAATTATTGGTGGTTTCAGATGCTCGCTCAGAAAGGGTATATCGTGGTAAGTGTAGATAATCGAGGTACAGGTGCAAGAGGTGAAGAGTTTAAGAAAATGACCTACTTGCAATTAGGTAAATATGAAACTGAGGATCAAATTGAAGCAGCTAAGTACTTAGGAAGTCTTGATTATATTGATGCGGATCGGATTGGAATTTTCGGGTGGTCCTATGGGGGCTATATGTCTTCTCTGTGCATCCTTAAGGGTAATGATGTATTTAAAGCAGCTATAGCAGTGGCGCCCGTAACCAATTGGAAATGGTACGACACTATCTATACCGAGAGATATATGAGAACCTATGTAGAAAATGAAGCTGGTTATGATGAAAACTCACCAATACATTACGCTGATAGATTAAAAGGTGCTTATCTATTAGTTCATGGTATGGCTGATGATAATGTTCACTTCCAGCATACAGTAGAAATGGCGAATGCTTTAATAGCAGCTAACAAGCCTTTTGACACCCATTTTTATCCAAATCGTAACCATGGCATCTATGGAAATAATGCCAGAATTCATCTTTACTCAAAAATGACACGTTTTTTGATGGATAGATTGTAGAAATTGACGTTAAGAAGTCGCTAAAGTCTACTTGGACGCTTTTCTCAATGCTACCAAGAAGCTATATTTGAAAAGAATTAATTAAAAAAAAATGCACAAATATATTTTTGTTATAGTATTAGCCACGAGCCTATTGGTAGGCTGTAATAATCAGGATAAAAATGCTTCGACAGCAGCCGAAGCCACAACCACCGAGGCAAAAGCAGCACACCCAGCGAAGATTACTAAAGCTAGTAAAACAGAAGCTACTACCTTACAATCGCCTAACATAACTAGTAAAAAAGCAGCTAATTCTATGAATTGGCTAAGTATTGATGATGCAGCAACATTGAAAAATAGTGAAGGTAAAATGTACTTTGTTGATGTGTATACAGATTGGTGCGGCTGGTGTAAAGTAATGGACAAGAAGACATTTTCAGACCCTGAAGTACAGAAGTATTTGGAAGACAATTTTCATGTTGTGAAATTCAATGCTGAACAAAAGGAACCGATTAATTGGGAAGGCAAAACCTATGAATGGGTAGCGGCGGGAAGAAAAGGAGTTAATACCTTGGCGCAAGAATTGCTAGGAGGTAGATTAGGGTATCCCACAATGGTTTACCTTGACGAAAATAGAAAAGTTATCAAAAGCTCTCCTGGATTTAAAGATCCGCAGAAACTTTTAGCTGAATTAAAGCAGCTTTAATACTAAATTTGGAATCATTATCTTAGAAGTCTTCTTTTAAAAGAATATAAAAACCGTTCGACATGAGGATATTATTTGTCTTGTTTGTATTTGCTGCTAGTCAATTTAGCGCTATTGCTCAGGAGAATTTTGTGCATATTGATAATTATACGTGGATTGATAATGATGGCGAAGCCATGGTTGGGTATATAGATGCAGTGATCAGTGGAGATGCAGATGTAGAAGCAAGGAAGTCATTAAACCAATCTGTAAGACATGTAAGCACCAGGTTCGAGTCACTGGATAGATTGCTGATTAGAACGGATGAGCAAAAGAATCGACGAGCGATGCGATTTGCTAATTACGAAGAATATGTATCCGTTCATAGGGCAAATCCTGAATTTGTTGAAATTAATATGGATAAGTCGAAAGCGGATGTCTGGGCTAATAACGCGCTGAGAATGAAAGCCATAAGTGAAGAGTTTCGGACTAATAAATTTCACGTCTATCCAAATGATGAATTTTATTCTGATAACGTTGAACTTCTTAAGGAATTTAGAAATTTATATCTTGAAAGTGTCAAATTGTTGAACGATACAAGATTAAATTAATAGATGTCATTAGAAGTCCAAGGGAACCTTTATAAAAAGTTCGATACCCAGAGCAAAACAGAAACATTTCAAATTCGAGAATTTGTCCTTAAGTTAGAAGGCCAATATCCTCAACTTATCAAATTTCAGTTAACACAAGAGCGTTGTGATATTCTAAATACGCATAACGAAGGCGATAGTATAAATGTGCATTTTGATCTGAGAGGTCGTGAATGGAATGGTAAGTTTTTGACCAATTTGAATGCCTGGAAAATTGATAAAGTAGCCGCAGAGGTACCACCTGCTGAAAATCAGGCGGCCGATTTCCCGCCGTTAGCTGATCATGCTGTGCCTTCTTCAGGCCAATCCATGAAAGCTGAAGATTTTGAAGATGATCTGCCATTCTAAGTCTATTTATGTTTACCAGAGTTAGCTTTATTTGCTTTCTTTTTTTATCGTCCAATGTCCTTCTGTGGGGGCAATCCGATGAATATTTGGAAGGTATCCATTCGTATTACGATGATGCAATGCATCAATGGGATATTCTATCGAATGAAAATGAGGGAATTATAGAGATGACTTGGGTTAATAAAAACGATCTAAGTGAGTGGACTTATGAACTAGGGGATCGATCCGGTATTTTGAGGACGATATGGCCAGGTGATTTTTCAAGATGGGAACTAAAAAGCTTTGATGGTAACGACGTTAGCTTTTCAGTAAAATGGAGAGGTGATGTCACAGAATGGATGATTACAGATGGAGACATTCAAGTTACGTTCAAAACGAAATACGGTTCAAATCTTAATGAATGGGAACTTCAATCAAAAAAGTATGGAGATTTCTTCATGTATACAGAGTATGAAGATGATCCCAGAGATTGGATTATTGAGGATTACTTTGATGAGGATTTGCCCATAGAATTTGGGGTAGTATGCTCCTTTATACCCATTTTCGTAATACTCAATAGATAACGAATTAGTAAGCGCTTGCCTCTGCTCTAGTTTGAATAGCTTCTAGGATTTGATTTCCGTGATCCTTAGTTTTTACTTTGTCTATAAGAGCCGTTATTTTACCCGTCTCATCGACAATGTATGTAGATCTATATACACCTATAATCTCTCTACCCATAAACGTCTTAGGGCCCCATACGCCAAAAGCATTAATTAATTCTTTTTCGGTGTCGGCCAACAATGAATATTGAAATTCATATTTGTCAATAAACTTCTTGTGTTTTTTGACCTTATCTGGGCTAACTCCAAAAACCGTATACCCTAATTTCGAAATGTATTTATATTGATCTCGCACACTACATGCTTCTTTAGTGCACCCTGGAGAGTCATCCTTGGGATAGAAAAAGAGGATATATTTTTTGCCTAATAGACTTTCGTTACTGATCCAGTTCTCATTTTCATCCTGAAGATTGAAATTAGGTACCATGTCATTCACTTGGAGCATAAGCCTTTTTCTTTTATAAATGGTACAGGAGGGATTTTGTTTAAAGAAATTAAGAAAATCTTAAACAAAATTAAATTTGAAATGTATAGCTGGATTCATTCCCAACTGGATCTGTGGCCAGAATGACAAGTTCTTTAGCGTTTTTTGGTAATAATGAGATGTCTTTGACAAGGATTAAGTCATTCTTTTTATCATAGTAATGTCGAATCCATTTGCCATCTACAAGGCATCTAATTTGGATGTCAATGCAATGTCCGGTTTGTTTGTAATTGTCTTTTAATGAAAATCGCCATTCTTTTTGGGAATTCATTGATATTTTAGTTACTGTCGGTGCTTTTACATCACTCACCAATGCATATTCTCCAAAGCTGCGTATATGCGCATAGAGGGTGTCCTTTTTTACATAGCTTCCTACATTCGAAATAGAACCACTCGATGATCGCTTACCCAAAAAGGTCTTAGGTGCAAATCCGTTTTCTCTGGCTATACTTAGCTCTAGATATTTGAAAACTGGGATCTTTGGATCACCAATGACAATCTTATCATCCGATTGGGCGTACATACGCATCGCAATATTTTGATCAAAACTATATTCTGGAATGCTAAGACTTAACTCACCATTTTGGATAACATAATTTGTGTCATATCGCAAACTATAGTTTGTTTTTTTGGCGTCTGTTTTAGCTTTTCTAGCCACATATAGTTTGATTTTTTTTTCGTTGCCTTCAAAGTCCTCTAAGCGTATGATGACTTCTTTGGCTTTATTGCTAACAGGAAAGACACCCTTGAAATCATTTCTTTCATATAAGGATAATAAGTTACCGGGTGTCTTGTATAGTCGTATTACAGAATTTCCGATAGTTTTTTTATAGGGATAATCGATGGCTGCATTTATATAGCGCGTTTCTTCAAAGGAGATTCGATCTAATTCATAAACAAACTGTAGACTATCGGCTACTGATAATGATATTTTATAGGTCCCATTGAGATTGTTTACGCCATTCATTTGATCAAAAGTGCCTACGGCAAAACCAACAAAAGGGGAACTTGTATATAATGTATCTCTCTTGGATCTGGTCCAATTATTATGGGTTTCTGTGGCAATGAATTCTCTGTCTACAAATTGGCCATTCTCAGACAAACTATGAAGGTGTATAGATCTAAGTAATGGATCTCTTGTATCTTTTGGTTTAAGATTAAAAAAGTATGGATTTATAGGTATTTCACTTTCTGTTTCACGAATTTCAAAGTGCAGATGTGGACCACTTGAACGCCCCGTATTACCCATAGTGCCTATAAACTCACCTTGTTTTACATATACTTTTGTAGAATCTAGATAGTAGTCGACATGGGCTTTTTCATTTTCATATTGTACTTTTTTTAAATGATAGCCCACCTTAGGTGCATATTCATGCAGATGTGCATATACGGATGTGTATCCATTTGGGTGATCTATGTATAAGGATTGACCATATGAACCAGATTGCACTTTGATTCGGCTAACATATCCATCAGCTACAGCAAATATGGAATCTTTTAAAGGCCTGTGGGATGATCTAAAATCAATGCCCGCGTGAAAATGATTTGAACGCAACTCACCAAATGACCCTGTTATTACAGTGGTATGTTTAACAGGTGATATAAAGTATTCAGTATCAAAACTATCTCTATGAACTTGAGCCTGAATCAGTAGGGAATGATTCAGTAAGAAAAGTAAAAATGGCAGAACGCATTTCGATAGGGATCGTTTCGGATGCTTCATTATCTGAGTAAAGTTGTTGTAATTTCTCTGCAAATATGGGGTGTTGTTCAATGAAATTCTTTAGAATTAACATCATTTCGGTTTGTAGCCACGTATTTTTTTGATTCGTTCGTTTAGTCATCCAAGTACCATCTGATTTTCGAGTTGCTATTTCTTCTTCAATCAAGGTATCTAATTGGGCTATATTTTCAGGATGTAAAGACGAAAACTGGATCAGAGATCTTTTTCCCATGCCGCCATCCTGCATTGCTTTTCTCAAGATGTGAAATCGTTCTTTTGCCAAATCTTTTTGTGGACCATCTGCTTTGTGGATGATACATATATCACCCAGTTCGTTTATTCCTTTCTTAATTGTCTGAATATCATCACCACTTCCGGGCAAGAATAACAAACAAAGGATATCCACGACATCCGAAATGCCAGTTTCAGATTGACCTACACCCACAGATTCAACGAAAATATATTCGTAGCCAGCCGCTTCACATAGTTGTATACTAGCTAAGGTACTGGGTCTAATACCTCCTAAGTGCAAACTTGAAGGACTGGGTCTAATGAATACCTTTTCATGGTGGCCTAACTGTTCCATTCTTGTTTTATCTCCTAGTATAGAGCCTTTTGTAATAGATGAACTTGGGTCTACAGCAAGGACAGCAATGCTGTGTCCTTTGGATAAAAGATAAGATCCGTATCTATTGATAAAACTGCTTTTACCAACCCCAGGTGGTCCTGTAACCCCAATTCGAATACTTTGCTTAATCCTTTCTCCCCCTTTAGTGAGCAACTCTTTAACCCAGGAAACATCTTTATTTTGATCGTTTTCTAGATAAGTGATGCCTCGAGCCAAGGCTAATTTATCTCCGCTGAAGATCTTTTCAGCTAGATTATTTATATCGAGTTTATTCGAATTAGGCCGGTATTTTGGATTAATGGTATCCAAGCTTACAGTTCTGTGTGCATACAGTTACTAAAATTATGGTCTTTTTTGAAACTAAAGCATAACTTTGGAGTTTAAAGGAAGGCGATAAAATTTTTCCTGAATGTCGAAAACTACTAAGATTTACTTAGACAACAATTCTACAACACCTTGCGATCCGCGAGTTGTTGATACGATGTTACCGTATTTTAATGAAATGTATGGCAATGCAGCTTCTCGTTCTCATCCTTTTGGATGGCAAGCTGAAGAAGCGGTTGATTATGCAAGAGACCAAATTGCTTCATTAATTGAGGTTGATCCAAAAGAAATTATTTTCACCTCTGGAGCTACTGAGAGTGATAATCTGGCGATTAAAGGTGTATTTGAAATGTATGCCGCTAAAGGTAATCACATTATTACGCTGAAAACGGAACATAAAGCCGTTCTAGATTCATGTAAGAAGGTGGAGAAAATGGGCGGAGCTGTAACTTATCTTGATGTTGAAGATGATGGTCGAGTTAGTTTGGAGGCTTTAGAGGCTGCCATTACAGATAAGACCATTTTGATTTCCATAATGTATGCCAATAATGAAACTGGGGTTATCCAACCAATGAAGGAAATTGGGGACCTCTGTAAGAAGCATGGTATCTTATTCATGTCAGATGCTACTCAAGCAGTGGGTAAGATTCCTGTAAATCCTAAAGAGCTAGGTATTCATTTGATGGCTTTTACCGCTCACAAGATGTATGGCCCTAAGGGTGTAGGCGCTCTATTTGTCAATCGTAAAAACCCAAGAGTAAAGGTTACAGCCCAAATGGATGGCGGTGGTCATGAAAGAGGTATGCGATCAGGGACAATGAATGTGCCAGGTATTGTTGGTTTTGGTAAGGCAGCAGAGATCGCAAAGAAAGAAATGCACCAAGATGCTGAGCGATTGTCTAAATTGAGAGATCGCTTACAAGCAAACTTGAGTGAGCGTTTAGAAGAAGTGTATGTAAATGGGAGTCAGGAACATCGAATGCCACACGTTACTAACATTTCCTTTAAGCATGTGGAAGGTGAGGGATTAATGATGACGTTTAATCAAGATATTGCTGTATCTTCAGGATCAGCGTGTACATCTGCCTCACTCGAACCGTCATATGTACTTATTGCTTTAGGTTTAGGTGACGATTTAGCTCATTCTTCTATTAGATTTAGCTTGGGTAGGTTTACCACTGAACAAGAAATTGATGCCGCCGTTGATTTGCTGGTCAATGGTGTTAATCATATGAGAGACCTTAGTCCGATTTGGGAAATGTACAAGGAGGGTGTAGATCTCGAATCTGTCGTTTGGACAGAACATTGATACCTTAGCGCTTATGGCTTTAGTTTTTGCTGACTGAGCTTGTAAGTAAGAGTATCATTGAACAAAAAGACAAAACCTCAAGAAATGGATAGTGGAATAAAGTCCTTCTTCGACGAAGAATGGGTACTAATGAAGCATAGTAGACATGAGTCAAAAACCATGGATTATTATGTATCAAATTATGGGCGAGTTAAAGCCTATTCAAGAAAATTTAATACATGGAGATTAACGCAAGGCTCCAAGGATAAACGGGGATTGTATAACATCAGTTTCCGAAGCACTGAAAATATAAATGTGCGATTTTTTATACACAAATTCGTGGCAGAACATTTTGTAGATAAGCCGACAGAAGATTGTGAATATATTATTCACAAAGACGGGAATAAGACCAATAATCACTTTTCTAATTTACTTTGGATGACCCACCGTGATTGGATAGAAGAGTTAAAACGTAGAGGGTCTTTTAAGCCTAAGCAGAAAATGGAGCGAAAGGCTAAGCATATTAAGATGACACCGGCTAAAGTAGCGCTACTGAAACGCTCATTATTAATGGGTAAGACACGGAAAAAGATGCTTGCTAAGCGTTTTGGTATAACACATACTCAACTTAATAGAATTGAAAGTGGGGAAAACTGGGGAGATATTGAGCCAGCACCACTGGAAAAGCTAAAACAATAGTATTACCTTTGTGAACCCTTAGGGGACTTGTATTGTTTAAAAGGAAATTACACAGCAATGGCGTATTCTGAAAAAGTAATAGAACACTTTAAAAATCCTAAAAATGTAGGTACTCTTGATAAGAGTAAGAAAAATGTAGGCACCGGATTAGTGGGCGCTCCTGAATGTGGTGATGTTATGAGACTTCAAATAGAAGTAGATGAGTCTTCAGGAACCATCAAAGACGCTAAATTCAAGACATTCGGTTGTGGTTCAGCAATTGCATCTAGCTCTTTAGCTACTGAATGGCTGAAAGGAAAATCAGTAGAAGATGCTCTAGCTATTGATAATATGGATATTGTAGAGGAATTGGCTTTGCCACCTGTAAAAATCCATTGTAGTGTACTAGCTGAAGACGCAATAAAAAGTGCTATCGCTGATTACAAAGCCAAAAATGATCAATAATCATGTTGTTTGTAGCCGATAGCGCAAAGTCCAAAATTTCTGAGCTAATGAGTAGCGAAGACATCGGTGCAGATTACTTTGTCCGTGTTTCAGTTACAAGTGGTGGCTGTTCAGGATTAAGCTATAACATGGACTTTGACAATGAGTCACAAGAAAATGATCAAATTTTCGAAGATAATGGTGTCAAGATCGTTACAGACTTGAAGAGTTTTCTCTATCTCTGCAATACCACACTTGAGTTTTCAGGCGGACTAAATGGTAAAGGATTTTTCTTTAATAATCCTAATGCATCTAGAACTTGTGGATGTGGCGAAAGTTTCGCTGTGTAAGAGATATTATCAAAAGAAGGTATAACGAAATATAAAGCTGTTGCATATTGCAACAGCTTTTTTTATGGAATTGATTCAATTGATTTTAGTATTATTCTGAGTTCGCCAAACTTCATTGGAGATTCAAATACAATAGGTATACGCTTTTCATCATTTGATATCCAACAAGTCATGAGTGCTGACTTATCGACATGTTTCCCTTTAATGGATTGAGCTTCTAACCTAAAGCAATTTTGATCACCTAGGCTTTTTATCTTTTTAATTTCCTCCCCTTTAAATTGCATGTCAATATTGTACTGATATTTATTGTAGAACAAGTGCAATGGTAGCTGATCTCCAGGTATCATATTTTCATACAGGGGCGTTCGGATATAATAAAATGTACTAATCATATCCTGGACGCAATGATCCAATTCAAGGTCATAAACTACTTGCTTTTGTGGATTAGGTCCAAGGAATTCTTTACATATAAGGTTTGATTGATCAAAAAGAATAGAATCATAGCTTGTTTCACCATTTTCATTGGTCCATCGTAAATAATGTTGACTAAGACCATCCGCTTTGCTCAAGTGTGATCTAAATACACCATTTACTTTATATAGTGGGCTCCAGCCATCAAAAGTTCTAGCGGTCATCTCCGCATTAAAGTAGTCATCAGATTCCTTTACTATGAAGATGCTTTCACCAATAGGTATCCAGATAAACCCAACCTTCATATAAATGTCATAGCTGAGTTTTTCATTAACAATGACAGGCGAATGCTCGATATTGCAGGGCATTTCTTGGCCAACTAATTGTGATGTAAGCAGCAATAGAAATATAATGGCTACAATTCTCATCATTGATTAGCGTATCGACTTTGTTGTAATAAAAAGTTGAGTTCGTCTATATACTCTTTTTCTCGCAATCGTTGTTTCTTTTTTGATGTATCTCCAGCGTTATTAACACCACCGATGTAATAGCGCCCAAACCATGGTGCCACACTTAAGAAGGCATCGGATTGGGATAAGGTCTGCCTCACGTATAAGAAGAGACTTAGAAATCCAGCATTTAGTAAAAAGGAATTTAAGGCATCTTTAGTGTCACCATTTACTAACTGACCTAAACCTGGAACAAACATGGAAAGGAGACTAGCAATAAAGTGATTTTTGTCCAGGTTTTTTTCCATCCGTTTGAATAATAGGTCCAATGAATTTTGATCTATTTGATCGTAATAACTTAGTTCACTTAATATACTTCTCCCTTTTTCTAGTCTTTGGTCAAAGATGTAGGCTAGTCCTTGATAATAAAAATATCTATCGGGGTCGGCTTCGATCTGCATCTCTGTGAATTGAAATAAACTGGCTTGTGCTTCCTTATACTGTTTAATTTCGAAGAGTATCCTCAATTTGTAATATTTGGATTCAATTACCTCCGTGACGCTGAGTTCCTTATTTCTAAGGTATATAGCTATATATTTTAATGCATTTTTAGTGTCACCAGCGTTATAAAACGACTCGGAGATGCGTTTACTAAGTTCTGGATAAACAGATTCTTTGTCTAGAAAGTAGGCGTGAAGAAATTTCTTGGTAGCACTTTCATGTTGTCCTATTTCCTGAAACTTGAGTGCTTCTTTAATACTGCCTTCTACTGAGAATTGCCCATATAAGTGGAGGCTACTAAAAATCAGCAGAAAGAATGCGATAAGCTTCTTTACGTAACTCTTCATTTTTCTTTTGATTATAGTATTTAGCAGATTGGACACTACCATAGATGTTACTTACATAGAAACCCAAGGCAACACCACCATAAATCCATCCTCCAGCGGAATTTATTCCTTGAGCCTTAAAGCGCCTATATGATTGTACGCTAGATGCTGCTATGAAAACTGCACTTATTAGACCGTCAATATAGTCTTTAGCATATACACGACCTAAGCCAGGTATAATGCCGGACATAATGCCTGCCATAGCAGGAGATTTAAATTTTCGTGTGCTAACATTCTGCATTAAGGTGGAGTATGCTGGATACGAATTACTCGCATATATCCGATTAGCTTCTTCCCAGTCCATATCCAACAGATGTGATTTGAAGGTAAAGAGATCAACATCTTTTTGCGGTAGTAACATGTCTTGACCAGACAGCTGTTGTCGTAAAGTTTGTGTTTTTCCTTCTATTAAAAGAAGGTCAAAATATTCATGCTGCAAGTCTGGATCAGTTAGTTTAATTAAGGACAATCGATCTTCTATAAGACTTCGCTGATTCGTTTTTTTATAGCAATCGATCAGCTTTTTTAGATATTTAAGATCGTTAGGATGAGAGAATAATAAGCGCTCATACTCTTCTGCTGCAAAATCATAAAGCGCTGACCGATATAAAAAAGCGGCAAAAGCCTCATCCGGTTCATTGTCTGATTCTTGTGTAAATAAAGTGCTACTATTTAATACGATGACCAATAGAAGCACATATTTACTTAGTTTACTTAGGTTCATCAATTAATTTCCGTCGTTTGGGGTCAAAGGTATATTTCTGAGGAGCAAAACCATGGCATCTTCCCATTCTGTCAAAACTCATAATAGCTCCTTTTACAGGGCCATGTTTATGTAATGCCTGGGCGCAATACGATGAGCAGGATGGAATAAAATTACAATAGTTTCCATCTTGGGTGGTTATATAATTCTTATAGACATGAAACAAAAACTGTCCGGTTTGTTGGATATCGTTTTTGTCTTTTTTCGTCTTTTGATTTGAAGGCTGGATCGTTCTTGCACTTTTGATACCGTAGTTGGCTTCGTTCATAAATACAAAGTCACTCTCGGTTTGGGACGTTAGACAAAAGGGAAGAAAAAGTAAAATAGCTATCGGTAAACTATTGAATTTTGACATCTCTAAAACTAATGGTTTTGAAAATTTCTTCCTCCTCACCTGTAAAATGTAACTTTATTTTTTGTGGGATAGAAAGATCATTAACTAAATGATAATCTTCATAATAGGTTTCATTAATTGATTTATCATTTTCATCAATAATAATAAGACCTGTTAGTTTTTCCTCAACTTGTTCTGTAACGATATATTTAATAAAATCAAATTGACCTTCAGGTGGAATCCATTGGTAGATGATGGATTCATCCACTTTTTCGACTTCACTGATTTCAAAACCAGCTTCGACTAAACCAAAATCAGTCAATTCATCTAGCAATATCTTCCTAAAGACGGTGTACTCATTAAAAGCAGTGCCTACTGTATCTATATCAGTAATATTCATTTCAGCGTCATAACTCGTTATAGTAGAGTCTTGAAAGATCCAAGTCGTTTCGGTAGGAAAAGTGATGCTATATTTTGATATGTCGGAAAAGAGATCGTAATCAACGGTGCCAATTACAATAAATGAGCTATCTGTGAGTGTGTTTTTTTCAATAATGGAAAAAGCTGCTTGCAGCCTGCTGTATTTTTGACCCAAAAGGGAATGGCAGGCTGCAAAGCAGAAAATATAAAATATTATTCTTTTTCCAATATTCATTTATATGCTTAATACTATAGTAAGCACCCAGTATAGAGCCTGGAAAATTAAACATCCGTAGATAGAGTTTCTAACTTGCTCTTTTCTACCTTCTCCTTCGTCCATTACTAAATAAACGATTAGAGTTCCAACAAGACTCAAGCAGAATCCCCACCAGAAACCAGGAATACCTACAGGCACATCTGGATGACCAGTGAAAATACCAGGAGCTGCTGCTGCACTTAAATTAGCGCTAGATACCATTTCTGGGTATAAGGCTTGCAACTCATCATAATCCATGCCTTCAGCTAAAATAGCCTCGTTCATTTGCGTTAATTGGCTTAGCTCAGCTTCGATCAAGTCAGAACCTGTGTTTAATCGGTCTTTTAAAGAAACAGCACTTTCAGCAGGACTTACTGCCAATAGAGATGCACTACAAAAAACCATTAACAACAATGTCAAAAAAGAATTTTTCATACTATCTGTTATTAGTGAGTAAATTAAATTTCGATTGTACTTCCTTAACCCACTGCTGCACCAAGGAAGTTGTTACTATTTCACCATCATTATGGCCTTAAAATCATACGTAATATATGTAAATTTTTCATGTATTTTAAATATTCAAGAACTCATCGAATATCTCTTGCAATCCCAAAATTTAGCTGGGTTTGGTTACTCCAATCGCTGGATCCATTCCATAGATATCCATACTCAACAAAACAAGCTAAACTTTGCCCAAAACGGAAGCCTGTCGTGCCACCCCAAAAGTTGGTGGCTTCCAAAGATCCATATTTTCGATAGACAAACTTTGGATTCATATATATTGCAAAATTTTCACTCGGATGGTATGAAAAAAACAAAGGAATCGAAGCTTCGAAAGTGTTTCCATCTCTAACATCTTGAGAAATAAAAAAAACTCCGAGCTCTGTTCCTGCGGCACCCGCAAAAACTGAGCTTTGATCTCCTAAAAATTGGTACTTAATATCTAGGGAACTAGCGCCAATAATCCGGAAGGTAGCTCCTAAATCCACCTGCTCAACTATACCATAACGACCACCTACTTCTGAAACAGATCCAACCACTCTTACTTCTTCATCTTCAGTCCTGTATGCATATCTAGGCACCCCTGTCCCTACAAGTACTCCAAATTTCTTATGTTCTGTAACTCTGGCCGTTTCCATGGAAGAAACGGACACACACTGACTAAAAGTAAGCATGAGTAAGCATGAGAAAGCAATGGATGTAATGTTCGTGTTCAATAATGAATATTTTGTTAGAATTTCCCAATACTCCCGCCGCTCCATTTACCAGCGTCAATATTCTTTTCTTTTGGCTCTCCCGTATATTGAATAGCTGCCCCGGAGCTAGATTTTGCATTTATCTTTTCCCGTGCATGAACCTTTAATGCGGCTCCCGAACTGGCATCAGCAGTTACATTTTCTGCTGTTAACTTATGGGCTGAAATGGCTGCGCCTGAACTAGCATTTACTTGGAAGTTTTCTGAACTACCTTCTAATGTTAATGCAGCCCCTGAAGAAGCCGAAGCTATAGTCTTGGAAGCATCTACGCAAACAGATACAGCAGAACCTGAGCTTGCCTTTACAATTACTTCATTTGCAGATATTTTATCCGTTCCACGGACCGCAGCGCCTGCATTACAATCTATTTTAGAAAGGTCATTAAAACCTAAAACTATTTTTGCTTTTTCACCCGAACTCCAACTACCAGTAGCCCCTTTCTTTAATTCAATTTTAAGCGTGTTGCCGTTTTTCTCAGTGATTAGATTTTTGATATCTCCTTTTTCCATGGTTATTGCGGCGGTAGGATTAGACTGTTTGACTAACTCTATACTCACACTGCCGGACACGTCCAATGTTTTATAAGAACCAATATTGCGAACATCATCTTGCGCCTGGACACTTAGTACAAAGCAGAGTCCTAAAAGGATAGAAAAGCATTTTTTCATAGGAATTTGTTTACGTGCGTTGAAAAATAATAATTGGGTTTGGCTATTACAGCTACTAATCTAACCATAAATAAGTGAGCTACCATTTAAGGGAAAGTTAATTATTTTATTTTGACAATGATAGTTTTGTCTTGAACCCTTCAAAATGTTACGTATCAAGGGTCCTTTGTTGATAAAGAGATATGTATTTTAGGTGTATGAAACGTTTAGTACCCGTAATTATATCTATTATCACTCCCTTATTATTATTTGGCCAATCGCAGCCTGATCCATGTGGTACACCGCCTGGGAAATCTCCTTGGCTAAAGGAATATCAGAAGAATCCTTCTTCCTATGCGACAAAAAGTGGAGATGTGCTTTACTTGCCGTTGACCATTTTTGCCATTGGAGATGATACAGGTTTAGGTGCCTTTGGAGAAAGTAATTTGCTTGTGGCATTGTGTAGACTACAAGAAGATTTCGCAGATACTGATATTAACTTCTATTTGCATTCTCCCTTTAAATATATTTATAATAGTGCCTACTTCGAACATGAAACAGTTCTACAGGGCGCTAATATGATGTTTGATAACAACATACCAAATACGATTAATAATTATTTTGTTAAAGACCCCGCAGGGAATTGTGGCTATAACTTGCCGTATGCTGGGATAGCGATGAATAAATCTTGTTCTGGTCCTCTGGATCATACTTGGGCGCATGAGGTAGGCCATAATTTATCATTGCCTCACCCATTTATTGGGTGGGAAGGTGGTGTCGGATTTGATGGGTCTATTCCACATAATTACTTGGACCCCGCTCCTGACACTGTATTAATTGACTATACTTTTTTTCAAGATACCTTGATATTAGATACAATGATTATAGACACAGTAATTGTCGAGCGGGTTGATGGATCAAATTGTTCACATGCTGCGGATGGTTTCTGTGATACAAAACCAGATTACTTAGGTACACGTTGGCCATGCAATGAAGATAACTTTAGTAATCAGATACAAACTGATCCTACAGGAGAAACATTTGTTTCAGATGGTCAGTGGATTATGTCTTATTCTTTTGATCAGTGTGCCAGCTCATTTTCAAATGAGCAAGTAGCAGCTATGCGTGCCAATATACTAGATGAGAAAGCAGATTATTTAGACCCTTCTTTGGAAATATTGGACCCTATTGAGGATGTGCCAGAATTATATTTTCCCTTAGATGAAGAACTCGTGCCATATTCTGGACTTGAATTAGATTGGGAGCCTGTGGAAAATGCTGAAGGGTATTTAATCCAGTTGGGTTTTGAAGCTACCGTTACTGCCGTCTTATTTGATACGATTGTTTATGACAATAGCGCTACGCTTTTTAACCTCAACCAAGATTACAAATACTATTGGCGGGTAATGCCGATAAACAAATTTCAATTCTGTACCGAGTTTTCAGACATTGATGTTTTTGTCACAGGCGATTTTGTCTCTACCGAAAATGTCCAAAAGAATACGATTGACATTGTGCCGAATCCTTGGGTACAAAGCCTTTCCGAACTCCAATTTAGAAATATCGATATGCAGCAAGTCGAAGTAATTGAACTATTTGATAGTCAAGCTAGACCGGTTTTTTCAGGAAGCCAGCTTGACCAATTAAAGGAACGCCATCTTGAGTCAGGTATGTACTTGTGTCATGTGCGACTTAAAAATGGAGATAGTTATTTCGATAAATTGATAATCATGGAGTAAGGTTTTTTAGTCCAATGTTATCATTGGAAAAGAGACCTTGCTATCTATGTTAAGTCCATGATTATATGCCATGCTTTAATGGCAATTAAAACTATATTTGCAGGAATTTTAAAATTAGCAAATAACGATGGCATATTTATTCACTTCAGAATCAGTATCAGAGGGACACCCAGATAAAGTAGCAGACCAAATTTCAGATGCTTTGGTAGATCATTTTTTGGCTTTTGATCCAAGTTCAAAAGTAGCTTGTGAAACATTAGTTACAACCGGTCAAGTTATCTTGGCAGGTGAGGTAAAGTCCAAGACCTATTTGGATGTTCAGCAAATTGCAAGAGATGTGATCAACAAGATTGGATATAATAAGAGTGATTACATGTTTGACGGAAACAGTTGCGGTATATTCTCTTCTATCCATGAACAATCACCTAATATAAATCAAGGGGTAGAAAGAGCAAACAAAGAAGATCAAGGAGCGGGTGATCAGGGGATGATGTTTGGGTATGCGACAAATGAAACTGAAAACTATATGCCGCTTGCTTTAGATCTTTCTCATCGACTACTCACTATACTTGCGGATATCCGGAAGAAAGGTAAACAAATGACCTATCTGCGTCCAGATTCTAAATCACAAGTAACCATTGAGTATGATGATAATAATAAACCAGTGCGGATAGATAGCATTGTAGTATCTACTCAACATGATGATTTCGATTCAGAAAAGAAAATGTTAGCTCAGATCAAGAAGGATGTTATAGAAATCGTTATACCTAAATTAAAAAGACAAGTAAAGGCCTCAACAAAACGGCTTTTTGATAAGAATATAACCTATCATATAAATCCTACAGGCATCTTTGTTATTGGTGGGCCACATGGAGATACAGGATTAACAGGAAGGAAGATCATCGTAGACACCTATGGAGGAAAAGGAGCGCATGGTGGTGGCGCATTCTCTGGTAAAGATCCTAGTAAAGTAGATAGAAGTGCTGCGTACGCGACAAGACATATTGCTAAAAATATGGTTGCCGCAGGTATTAGTGATGAAATGCTAGTCCAAGTATCATACGCTATTGGCGTAGCGAAACCAACGAATATCTATGTAAATACGTTTGGTAGCGCCAAAGTTGATATGTCAGATGGTCAAATAGCTAAGAAAATTCAACAAATATTTGACATGAGACCGTATGCTATAGAGCAACGACTGAAGTTGAGAAAGCCCATTTACAGCGAGTCAGCCGCTTATGGCCATATGGGAAGAACACCAGAAAAGAAAAAAGTAACTTTCGTTGATGGTTCAGGAAAGGAGAAGAGCGTATCCGTGGAAACATTTACATGGGAAAAGCTAGATTATGTAAATAAGATAAAGAAAGCATTCAACCTTTAAGATTACTTTCTGTTAGTAGCTAACATATGTTCAATCTGTACCTTTTATTATCGGGTCTGTTTCTATTTCCATCAGTCCTTCCGGACGCAAACATAACATTGGACCCAGATACTCAAACGCTCACTTGCGATGTAGATATGATTATGGCTACAACGGAAGAGCAAATGAACGTGGAGTATACTTGGATTTTAGGATCTGAAATGGGAACGGGATTAAGTTTTGACGTGACAGAAGCAGGTCAGTTAATTCTCATTGCAACCGATACCGTTCTTGATTGCACTAATTCGATGACCATCACCATCTTAGAAGATACCGAAGAACCTATCGCTACTATCGTTACTCCAACTACAATTAATTGTTTGACCACATCTGTAGATTTAGATGGTAGCTTCTCTAGTATCGGTCCAAGTATTGAATATCAATGGCAAGATGAAATGGGAAATGATATCCCTGGGGGAGACGATGGTGTTTTACAGGATGTAGATGAGCCTGGAGATTATGTATTAGTGGTTACTGATTCGGAAAACGGTTGCAGCTCATCGACCTCAGTAACGGTTATAGAAGACACAGCGTTGCCTGTAGTGGAAGCAGGACCGGATCAGACACTCCCTTGTATGCCAAAGAAAACAACAGTCATTGCAACTTTGGATCTAAATGAGGATGATGCGATGTTTTCATGGACTAATGAAATAGGAGACCTCATAGCATCTAATTTTCTGGATGCAGAGATCCTTGAAGCTGGCTGGTTTTATTTTACTGCTACATCAAATATAAATGGTTGTACAGCTACAGATAGCGTATTTATCGGAGAATCAAATTTTGGCTCAGCTAGCTTTACTTCCGGTACACCAGATTGCCCCGGCGATAGTACTGCTTTTATTTCTGTAGACCTGAGCAACGTAGAAAATCCATTGAGCAGCATCATTTTTGAAGGCCAAGATGCAGGGCAGCAAACTACTTTTGATCAATTGCCGGCAGGCAATTATTCTATCAATATTATTGATGATCAAAATTGCAATCTAGATACGACCATAGCAATTATCGCAGCTAATGACTTTACATTGGACATTACAGATGATATGACTGTTGGATTTAATGAAGATGTTCCGCTCTTAGCAGATACCGATGCCACAGGAGGAAGCTTTAGTTGGATGCCTGAAACAGGTTTGTCATGTATTGATTGTCCAGACCCAATTGCAAGCGTGCAAACTACAACTAGTTATACCGTTGTTGTCACAGATGAGAATGGATGTACTAAAGAAGCCACCGTTACCTTAACCGTCGACGTAAGCGATGCGGTAGGGATATTTGTTCCTAATGTGTTCTCTCCTCAAGCTACTGGAGACAATGCTTATTTTTACATTCAAGGGAATGCAGCTGTTTTCAACATTTTAGAGTTAGGGGTCTATGACAGATGGGGTAATCAAGTATTTTTTGGAGAAAACATAGCACCCAATATTTCGACAAGTGGATGGGATGGAACATTCAACGGTAGTGATGTAGTTGCGGGCGTCTATAGTTATTATGCCATTCTTGAAGTCCTAGACGGACAGCGAATCATCAAAGGTGATATTACCTTGGTTCGGTAAATACCAAAATTGTCCTTTATATCCATGTTTCTGACAAGCACAAAATGGCTTAGTTAGCATCAATTATGGTTCCAGTACTTGCTATTAAGACTTCTAAGGTAGGCTGGCCTTTATAGAATATATGCCCTTTTCCTTCAAGAGACCCTTTCATCAAATATTGACATTGGAACTCGGCATTACCTAGGCCATCCATAGAAATATCTAATGTATCGCATGTAAATGAAAAGGCTTGCAATGGTCCAATGCCATCCTTAGTTACAGAAATTTTTGGAGCATAACCCGTTAACGACACGGACCCCTTTCCATAATGTTCTAATTGGAGATCATCCATATTATCAAACCCGTCTAATCGGAAACTACCATCTCCTTTTTTAATGACTCTGTTCAAAGAAGATTTTTCTGCCTGAATGATTATTGACGCATTTGTGATCTCCATATCTGGCATCATCAAATACAAGACGTCTTCTTCGACAAATGCATCTAATAGGGACACTATATTATCATCACCTTCGATATAAATTAAAGAATCGATCCCTTGTGTTACATGGACATCATGATACCCCGAAATATGAATAGTATGGTAATATTCAGGAATGAATGTTTGGGTAATGATATTGCCTGATCCCTCTGTATGTGGGTGGCAAGAATAAAATAATAGTAAGTAAGTCAAAGAAAGGAAGACAAATAGAGTTCTCATAGTTGTCTTTCTTTAGAAACGTAAGTTTAGTTTATTTTGTCCAGAGTCCCTAAAACTTTAACGTGCAAAGAGCTGATCTATATTTTTGAATGCTTTAAACTCTAAGGCATTATTTGATGGATCCTTGAAAAACATAGTAGCTTGTTCGCCCACTTGCCCTTCGAATCGGATATAAGGTTCGATGATAAATGGGATTCCTTTTTGTCTTATAGTATCAGCAAAATCATGGAAGGTGTCCCAAGGCAGCACCACGCCAAAATGGGGTACAGGAACTGCGTGACCATCTACAGGATTGGTATCTAATTTTGCTTCACTACTTATCTGGACTTCATGGATAACCAATTGATGGCCAAAAAAATTATAGTCGACCCATTGATCACTGCTTCGGCCTTCTTCGAGTTCTAGCAGTTCAGTATAAAATGTTCGGCATACGGATAAGTCAGAAACCGGAATGGCGAGATGAAAAGGGGACAAGCTGGACATACGTTCAAATTTTGTAACTAAAGTACTTGTCCCCTATATATCCTACAAGTTTTAGAATGTGATCTTGTACAAAATGACAGGATATCTACCTAACTGAAATGTTGTTTCAACTTGGCCTGTTTCGGCATTGTAACTTTGACCAAAGACATTTTTGTTATCAAGCACATTTTGCATATCAATGGACCACTCTTGTGATGCTCTTTTCATATTATGCCTTAAGGTAAGTTTTAGGTCGATTCGCTGATAATCATCAAATCGTTTTCCAAAAATTTGATCCTGACTTAAGACACCCTCACCGGCTAATGCCGAAGCCTC
The DNA here is from genome assembly GCA_020629315.1 of Saprospiraceae bacterium. Lineage (GTDB taxonomy): Bacteria > Bacteroidota > Bacteroidia > Chitinophagales > Saprospiraceae > JAHDDO01. The sequence continues at coordinate 31,498 of JAHDDO010000019.1, read as the reverse complement.
TAGATCAAAAGGTGTATATCTCCGACCCCCTGCTCGCGTAGCTTTAATATCCGTCGCTATGGACAATTTATCGCCCAAAGTCCATTCTTTACCTGTCAACACATTGAATACATAACCATTATCAAAAGCAGTTGAACGTTCTATACCGTCACTCCCAATGTACTTGGAATCAAAAATGGACAAAGTGGATAATAGATAGAATCCTTTATTAAACCCCTTTTGAATCGTGAATTCTAGTCCATAATTAGTACCTGTTCCATTGTTTACTAATGAATCAACAGAAGGTATGGTAAAATCAGCACCTTCATTGATCGCGGAATAAAACGAAGGTCCTTGCTCTATGGGTATATTTTTTAGATCCTGATAATAGGCTTCCGTTTTTAAAGACCATCCTTTAGGCAGACTCCAATCAAATCCTACCATAGCTTGATCACTAATGGACATACCTAGGTCTTTATTTGTCGTCAATACAGTACCGTCTGATAAAGTAGTTTGAATTAAATACAGTTGGAAATCCTGTAGTTTACTATGTCTTCCAAGACCAGCTGTAATGGCAAAGTTTGGATGAATTTCATATCGTAGATTGAATCGTGGTTCGATAGAATACGTACCATTGAAAGTATAGTACTGACTGAATATGCCAAGGTTTGTAGTAAGTGCATTGTTTAACCTAAATTGCCATTGGGCATACCCTTGGAGCAAATTCGCTTGGCCATCAAAATTCCTTAGCTTTCTGAAGGTATCATCAGCAATTCGGACACTGTCTACAAATGAGAAGCCTAGTTGATTTGTAGCTATGCCTGCTCGTAAACTATGTTGAGCATTAAACTTACTTTTTATGTCGTAGGCTAAGCGAATACGACTCAGTGTTGAGTTATCTCTATACACAGCGCCTTCTTCAAAATCCGCATTAACGGTATCGACTCGAGTTTCGACTCCTGAAGTTGAGAAAGCTAAACTTGCTTTACCAAAGGTTTTATTGGAGTAATAGTGCTTATTTGTTAACGCGGTCACTCCCATATTTGTGCGATAACGAAGGTTCTCATTTGCGCCAGAGAAAAAGTTGGGATCATCGCTGGCTTCTTGCTCTTCTATTAAGAAATCAATTCCTGAGGTACCGCCTAGACCTATCAATGAAAAGCTTCCTAGACGTTCTGTAGGGATGTGCACCTTAAAACTAAGATCTTGATACCTTGGAATCGCATTACCTGTTCCAGTAGCACTACCCACACTCGAAATACGACTGACAAGATCTACCACCGAATACCTGTAGTTCACTAGATAGGTGGCACCGCTATTTCTAGACAGTGGCCCTTCAGCGCCTAATTCTACGCCGTTAAAGCTAATGCCGCCCGTAAATTCGTGTTTATCTCGATTTCCTTTTCTAAGGCTTAGGTCAAAGACCCCTGATAGAGCATTTCCATACATGGCGGGAAAGGCCCCCGTCATGAAGGTGGAATTATCCATTAAGTTATTATTGAGCATGCTTACTGGCCCACCCGTAGATCCTAGTGCTCCAAAATGACTAGGGTTCGGTATATCAATCCCATCTAGCTTCCATAGCAAACCAGAAGGAGAATTACCTCTAATAACGATATCATTTCTTGAATCTTCATTAGCGGAGACCCCCGCAAAACCAGCAGCCATCCTAGCTACATCATTTCTACTGCCGGCATATCTATTAGCTACTTCTGCATCAAACGTTTGAACACTGATAGTAGCCAATTTTTCTACATCTACATTTGCATCTTTTGTTGCTACAATTGTCACTTCTTCTGCTACAATGACTTCTTCTGTTAATGCAAAGTTGATGATTAACTCTTTTCCAGAGGTGAGTAGCATATTATTAGCTTGATCTGTGCTATATCCTAAATAGCTACAAGCTAAACTATACCTGCCTACAGGCAGGGCCTGAAATTCATAATAACCATCGAAATCAGTGCTAACGCCTTTCATTTCGTTTTCATCCAAAATAAGGACATTGGCACCTATTAATGGGAGCCCTGTATCGGCATCGATCACCTGCCCTTTAATATTTTGGACTAAGCTTTCTTGAGCAATGAGTGGAACTACACTTAGAAAGGAAAAAATAAGAATACATAGATTTTTCATAATTACAATTTTAATTGAACGATGATCCAAAAGTAGCTTCTGTTCCATGCCCATTCATATCCAAGTGTTGACTGTCCAGAAATTGGGATTAGTAGCAAGGCTTTGGGGTATTTAGCGGGGTTTTGGGACGAATGACAAGCCTTATTAGGCGGATTCTGAAAAATATTCTTTGACAATTGGGACAAATTTCCTTGAGACCGGGACCTTATCTTCAATGCCTTCTACACTAAGTTTAAATCCTTGTGCATTACCGTTTACCTCGGTTACTTTTTGAAGATTGATAATATAAGAACGATGACATCTGATTAGATGCTTAAGCGGCAACGCTTGATCAAGTTTTGTGAGTGTAAATCTGTAAAGTCCTTTTTTGACTTCATTGTCAGATTCCTGGAATATAGTTATGTAATTTCCTTCAGACTCTGCGTAAAGAAATTGATCAGTATTAAGTTCTATTATTTCATGTTGGGCATCTGTAGGAATTTGTAATTGTATATGCTCGTCCTCTTTTTGTCGATAAATGTCCATTTCTTCTACCGCTTGGACATGTTTATTTAGTTTCTGATTGTGATCTAGTAGGACAACAAAAAAAGTGGGAATACAGCCCAAAATAAATGTATTAGCAAGCATGATCCCTAGGTCTTTTACATTTGGTAAAGAACCGGATAATACGGAGGTATATAATGAGTTCAAGCAAGCGATACTCAGGATCATACAGACAAAAAATAGTAACTCTTTGCCAACGGTCCAATGTTTTTCATTGATGACATTGGGCAAAAACCTTGGGAGTAGATATAAGAAAAGAAAGGTTATTAGAAACGTAATCAAGCCATAACCATAGATCTTAAAAATTTTATGCTCTATATCTAAAGCTGAAATATTGAATGGTTGGAAAAAAGCTAGAAAGCTTCCAATAAATAGACCTATGCCCAAGGAGATAATTATAGAACGTGAGCTTCCTTCAGGCGCTGGGTATGGATTTTTAAGTAGTTGCATTAATCCTGTAAAGTCATTTTTTGTTAGGTCAACGAAAGAAAAAGAAATCCTTCCATTAAGGTTAAAAGTATAGAAATGAAATTTACCCAATTATTATCAAAGCCATGAATGCCTTTAATTAAATTCTCTTCTTTACCTACTTCCGTAATTTGGCTGTTTGCGTAATATTTTTGTTGAAAGGCACTACCTAGCGCACTATCCAGTAACATCCCTGTAAACCCTAATAGAATAATCCAAAAAAGACTTGACCCACTGGCGTGATGGGATATAGCAGCAATAAATCCAATGAGTGATGAGGCAGCTAAACCCATTAAGGTACCTAATACACTAATCCCACCTGAAAGCCCTTTTTCAACAGGGCTAAATCCGAGGATGTCTATCGTTCTAGTGCCGAAGCGTTTACCAAATTCACTACTTGTAGTATCACTCAATGCCACGGCATAGGATAATATAAAGAGATGAAGATATATTTGATTTTGAGTTATGCTGAAAAGGATCAAGGTAATTATCGAAGGCCCACCATTCGCCAAGACCTGCCATATACCTCTACCCAGTTTTTCTGCTTCGCTTTTGGGGTTTAATTTGCTAGCAAGACTGCCAATTAGCACAAAGAGTATAGGGTATACTAGATAAGAGATACCTGCAACAAAGAAAATGGCAACCCCCATCAACCAGGTGGCTATAGCGGCTTTTGCATGTAACCACCGTAAGGCATTCATTAAGACCACTACAATACTGATACCTACTAAAAAGTAAAGATGTATCGATGTGCTAGTTAAATATTCCATTTCGTACTATACCGATTAGAATTGGGATTTCGAGGGTTCTATCTATTCTGCCGGGGTAATTGAAAATTCGGTCATACCGTAAACCTACTGAAGCTTTACCTGTATTTTGCTTATATAATGGCCATTGGACCACCGAATAAAGACCACTACCTATACTCAATTTATTGCCGTTCTGATAAAAAGGCATGGACAAAATGGCGTCCCACTGGAGAGACACATTCATGTTCTCATTGAGAAGCAATGGATAGGTATAGCAAAGAAAAAAGCTGCCTTGATTTCCCCAATCAATGGTTCGGATCTCCGCACCCAATCCAAAATGGCTCTTAAAAATGAATGAAAGACGATAGGATTGATTATTATCAAAAACGCCTGATTCAATATTGTTTTGAATGCCAATACCTCTACCAGATTCAAAGAGGAGATCTTGCGCTTGTCCTAGTGTACTTACAAAAAGTATAAGGTATGTAATCAGGGCTCTTACCATCCTGCAGCTATTGAGAAATGTGAAATAATTTCAGCACATATACGCTTTTGATCTTTAGCAGTAATCGTGGCTACATTATCCCCCTCTTGAAAGCCATAGGTGCCAAATTGACTATGGTTGCCTCCTTCTATTTCAAAGTAGATACTACTATTATTTTCTATAGTATTTGGTAAATCAAGGATGTCTTTAATATCGATGCCTGGTGGCAAATTGTCTTTTCTATCTTCAAATGTTTGTATATCAAAAACGCCATCATTGGACCCCAAAATGGATAGGACTTGTAGATTCTTATTGCTCAGATTATCTGATTGGGTAGGGTAGCTAGCTAACAAAAGTAGGCCTTTAGCATCGTCTACCTCATTAGCCATTCTAGAAGCAGCTACACCGCCTAATGAATGCCCGGCAAAAACGAAACTTGCATTTTCTTCTGTCGAAAGTATATCTTCAATTATACCCTTTGCTTGATCAAGATCTAAGATGGCTAAATTTGCATTTGGTTTGATGATAATAATCTGTTTGAAAACATCCCTCATAAGATCTAGCAGTTCAATATAGGCATGAGGATCTACCAGACCGCCTGGATAAAAAATCAAATATGGATTTTGAGTACCTGAGGAAGCCGGAAGTAATGAAATATATTCAGGGGTTTCTTTTTCTATACTATCTGGAAATGAGCTAGGTAAATAACTGCAGCTGCATAGTAATACTGACCATATAAGTAATCTAATTTTCATAAAAAATATTTGTAAAGCCGATAGATGAGATTGAAAATAAGACTTACCAAAATCATACTGCTTAGCGGAAAAAACACCTTTACATTACCTTTATCGGATTTAAAATCACCGGGCAGGTTACCAAACCACTTAAATGCATTGGGAAATAAGTAAAGTATAAGGCCAATAAAACAAATACATAAACCTATAAATATCAGCGTTTTAGGGTTCATATAGCTGGATTAATATTGTCTGGAAAAAGGAAGACAAAAGAAAGTAAGATAAAAACAATGGCGTAAACCAGAAAAAACAGAAATGAAATACGACCTTTGCGCTTCCGAATTCAGACACATTATGGAAATTCGTAATATAGCAATAATTGCCCATGTTGATCATGGGAAGACTACTTTGGTTGATAACATTCTTCATGCTACCAATGTATTTGGTGACCATGAAGATACGGGTGAATTAATCATGGATAGTAATGATTTAGAGAAGGAAAGAGGTATAACGATCTTTTCAAAGAACGCATCAGTTATCTATAAGAACATTAAAATCAATGTTATAGATACGCCTGGTCACGCCGATTTTGGTGGAGAGGTGGAGCGAGTTTTGAAAATGGCTGATGGTGTACTTTTATTAGTGGATGCTTTTGAAGGTCCAATGCCTCAAACACGATTTGTGCTTAAGAAAGCATTAGAGTTAGGACTCAAGCCTATTGTAGTTGTAAATAAAGTAGATAAGGAAAATTGCAGACCAGAAGAAGTGCATGAAGCGGTCTTCGATCTTTTCTTTCAGTTAGATGCTACTGAAGAGCAATTAGATTTTCCTACGTTTTATGGTTCAGGAAAGCAAGGTTGGTTTAATGATTCATTGGACCAGAACGAAGATATAATCCCTCTTTTAGATGGAATATTGAAGCATGTACCTTCACCGGATGTAAAGCAAGGTAGTTTACAATTGCAAATTACCTCACTAGATTATAGCTCCTTTTTGGGAAGAATTGCGATTGGGAAAGTAACGAGAGGCTCTATTAAGGAAGGACAACAGTTGAGTTTGTGCAAGCGAGATGGATCTATCCAGAAGCAAAAAGTAAAAGAGCTTTACTTATTCGAAGGTATGGGTAAGAAAAAAGTTAAAGAGGTTTTTGCAGGAGATATCTGTTCGGTGATTGGTATAGATGGCTTTAACATTGGAGAAACCTTAGCTGATTTAGAAAGTCCTGAAGCGCTGCCGTTGATCGATATCGATGAGCCTACCATGAACATGACCTTTGGTATAAATAACTCGCCTTTTTTTGGAAAGGATGGGAAATTTGTAACTAGTCGACATATTAAGGATCGCTTAGATAAGGAGCTTGAACGCAATCTGGCTTTACGTGTAGAGCCTACTGAAAGCGGGGACACATTTCTGGTATATGGAAGAGGTATTATGCACTTAGGCGTATTAGTAGAAACCATGCGAAGAGAAGGGTATGAACTAACCATAGGGCAACCTCAAGTACTGACAAAACAGCTCGATGGCACAAAGTGTGAGCCTTACGAGGTTATGGTGGTAGATGTGCCGGAAGAATATAGTGGGAAAGTCATCGATTTGGTTACTCAGCGAAAAGGAGAAATGAAGGTTATGGAATCAAAGGGAGCTATACAGCACCTTGAATTTGAAATTCCATCAAGAGGCTTAATAGGCTTGCGTTCCCTTATGTTGACTGCAACAGCAGGTAGTGCGGTTCTAGCCCATAGATTTTTAGAATACCGACCATGGAAAGGAGAGATTCCAGGACGTAATAATGGAGTGCTCATAGCTAAGGATACGGGTACGTCGACCCCTTATTCAATCGATAAACTGCAGGATAGAGGTCGATTCTTCATAGACCCTGGTGTTGATGTTTATTATGGTCAAATATTAGGCGAGCACACGAGGAATGTTGATTTAGTGGTCAATGTTATAGAAGGTAAAAAGCTAAATAATATGCGTGCATCTGGTTCTGATGCCAGCGTACGGATAGCCCCTAAGTTAGAGTTCACTTTAGAAGAATATATGGAGTACATTGATGCAGATGAATGCATTGAAGTTACACCTGATAATATACGTCTAAGAAAGATCCATTTAGATCATAATGCACGTAAAAGGGCAGAAAAAGCTTTAGCTACTAGCTAAAGCTTTTGTGATTATTGTTGCGCACTTTTTAATGCTTTTAAGATTAGGTCTCTTGTTTTAATGATGCCTTCTTCTTCTGGTAGATCACCTTCAAATTCGACGCCTATATAGCCTCTGTAGCCGGAATCAACTACGGTTTTAATCATTTTGTCGTAATCGATTTTGGTTTCATTTCCTTCGATGTCAAAAGCATAGGATTTAGCACTTACCGCTTTAGCATATGGCATCATTAGTTTTACGGCCTTATAATAATTTTTGTATTCATTTACACATGCAGCTTCCCATCGAGCCCCTCCTTCTCTTTCGATACAAAAATTTCCAAAGTCAGGCAATGTGCCACAATTTTCCATGTTGACCATTTTCATGACATCAACGACCCAATCTGGATCGGATGACCAGCCACCATGGTTTTCTACTAAAACATTAATGTTTACATCTTTAGCGTATTCGCACAGTTTTCTCATCGAGTCCGCTGAAGCCATTTTTTGATCTTCTCGGTTTCCTTCACCAAATAGGTTTATTCGAATAGCATGACAACCAATCTCATGAGCCATGTCAACCCATTTATGATGATTATGTACTCCATTCATCCGCTCTTCAGCACTTTTTACACCCAAGTCACCTTCATTATCGATCATGATAAGCACGTTTTCTAATCCTTCTCCATCCGCTCTTTCCGCCAATCTTTTTGTCATTTCCTTCATACCCATTAAGGTATTTTCATACTTGGCTAAAAATGGATCATAGAGTTGATTGACATATTCGAGGCCTGCGAATCCAAGTGATTTCGCTTTTTTTGCAAAATCAAAGGGATCTAGTGTTTGATCTTTAATAGACCGATTAAGTGACCATTGAGCCAGAGACAGACTAAGCAAAGGAGCGCTTGTTTGCGCAGCTTTATCTATGGGCTCTTCTATTGATTCTTTCGTTCCAGAGCTATTATTGCATGAGAGTAAACCTACGCTGGAGGCTAACCCCATGATGCCTAATTGCTTATTAAAAGTTCTTCGTTTCATTTACTTTGGATTACATATTTCAATGGCCTTCTGTAAAGAGTCTAAAGGCTTTGTAGCAGTTGGAATAAATTCTTGAGCTATAAACCCTTCAAAGTTGGCCTCTCGTATCGCTTTTACGATGGCTGGATAATAAAGTTCTTGGTTTTCGTCAATTTCATTACGACCCGGCACACCACCTGTGTGGAAGTGACTAATGTATTGAATATTTTCCGTAATCGTCCGAATCACATCTCCTTCCATAATCTGCATATGGTAGATATCGTACAACAATGAAAAAGAGCTGGATCCTATTTTCTCAACTAGCTGTACACCCCAAGTTGTATTATCACACATATAATCCGTGTGATCTACTTTGCTGTTGAGCAATTCCATTACCAGCTTAACATTATACTTTTCAGCCAGTTTTACAATCTCAGAAAGACCTTGCGCACAGTTTTCTAGGCCTTGCTCATCACTCAGTCCGTTTCTGTTTCCTGAAAAACAAATGATTTGGGTAATTCCTTTTTCGGCTGCCTTTGGTATGAGTTTTGTATAATCATTAATTAATATATGATGATTTTCAGGATCATTGAATCCTTTAGTGATTCCTAACGAACTTCCATTACTAATAGCGCATTCTAAACCCCTGGACAACACCGTATCCCATTCGTCTTTATTCAGTAATTCAATAGAAGAGATACCCATATCTTTTGCTCTGTCGGCTAATTCTTCAAGAGGAATATTACGATAACACCATCTACAAGCAGAGTGCTTTATGTTCGATGATGTTGAATTTGACATCTTGAAAGGAGAGCTCAGGTTAAATATGGCAGGGCTAGTCATTAGACCTAGTATAGCATTTCTTCTGTCCATAGTAGTGGGAATTACATTTGTAAACGTCAATTAAGTAAATGACGCTATTTATATGATTCTGAAAATATATAATATAAAGTTCTTATTCTAATGCCAAGTGGAAAGAAGATATCATTACTGTTTCTTTTTTTACTTATCTGCATTTGCTCTTCAATGGCACAGTATGCTTTCAAGGATAAGTCTAGTGGTATTAGCCATAATACAATCAATGGTATCGTAGAGGATAGATTTGGATTTATCTGGGTGAGCACCGAATACGGTTTAAATAGATTTGATGGGACGAGCTATACGAGCTTTCTACATGATCACACCCATGAAGAAAGTATTCCTTCCAGTTTTATTAATTCTATGCAATATGATGGTCGAGATCATATTTATTTAGCTAGTTCTGGCGGATTGACCATTATTAGCATTAAAGATTTTAAAATACAAACCGTCGATACGAGTAATTCTGTTTTGCATTCCAATGCTATTTCCTCCATATTCATTAGAAATGATGGCATCTTAATCATATGCTTTCATGACGCAGGTGCTCAGCTATTTGATACAAGGTCAACTGCCTTCTTAGCCGAAGAAGATCTATTATTTTCTAAAGAAGACCTTGATATGATAAGAGATATTAGGGAAATAGGGCAGGATTTTAGAGGCAATCTTTTATTGTTGACGTTTGGAGAAGGCTTTTATCTTGATTTTGAATCAGGTATGATTTCTAAGATAAATGATCAAAGCAAGATTTATAGATCGGTATGTTATTCAACAAAGTATGGGTTTTTGGTAGGGACGCACAGTGGTGTTTATAAAGTTAACAAGCAGGCTGGTGAATATAAATTAAGCCCATTTCATCCTGAATTATTTGGTGGTTATGCAGTTCTGTCTTTACTAGAGAATGACGAAAAAGAAATTTGGGTGGGCACAGAAAATGAAGGGCTCATGATTCTTCGCGATCAAAAATTTACAAAACATAAGGCTGACTCAAACTCTGAAAAGAATATTAACGGAAATTCGGTTTGGACACTTTTTGAGGATTCAAATGGAATTGAATGGATTGGGTTCTATAAAAGAGGCATTTGCAATACAGAATCATCATATGACATGTTTAATTATGTCAACTACTTTACGAATGCAAAAAAAGATGGGTTTTTGGGTTTCGTGTCATCCATTATTGAAGACAAGGATCTTGGTCTTGTTATAGGTACTGAAGGAAATGGACTTCAATACTTTGGAAATCAAAGCTCCTGTGACGTTCAAAAAAAGTCGGTTGAAGAAGACTGGGTGGTAACAGATATTGCTAAAACAAATTCTGGGGAACTATGGGTAGCTACGTGGGCTGGTGGATTAAAGGTATATGATTTTGTTGAAAAACAATTTATTGATCTTTATGATATTAATCCATCATTACGCGAAAGATCGTATAACCTGCTTGCGGTTTATGCCAATAAACAAGGGTATAAATTTGTAGCTTCTTTTAGAGGAGGCCTATTAATTTTTAATGAGGAAAATGAATTGATTGAAGGAATTGACCAAATAAATGCTCAATTGCCTAGTACTGAAATTCGAAAGATTGAAGAGGATTGTGAAGGCAATATTTTATTAGCTATAGATCAAATAGGCGTTTGGAAGCTGACTTTCGATAATCAAATGGGATTAAAAAGTTCTAGGCCCTTGGTAGAAGAAAAACATTACAATAATCACTCAGGCATTTTATCTGATATAATAGTGGATGAACGCTGTAATGTCTGGATGGCAACTTTTGGTGATGGTGTATTTAAATGGAATAGGGAAACCGCTAAGGTTACCAGTATTAATGAAGAGAATGGCTTACAAGGGAGCATGATTTTTTCCTTGCAGGAAGATGATTCGGGGAATATTTGGGTTACAACTAATACAGGTATTGATCGTATTGACGCCAGTATGAAGATTGACCAGTATCATACTATAGAGAGGGATGGCAGTTATGAATTTTCACCGCATGCTGGATTTAAAGACGAAAGTGGTATCATTTATTTCGGATCAACGCAAGGATATGTGTCTTTCGACCCCAGACATAGTGTGCAGAAAGATCAGCTTTCATTGGATATTTATTTTACGGAAATAAAGGCGAATGACGAATATGTCGCCTCGGAAGAATATAGTGGAAAAGGTATTATTTCAAGTGGTACTCCTTTTATTTTAAACCACGACCAAAATAATGTAGTTGTACAATTTGCCGCGAACAATATTTTACATGCACAGCATAATCAGTATAGCTATTTCTTAGAAGGTCTAGAGAATGACTTTAGGGAACCGACTAATTTGACGAGTGTTCAATACTCTGGTCTGAAGCCAGGGAAGTATGTCTTCAAGGTAAAAGTAAAGAATCAAGACCTTCAATGGAGCGATACCAGTTATCTAGAAATTAAAGTAAAGTCTCCATGGTATTTATGTTACTGGGCAAAATTGATTTATGTTTTAACCGGGATATTTTTGTTGTATTCATTGTATAGATTTAGGGTAAATACCCAACTGAAACAAAAGAATAAACAACTTGACGTAGCCAACAATATGATTCTAAAGATCCAGGAATCAGAAATGTCTAGCTTAGCAAGCATTGTTCATGAGGGTTTGGGTCAAGATGTCGTGGCTTTAAAACAATATCTGAAAATGAAAGATGTGCATGTGGCTGATGAGCTCATTGAAAAGCTTATACAAGATGTACGGATCATGGCATTGAATTTAAATCCGCGATTATTAAAAGAATATACCTTTGGTGAAGCTTGCTTGAAACTCGTAAAGAACTATCGGGATGCGTCATTCGATGACCTAATCATGATAGATGAGTCCATGGAAACACTATTAAACTATGAGCAAAAAGTACAGATTTACTACATCATAAGATCCTATCTAAATTTGACCTTAGCCTCTCCAAAAATTCGTGAGCTAAATGTTCAATTAACAACATTGACAGAAAAAATGGAAACGATACTATTGCGTTTCTTTCATACTGATCATATTCCAGAAGATACCTTGGTGGCAGATAGAAGAATTATGCAGCTGAGAGCAAAATCCATTCACGGAGTAGAAAGAAATTATGTGGATTCCCTAGGCAGGTCGATAACTGAATTTAGTTTTCCAGCCACGCAAGAAACATTAGCAAATCAGGAGAAGAAACAAAAGGTTTTTTCTCTCACAAACCGCTTTTTAAATTTGTAGTATTAGCTAAAAGTAATATTCTCTACTATTTCAAGATCATAGCCAATTAAACCCACTCTCCTTCGAGGATTATTTGTCAAAAGTCGAATTTTTTGAATGTTCAAGCTACGCAGTATTTGTGCTCCAATGCCAAAGTCGCGCTGAGACATAGAATCTGTGTATTCTAGTTCACCTTTATCAGAAGGGCGCATTATAAGTAGCACTCCGTTTCCGTTTTTAGCTATTTTTTCAAGTGCACTTTGCATTAAGGTCTTATCCTTACTTAGTAATAAATCCATAAGGTCAACACTATCTTGATTGGAGTGGACTCGTACTAGCACAGGATCGTCGCCTTCCCAATTTCCAATGACTAAGGCAGTGTGGGAGTCATTCGTATCTAGTTGCTTGAATTCTATGCGTTGAATATCACCATATTTAGTGGATAGATTCTTTCGAGAAACCTCCTCGACTAATTGTTCTCTTTCCAGTCGATACGCGATTAGATCTTCAATGCTAATAATTTTAAGCTGGTGTTTTTCAGCAATTTTTTCAAGTTCAGGAAGTCTAGCCATTGAGCCATCTTCATTTAGGATTTCAACGAGGACACCAGCCGGTTTGAATCCAGCCATGGCAGCTAAATCTACGGCTGCTTCGGTGTGCCCAGTTCGTCTCAATACACCTCCATTCTTTGCCACCAACGGAAAAATATGACCCGGTCTTGCAAAGTCTGATGCTGTTATCTCAGGATCTAAAATGGCTTGGATACCAGTAGATCTATCATATGCCGAGATGCCTGTTGAACACCCCCTTCCGATTAGATCGATTGAAACTGTAAATGCTGTTTCATGTAAGGCAGTATTTGTAGATACCATCATATTTAACTCCAGCTGCTTAGCTTTATCTTCTGTGATAGGAGTGCAAATTAAGCCTCTACCATGCATAGCCATGAAATTTATCACCTCAGGTGTGACCTTTTCTGCAGCACAAATAAAGTCCCCTTCGTTTTCACGATTTTCATCATCAACCACAATGATTACTTTACCTTGCCTTAGATCTTCTAATGCTTCCTCGATAGTGTTCAATCCAACGGATGTATTTGCAGTTTCAATCATAGTGTACTAACAATAATTTACGATTTGTGTTCTTTCACCGCACAAATGTAGATGTATTTTTTTCATTAAGCACTACCCATTTCCCTTCAGTTTTTTCTACTTTGTATAAACGCCAAGCCTTCAAAATGAAAACAAACTCAATATCACTCGTCATTTGCTTTCTAATCGGTGCTGTTTTGTGTTTACAGTGTGGCGGTGGCTCTAGTGAAGTTCAATATCAAAAGGAAGCAGTACAAGCGCCAAAACTAGATCTGCAACTGGCAGAAAAACTCATTGCTTTACCTCTTAAGTGTATCCAACAAGAATTACCTTATAAAGGGCATCATGTCTTAGCCGATTCTAGCGAATTAGTTATGCCCATACTTCATCATCCTGTATTTTATGGTTGTTTTGATTGGCATTCAGCTGTACATGCTCATTGGTCATTGGTGTATCTAATGAAGCAATTCCCAAATATCAGGGCATATGATCAAGCTAAGAAAATATTAGATGAGCATATCACAAAAGAAAACATCCAAATAGAAATCGACTATTTCACGCTCAACAATTACACAAAAAATTTTGAAAGAACCTACGGCTGGGCCTGGGTCATGGTCTTAACTCAGGAATTAAAAGAATGGTCAAACCCTGACGGACAACGATGGTATGAAACCATAAAACCTTTGACAGATGTTATCGCTGAAAAATATCAAACTTACCTACCCAATTTAGTGTACCCTATTCGAGTAGGAGAGCACTCTAATACGGCTTTTGGCTTAAGCTTTGCATACGATCTTGCAAAATCCGATTATCCGTCATTAGCCAGTTTAATTGAGAGTAGAGCTTTAGAATTTTATGCTAATGATGTAGATTGCCCATTGTCATGGGAGCCAAGTGGGTATGATTTTTTGTCGCCTTGTCTACAAGAACTTGATTTGATGAGGAAGGTTTTGCCTGTATCTGCTTTTGTAGAATGGCATTCAAGGTTTATACCTCATTGGCAAAAAAACGAAAGAAATATTCTTACACCGGCGATTGTAAAGAATCGCAATGATGGAAAACTAGTTCATCTCGATGGGCTCAATTTTTCAAGATCTTGGTGTTTATATCCTTTTGCTCGATCGATTTCATCGACTCATTTATCAGAATTAGCGGATGAACATTTGGCCTTCTCCATTACTAAGATTACTGATGGTGATTACAATGGAGAACATTGGTTAGCTAGCTTCGCATTATATGCATTTAAAATGCAGGATGGCGAATAAAAAAAATACCATTTGGTTTGGGCCTAGTACTCTTATCGCCGCGGCATTTATAGGGCCGGGTACTATCACAATGTGCTCAAAAGCAGGAGCTAGCTTCTCTTACGAATTAGTATGGGCTCTTGTTCTTTCAATTTTGATCACCTTATTTCTACAAGAGATGGCATCTCGACTGGGCTTAGTTACGCAAAAAGGGTTGGGTGAAGCTATTGAATCGCAATTGCCTCCAGGAATAGCAAAACTGGGCTTGTTAATTTTGAGTTTTGCAGCGATTGTTATTGGAAATGCAGCGTATGAGTCGGGTAACTTAGGGGGAGCCATTTTAGGCTTGTCCTTTACAGGAGTTGATCATAAAATACTGGCTGTTGCGATGTTTACTTGTGCCGTAGCATTGTTGTGGAAAGCTAATTATTACTGGATTGAGAAAGTATTGATCTCCTTGGTCATTGTAATGAGCTTTGCCTTTATAATCACATTGATAAGTTTACCAATAGAATGGGGAAAAGTAGTGCATCAGTTTTGGCCGAGAAACGTGTTTGAGATAGATCGTTTTTGGATGATTGCGGCTTTAATAGGTACGACGGTAGTTCCATACAATTTGTTCTTGCATGCATCTACCGTGTCCAAAAAATGGAAGGATACAGAAGACTTATCAAGAATGCGAAAAGAGAATAATTTGTCTATTCTATTAGGTGGGTTTATTTCAATGTCCATTTTGATGAGTGCAGCCCATATCTTAGAACCACTAGGAATTGAAGTAGATTCTGCGGCTGCATTACGTTACCAAGTAGAACCTATTTTAGGCAGATCAGCAAGCTGGGTTATGTCTTTTGGCTTATTTGCCGCTGGATTAAGTTCCGCCATAACAGCTCCTTTGGCTGCCTCCTTAGCAGCTCAAGGATTATTTGGTTGGACAGAAAAGAGTTGGAAATTTACAGCTGTTTGGTTTGGTGTTTTGTTTATAGGTTTGCTAGTTAACCTAAGTGGCATAAAACCGATCATCGTTATACAATTTGCTCAGATTGCGAATGCAGCTCTTTTGCCAATTATCGTTTTCTTTTTACTGTATTTGCTCAATGACAAGCGAATTATGGGATCCTTACACAATGGCTTCATACGAAATTTAATAGGCGGTTTGGTGTTACTTTTTTGCATAGGTCTGAGCTTTAAAACAATGTATAGCATTTTCTTTTGAATAGCTTTTCACTTGATATAAATGTAGATATGGGTGAATGTCATTCATCATCACCGGACTATCTAGATGATAGGATCATGCCATTGATCAGCAGTTGCTCTATTGCTTGTGGGGGTCATTTTGGTGATCAAAACTCCATACTTGCATGCCTTTCTTTAGCCATCGCCAATGGTGTAAATTGCGGAGCACATATCTCCTTCCCAGACCGAAAACATTTTGGAAGGAAAGTGCATTATTCCTCTTCTCAGCAATTAGTCGATGCCATTAAAAAACAGCTTGAACTGTTTCGAATTTGTGCTAACCATAGCCAAGTGAACGCTCATCATGTAAAAGCCCACGGGGCTTTATATCACTATTTGTCTATTAATTTAGATTTGGCAGATAAGGTGCTAGATGCCATTTCAGAGTTTGAGTTTACTTTGATATATTGTATGTCGGGGAGCCCCTTTTCTAAGAAAGCGAAAGAAAGAAAAATGGGGGTTTGGGAAGAAATATTTGGTGATCGAAAATATGAAGCGAAGGGCGCATTAGTAAAAAGAGGAAGACCTGGCGCAGTACTAGAAAATCCAGATCAAGTAGTAAACCAAGTCGAATATTGGTTGAGTAATGGGAATATGCCAAATGTAGAATCAGGAAAAATAAAAGGACGTACCCTTTGCTTTCATAGTGACACAAAACAAGTTGTGCAATCCATAAAACGAGTTCGGAAAATCCTTGAAGAAAATAACATCCATATCGCTTAATTCCCATGTGTTAGATGTTTTACAATTTGCTGATAAAGCCATTGTTATTCGACACAAGGAGTATGCAAATAGTAAACTATTGCCACTCTTAGGACAATACATACAAAGCCAATCACTGAGCGGCTTAGATAATGTGATTGCTTCAAAATCAGAATTGTGGATATTTACGAGTATAAAAAACAGCAATACGGTCATTGAATCTATACTATCGTTTCAATTAACTAATACGAATCCAAGCCAATACATTCTACCCGTAACAATCGATTTTGATGAAGATTGGACCTTTCTTCAAAGAAGGCTGCATCTAAGAAAAGATGAAATAGTCAGGGAGCTCGAAACATCAAATTTTACTATATCTATGTTTGGCTTTCAAGCTGGTTTTTTTTAT
Organism: Saprospiraceae bacterium; assembly: GCA_020629315.1. Classification (GTDB taxonomy): domain Bacteria; phylum Bacteroidota; class Bacteroidia; order Chitinophagales; family Saprospiraceae; genus JAHDDO01. The sequence continues at coordinate 14,533 of JAHDDO010000019.1, read as the reverse complement.
TTGGAAGGTTTACCAGAACACCTGCATGTACCTCGTAAAGATATCCCCAAAAAAAGGGTGGAAGCGGGGTCATTTGCCATAGGTGGCCCCTATGCAGGTGTATACCCACAGTCTTCTCCAGGCGGCTGGTATACCTTGGGTAGAGCCTCATTAGAATTTGTAAGGATGATGCGAAAATTCTCATTTTCAGTAGGCGATAGGATAATTTTAAAATTCATTGATTGATGAAGGCTATTGCAAGAGTAATACATCCAGGTACCTATTCTAGTATTCAATCACTGGAGATTAATAATGCGGCTTTTTATGGGCAAGGGTTTGGGGGTGTTATGCTTTCGGATGAATTACGTTCATTGCATAAATTGTTACAAAATTCTTATAACACTGGAGTTATTGAATGTTTTAAATCGGGTATCCATATTGAAATTTTGGATGAAATAATGATAGCTTTTGGAGGAGCATCAGCTACCTGGTACCTTAATGGCTTGACGACTCAAGATAAAGTGTTGTCCTTGAAGAAAGGAGATATCTTGGAAGGTAAACGAATTGATTCTTATGAAATAGCCTATCTCGGTTTTGAAGGTGGCCTGGTAAAAAGAAAGGGAGAGACCATTCCATTGAAAAGAGGAGATTTGATTTTTAAAGATCCGAATATCAAAAAAACAAGAACTCAGGGGCAGAAGGATATCATACCTGAATCAATTATATTGAATTCAGGACCAGATGCTTATATTTTAGAAAATGAAAAGGCGTTTTGGAATCAATCATTTTCCAAGACGTCAAATTATAATCGGCAAGGTTTCATCGTGGAAGGAGCCAAGCTGATACACGTGCAAAATAATTCTTTTGAATCGGTGCCCTGCTTTCCTGGAATTGTGCAGCTGACACCATCGGGAAACATAATTGTGTTGGGTCCCGATTGTGGCGTTACTGGAGGCTATCCAAGAATTGGGTACTTGGATACAATAAGCTTGTTAGCTTTTATAAAAACCCCGGTAGGCAAAGCATTTAGCTTTGCCCACCGAGCATTCAAAAACCCTTTGTAGGTAGGCTAACCACCTTGTGGTTCCTTTAGAGTGGTGACACCCTAATTTGCTGTAGGAAATTGCCCCCAAAGGTGCTAGTCGTTGAATAGTATTCAACTAAAAATGAAAGGACAAAAAGACTAAATCCCTTCAGTTTCATCTTCTATTATACCCATTGCTATTAGTATTTCTTCTAACCAGTCTGACATTGTTAACATTTTTTCATAATTCAAAATTAGGGTGTCAAATGCGATGAATTAATATCAAAAAGTTGCAAAAAATATTCATGCATTTATGCAATAAATTAGCTAAATTGAATTGTAAAATGTTGAAAAACATACAATTAGGTGATAAGAAACACTTTTTTGATGATTAAATATTTTTTTTACTAATGAATTACGTTGGGGATTTAATTCACTTTTCACAAAAATTTCTGGATAATGATAAAAACGAAGCTTTTTTGAGGAACCTTCCAGAAATTGAAAAGGAACTTATGGGCTCGTTTTTGCTAGTTAGCGATGATACCTTGGTTCATAAAAAATCACCCTTAAGCGTAGAAGAAAATGCAGCAAAGTATCGGATTATCGAGAAGCTAAAAAGGCATATGCTGCAATATACCCCGAACCCTAATAAACAGAGAGCCTCACAGTTAGCCTATTATAAGATTCATCTAAATTTTATTTGTTTCAAATATTTAATTGCCAAACAATACAGACCCGCAGCAGCCCATTTAGCACTCCAAACATTTAGATTGGCCAAGAAGTACAAGATATTAGATATTGCTACCATCTTGGCCAGGTTTTTATTTAGACACTATGCAAGTCATACAAAGGATCAAAAATTAGCGAAAATCTATTATGCAGAAGTTCATGAACTAAATAGAAAAGTAGAATTAGAAATAAAATGTGAGTGGTACCACGCTGAACTTACCAATCAATTTTCAGTATCAAAGGATCTGGGTAATGAATTTAAAGCGACCGCTGAAAAATATTATGCAGAGGTTTCAGAGCAATTTTCTGATCCACCATCTACTAATTATTTGCGATTTGGATACTCCATAGGTGTCTTTTACAAATTGAGTCAGAAGGATTACCAAAGCACTATTCACATTTGTAAGAAAGCCAGACAAAACCTAATGGAAAATAAGCATCTAGCTGATCCTTTTGGAGCTAGGTTATTTTTAAACTATCAGGCTTATGCAGCCATGGCTGATGGAGACCTAGCCCATGCCAAAGAATTGTTGCTGGAGGTAAAAGCAGGTACGGAAAAGTATGGTTCACAATGGTATACTTCCATGCAATATTTACTACTTATACACCTCAGGGAAGGATCTTATACTCAGACACGTCTAATACTATCAGAAGCAAAGGAAGGTAAATTGAGTCGTCAAACTAAGCTAATGAAAAACAGATGGGAAATGTTCGAAGCGTATCATCATCTATGTATTCACTTAGCCGGTTTGGAAAGTAAATTTCAATCTTCGTTTAATATTAGTAAGTTTTTGAATAAAGTAACCGAGTTAAGTCAGGACAAAAAAGGATTTAACATCAGCCTCTTAGTATGCAAATGGTTAGGTAATTATATTCGGAATAATTATGATCGTCTCATAGATCAGGAAGAAGCATTAAATAGCTATATAGGTAGGTATTTACGAAAGAATAAGACCTTTAGAAATAATTGTTTTTTACGGATGCTTCTTAGCATTTCCAAGCAACAATTTCATCCAGAAGCCGTGGCAAGGCATACAGAAAAATATAGAGTGAAATTAAGCTTAATACCGCTAGCAATAGATCAAAGTTCAGACCTAGTAGAGATTGTTCCTTTTGAAAAACTATGGGATCTAATATTACTCCACTTGATGCGGAATTATAAAAAGGAAAACCCCAAGTACGTACCTAGGCATATCTATCTAAAATCACTGATGCGTAATGAGATTTTAATTCTAAAATCTGATGAGGATATACCTATTCTAAAATCTCAGATGAACTGATAGAGCTGGTTCCAAGATAGAGCTGATAGTGCTATTATCAGCAGGCGAAATATAATCCAATTTATTGTAGATTAGTTGAGGTTCCAGCAATAGATGAGTACCTTTCAAATTACCCAAAGCAATACCCGCAAAAGCCCCATATTGAAAACCGGATTTCTCTGGCAACGTAGTTTGGTATGAAGCTTCGGTACCATCAGCATTCGCTCCTTGAGGATCTGGAAACGCATCAGCACTCTGAGCCATCAAGTTTAGCTGTAACGTGTATTGAAGCATTGCCCCAGCGTATAATGCAAAATTCTTATTATTAGAATACAAAGTTCGCTGTATACCAATAGGCAGCATTAACTTATTTTGACTGAGAGTGCTAGTTTGCAAGTAGCTTTCAGATTGGGTAAATAATGGTTCGTTAATTTCTGCCATTTCTGATGTCGGTAAAACTCGACGCGTATTCGAATAATTTTGACGCAAAAATGAAAGGCCTGAGCGTAAGGAGATATTCTCGGTTAAAGAATAAAAAGCACGTAAGCCTAACTGCCATTGATTGCCAAAATCAGTGCCTTCATTGGATACAAAACTAGCCTCGGCCAGCTTTGCTGTATTTTGAATTTCATCAGCCCCATTGAATGCTAGGTTGGTTTCGTTCCATCCATATGAACCCGTAATGCCAAAATTCCATTTTGAACGCATATCCGTTTTGTCATACACAAAATACTTGTCCGATGAGAGGGTAGGAAAGTTGTTTTCTTCAGTAACATTCAGTGATGCGAAAGCAAGAGTAGGAATAGCACTGACTTGCAATGGCTTATTCGCACTGCGTTTTCTTGGTAATCGGTGAATGGCTTTTGCAGCACTAACGGTTCTTTCGATATTGGCCTCTATAGCCATTGACCTGCTTTCTTCTTGCTCCAATATAGATGTTCCTGTAGTAGAGTTTGACACAGGGACATAATTAGCTATTGTTGGTATTGAAGGAGCCTGTTCTTCTTGAATAATTGCATTTTTAATTTGACTATTAGCTTTTGTGTTGTCCAATGTCGTTTTAAATCCAGCAACTGTCTTTTCTTGCGGACTATTATTTTTGGCATATTCAGGCTGTACTTCAGAACTACTCTGTAAGGTTTTCGTATCGATTATAATTGGCTCATTTGTATTATCTGACTTTTGAGTATCTGCAAAATGTAGCTTTTCTATTGTTTCCTTTGATTGGCTAGGATGGTCATACGCAGCATTTAATGCCTGTTTTACCCAAAGACTAAGGCCAAGGATTACCATGAAAAGTAGGATCATCAATGGTAAATAATTTCTGAAGTTTCTTAAAAAAGTATTTTCCGGCCGAATCGCTTCGTTACCATACTTTTCAATAAACTGGTCGTGAGCCGCAGGGTCGAAATCGAATTCGTGCTGCGATAATATCGATTGTAAGTCCTTATCAAAAGGCGTTTTGTTATCTGGACGATTCATTTCAACTGGATTAATAATTTTTGTAAGATTTTTCTGGCATTAGCTACATGCCATTTAGATGTCCCTGTAGATATGCCAAGTTCGTGCGCGATTTCATCATGTCTGTATCCTTCTATGGCAAACATATTGAATACTGTTCTACTCGCATCAGGCAACTTCTGAATGCAGGCATAAATATCTTCTACAGCAAATTGACCTAGAGCGTCATTTGTGACCTTAGCACCTACTTGAGGCGTTTCATCAATGTCTGTATATTGAAACTTCGCTTTTCGGCAATGATCTAATGCTGTTCGTTTAACAATCACCGCTACCCAGCCATCAAAACTTCCTTGATTTTTGTAATTACATATAGATTTGAAAACTTTGTAAAAGGCGGTATTGATAATATCGTACGCATCGTCTTTGTTAGAAGTATATCTCAATGCTATACCTAACATTTTACCAAAATACTCTTTGTAAAAGGCCCGCTGAGAAGCGGCGTCTCCTTTTTTTAAGAGCTCAACCAATGACTGGTTGGAAAGACTATTGCTATGTGCACTTAACACGCCCAATGGATGAATTCTTTCTAATTTATGGCTAAGTAACATATTCTGTCCTTTATCTGATAATATGTCACGGCATTTCACGAAAAGGTTGGGTCTATATACCTTATTTTATGGCTTTTTTAAGACTCCAATTGAATTACTTCAGATTTTATTAACAAACAGGGATGTCGTGAAGAAGGTTTTATGATGCAGGAAATTAGTGCTTTCGTCTAAAATTGAGCTTGTATTCCATGAATTCCTATATTTTAGCAATTCGGAAAACACCCACAATTATGAAATCTATAGTAGTTATTTGTCTTGCCTGTTTTACGTTTACCGTATCGGGTCAAATTGTGATCAATGAAATTGTAGCTTCAAATGTCAGCACTGCATCTGATCAAGATGGTGAGTTTGATGATTGGATTGAATTGTATAACAATAATGATAACGATGTAGACCTCTCAGGTTATTTTATGTCAGATAATCCAGAGAATCATGGGAAATGGGAATTTCCTGCTGGAACCATTATTGAAGGAAAAGGCTATCTAATTATTTGGGCTGACGAAGATGGCGGCCAGGATGGTTTACATTGTAGTTTTAAATTGGCTAAGATGGGAGAGTCACTAAGCCTATCCAGAACAGATACAATTCCTTTTGAGACATTGGAGTTTGGAGAGCAGGAAATAAATAAAGGCTTCGCCAGACGGCCAAATGGAACAGGTAGCTTTATGCAACAAACAGCGACATTTAATGCTAATAACGATACAGCCTCAAATAATGATTTGTCCCAAAGTAAATCCATTCAAATAACACCAAATCCAGTGCAAGAAAGAGTAACATTGGACCGTAAAACTAGAAATGAGAAATTCTATATTTCTACTGCAGAAGGACGAGTGGTACAGTCGGGAAAACTAGATGGAAATTCTTGCGATGTATCTAGCCTACAATCTGGCATCTATTTCATTACAATTAATGGTCAAGCAATCCGATTTGTGAAGCAGTAGTCTCGGATTCGAAAACTTAACATATTATAGATATGACCTAAGGGAAGATTCTACGTCAAAAGAAAGTAATTATAAATTTTGACCGTATGACCTTCTCACTTCTTGTACTCATTAGCTCGATTATAGGAGCCGTTATCGTTACTTACCTTATTACAAATCAGGTAATTTCTAAAGACTATACTCAAATTAAAAAAGATTTCAAGGCACTTGAAAAAAAACAAGTCAAACATAAATCTACCGTGCAAAAGCTTGAGAAAAGTCAACTACGATGGAAGACGAAAGCTGAAGAATTAGAACAAGGGCAACAAGCGTCACTAAAAGAACTTCAAGAAAAGTACGATCAACTCCACACCCAGTTTTCCATAATCACATCAGAAAAGAATAGTGCATCCAACGAATTACAACGTACTCAGGACCAGCTCATAGGTCTAGAAAATAAGATAGAATTTCATAAAGAAGAAGTAAGAAACTGGTCAGAGAAGTATCAAAAGGATCTTCATGACAGTAAGAACTGGAAGAGTATAAAAGATAAATTAGAAAAGGAGATCGGAAATCTTCGTCACGCTGTTAGCACGGGACAACACACGACTGAAAAGCTAAATGCAAAACTTAAGAATCAGACTAGCGAGATTAACGAACTGGCTAAAATCAAAAAGCAATTACGCTTGCTGGATACAGAGAAAAATAAGATTGATAAGGAACGGGCCTATTGGGAAAAAATGCATTATGATACCCATCATGAGTTAGCCAATTTGAAAAAAGCATTCGACCATGCTACCGTTGAAAATACAGAATTGAAGGATACCTTGAAGGGAGAAAGCATCGTTAAGCAAGGGATGCTGGATTCAATAAAAGAATTCAAATCAAAGTTTGTCAATGTTAATCAGCAATATCACAAATTGCTGGAAGAAATAGGTAGAAATTAAAAAATCCCTTGATCAAAAGATCAAAGGGATTTTGCTATTCGTACGGGTTTATCTTTACAAATTGTATCCAAGTTTTACTACAGCTTCGGTATGAGCACCTTCTACAGCGCCACCAAAAAAGAATCGCTTGTTGATCTCTAAATAAATACCAAAACTAAAACTGTATACACCAAAGGTGGCATATTTTAATTCATCATCCGCATTGTATTCTTGATCCACGGTTGCGCCATATCCAATAAGCAAATTGGCATATGGTCTAATATTCTTATTCGATCCCATCATGTATAGGCGAGGACCAAAAATAGCGCTATAGCTATTCGTTTGACCTCCATCGTGAGAGAAGATATCATCGTCTCGATCAAATCGACTGTGAGAATAGGATATCTGAGTATCGATCCAAAAGATGTCAGAAATACGCCATCTTGGATGAATGCCCACATAAATACCAGCATTAGGGATGTCAAAAATACCTAGGGGGTAACCGATAGAAGTTCCAAAAATGAAACTTCTGCCAGCGTCTGTCTTTTGTTCAGTTCTTAGATTTCCATCATTCTGGGCGAATACTGTGCTAGTCATTAGCATAAACAGGAAACTTAAGAAAATCAGGGTGTTTCGATGCCTCATCTTATTTTAGAGTCATTTGCTAGTAAGACACACAATCGAGGAACTAACCCTATTTAGGTGGCTGGATAAAAACAAAAAAAGTACTGCTCAGACCTCAATAGTCGTTTCTAAACGCTTTTAAGATAGGGGCGGAGTTCGATTTGAGCTTACCTTTGGAAATATTAAATCATTATTAAAAACAACACCATGAATAATTTAAAGAACAGTGTTAGACTTATTGGTAACCTAGGGGCAGATGTTGAATTGAAATCTCTTGAATCGGGTCAAAAACTTGCCAAATTTAGTTTGGCGACTAATGAAGTCTACAAGAATGCAGAAGGCGAAAAATCAGCAGAAACTCATTGGCATCAAGTAAGGGCTTGGGGCCCCATAGCTGAAACTATGAATGATTTACTTACCAAAGGCGATACTGTAGCCATATTGGGCAAAATAAAATACAACCAATATGAAGACCAGCATGGCGAGAAGCGGTATGGAACCACCATCCAGGCAAGTGAATTCATAAAATTAAACCACAAGCAAGAAATTGCTTTGTAAAAATAAAAAAAGGGAGCTGCCCATAGACAGCTCCCTTTTCTTATATTCTATCAAGTGTTTAGTCTACTGAAACTTGTACTTGGTTAGTATCAAAGTCTTTATTTTTCTTCGCAGAAATCTGACCGTCTTTAACACCTAATGTTACAAGCATTTGCTTAACCACTTTTGCTCTATCTAACGTAGAAGCACTCACTTGCATCTTACCATCTGGGTTTGCTTTTAAAGCAGCCGCCAAACCTTCTACTTCCGCTTTAGAGAAGTTTGTGATTCTGTGGTTTTCCTCATTGAACTCAATATTGTTCAATCTATAGCTACTTTCTACACCCGCTTTCTTTGCAACCATGTCTGAGAATAAATTCTTAAACTTATCAGCACCAGCCGCAACAGCACCAGCTGCAGCACCAGCCGCATCTTTAGCTGCGTCACCTACTGCATCAGCCGCATTAGCAATCGCTTCTCCGATTTTCTTAAGGATTCTACCTAGACGGTTCCCGTCTTTATCAACATAGTATCCGTCTTTCTCCATGAAGTCTCCTTTTTTATAAAGGATCTTCCCTGCACCATCCACTAAGTTTCCATTAGCGTCAATGCTATATTTAGTACCAGTCAATTTACCATATGTCTTTCTCAAACCTTCAAGCATTTTGTCACCAAAAGCTCCCGCTCTTGAAATAACATTTCCTGCCGCATCAACTAGGTTTCCAGAATCATCAATTGAGTATCCGCCTGATTTGTGAATTACCTTTCCATTAGCGTCTACGATATCACCCGCTGCATTTAAGCTATATGAAGCCGAAGCAGAAGATGTATTGGTAACAGATGTTCCTTTATTGCCACTGTGATCGTGTCCACTATGATCATGACCTGAATGATCGTGACCTGAGTGATCATGTCCACTATGGTCGTGACCAGCATGATCATCTTTCATTTCTGTTTTAGTATCATTACCAGCCATTTCTGGAGCATTGCATCCTCCTTTAGTAAGGAACCATACTAAACCACCGATCAATAATAATGGAAGTAACCACTTAAGGAATCCTCCGCCACCGCCAGAGTTATTTGTTGAAGGGGTACTTGTGCCACCGCTAGCAGCTACACCCGCGTTTCCATCAAACAATCCACCTGGAATTAAATTAGCATAGCTAGATTTTTGCTCGCCTAGATACCTGCTCAAGCCAGCTGCATCCATAGCTTTGTTTTTGATAACACTACCTAGCTTACTAAGAACGATAGGTGCTAAAAAGCTCATAAGGCTAGAACCTATTCCTTTCTTTACGCCACTTCCTTTTAGAAGAACGTCCATAATACCATCTTGACGATTACCGAAAATCGCAGGAAGGATTTCAGATCCGCCTTTCATAAAAGCATCTCCCTTGGATTTGTCAGAAAAGATACCCATTAGGTCGCCAATAGAATCATCACCTAATCCTCTTCTAGAGATTAGATCCATGATATCACTAGCGCCTGATGCGCTCCTTCCTTTATGTGCCACACCTCCAATCAAAGCCGGAAGAAAGGTCTTCATTAAATTGGTAACTGTTCTGTTCTCGATGCCAATGAAACTGGCGGCTTTGTCAACTACAGCGTTAGAAATTACAGCTTTAACGCTGTCCATTAAAAAGTTTGCCATTGTTTACTTTGGTTTTAAATGAATTAAAAATTGGAATTGAAATCGCATTGTTTATTTTAACCAAGCTTTGGGATCAGCATTGGGAGGCTAGTTACAGTCCATCAAGTAAACCAAAGTATGTACAGAATAATTCCGTAACTCAACAATTTTTCAAAAATAATTGAAATCCCCGTTATTTCAGGGCCTAGGACCTTCTTTTATTCCCTTTTTTGGCCTTTTGCTTACGCCAATATGCACTACCTAAGTTCACTTTCTTATTTTTTGCTTTCTTCTCGTGATAGGCCCCTTGGGAGTGTTTTAACTTGGTCGGTACATAGTAGGCCTTATCACCACCTTTTATCTCGATCAATTCGAATTCCAAGTATTCTTCAGATGGCACATATTCCTCAGGTACATCGGGAAAGACAATTCGCTCTTCTAAGGCTTCATTCAATTGGCTATGAAATAGTCGATCTTTTTCATTAATAAAATCAATGAGAATTCCAGACCTGTCAAAACGTCCCGTTCGACCCATTCGATGGATATATGATTCCACATCTTGAGGTAGATCAAAATTAATAACATGAGTAATATCTGGAACATCAATTCCTCGTGCCATTAGATCAGTAGTGATTAGGGTATCCAAGGCCCCTTCTCTGTAAGATTCAATAACCCGAATTCTGTAATTCTGTGATTTGTTAGAATGTATATGATCGACCTTCTCAAAACCATGGACATTGAACCGCTCAAACAAAAGATCAGCAACATGCTTACTTTTTGTAAATATCAAAACCTTTTCAAATGAAGCATCCCAAATAGTTCGAAGTAAATCGAATTTCGAATTGAAGTTGTCGGCATAATACCCAAATTGAGCAATTTGAGGCAGTACCTTAATTTCTGGTTTGACAACAACTATGGCTGGGTTTAGCATAAAATCTTCAGCCAAGGCTTCCATGGTCTCAGAACGAGTAGCGGAAAAAAGAAGCACTTGTTTTTTCTTTGGAAGCAGATCTAAAATGGTACCTAATTGGATTCTAAATCCCTCATTTAGCATTTCATCATACTCATCAATAACTAGCTTTTTTATTCGCTTTGGGTTGATGGTACCATCTAACAAAAGATCCATGGTTCTACCAGGCGTACCGATGATGATATCGTACCCTTCAGCTATTCGCAACCGTTGTGTATTAATATTCACACCGCCAAAAACACCAAAAGCACGAGCACTTAAATAACTGCCTAACTCTTGTATGGTTTGCAAAACCTGCAAGACTAATTCACGGGTAGGCACTAGAATTAGAACCTTAGGCTCTTTCTTTTTTTCATACTGATACATACGAAGCAAGGGTAGGAGATAGGCTATCGTTTTACCCGTACCTGTCTGTGCAATACCAATAAAATCCTTGCCAGACATGATAGACGAAAATGAACGAGCTTGGATCTCACTCATGGTATCCAGCTCCATATCCTGTAGCGCTTGATACAGTCCTTTATTGATATTTACATCTTCAAATTTCATTGGCACTCTTTAATTTTCGATTCATATGTACCACGGCCTTTTCAATACCATTTGGGGTCAAGGTAAACATAGGAACCAATTCTTTGATAACCATGATAGTAAATGTGTGCTTCCAATATCGCTCCAATTCCGGATTTAGCCAGCATATCTTAGTAAAATGCTGGCATAATGCACGATAGGTATTCATACTTGTTTTGCTCAATTCGTAAGACGCCATGGCTGCATCTCCAATGATAAACACGTGATAGGCTTTGTCCTTTTCTAAGACGCGCTCAATAGATATAGCCTTCCTTCGTTGCGCATCTTCATAGACCCGATCATAAATCGTATTATGGAAATAATACGTTTCAAGATCATGGGCAAATCTTGTTTTCATTTTTCTGAATAATAGCTGCACCTGACGGATATATGGATCCATGGAGTACCCTCCATTATCAATTAAAAGGATGACTCGTAATTGCTGATCAGTTTCATATTTTAACTCAGGTATGAATAAACCACCACGTTTTAATCCTTGTTGGATTGTCTGCTTTACATCTAAATATTCCGTCGAAGATTCTTGAATAACGCCCTTCAAGCTCGATAAGGCAGCATCTACATTGGTATCATTTAAGATAGCATCTCTATCTACAGGAAAATACTTTTCATCCTGCAACACCCGTCGCGCCATCTTACCGCCGCCATGACCACCCACTCGAATCCCATCTTTAGCAGCGCCACCAAAACCGTAAGGTGAAATACCCGCTTGACCGATCCAATGACTGCCCCCACTATGTCTTCCTTTTTGTTGCTCTCGGACTTGCTGCATCCGCTCTAGTAGTTCCTCCAAACTCAAATCTGAATAGTCCGCCATTTTTTCTAAGCGTTTCTCAATAGCTTCTTCGTGTAAGGCATCCCAATTTTCATCTTCTACATCACCTGAATCCTTATCCCAAATGTCTCGCCCATCCAAAACCTCCTTTATATCGTATTGTGTCAAGTGCGCTTGATCCAAAAAACGATGCACCCAGGTCTCATCTTCGGCGTCATCTCCAAATCGATCGATCTGATCATCCCGCCATTTTCTGAAATATTCTGAGCGTAAGATCGCATCTTCAAGTGATTCTCGTTCACCTATCTCAATGTTCATAAAATAGGAATAGTAGGCTTTTGTAAAAGGACCCATATGCATAGGATCCTTAACAATAATTCCTTTTAAAACATTGTAAATATCACCCAAGGTTTTAATCAAACCCTTTTGAAAAGCGCGCTGCATTACTAACAGCGCTCGGACATCAACGTCCAAACCAAAGTCTTTAAAATATGCCGGTAATCGAGTAAACATTAATTGGGCGTGCTACGTCTAAAATAATCTTCTGAATCCCCTAACACACGACGTTGTACCTTTTCAAGGTCCGCCTGGGTCTTTACTAGTGCTCCTAAACCTTCAAGCTTTTCTATCTTTTCAATAGCCGCTTCACTACTCGTATCCTTGATGTATTTTAGCCAATTCAATAACTCTCGCGTAGTCGGTGCTCTATCTAATCCGATATTTCGTAAATGATAGAAAATATCGATCGCCCTGTCCACTACCTTATCCTCGATCTTTGGATGATGTTTAGATACGATTTTCTGCATCGTGTCTGCATCCGGAAAGTGTATGTAATGATATATACAACGCCCCTTAAAAGCCGTAGGCAGCTCCTGTTCTCTATTGGAGGTAATTATAATAGCAGGCATATTTTCCTCGGACACTTCGATAACATCTCCAGACTCTGGCATCACTAGTTTTCTGTGAGATAAAGCATATAAAAGATCATTTGGAAACTCTCTGGGCGCCTTATCAATTTCGTCGATAAGTAATACAGAATTCGCCGATTCGTAGGCTTGGGCACAAGGGCCTTTTATGACGTAATCGCTCAGATTTTCAGTATTTCTTCCGCTGGTATGCAAGGATGCATCTAAGCCTTTTTCTGATCGTTGCGCATTTAAAATCTCGATTTGAGAATCTCGCAAATATTTTACGTGATCAAACCGACCTACAAATTGGTCTACATTACTCTTGGAACCCGTGGGATAGATAAATAAATCCAAGCCCAAATCTCGAGCGTATTGTATGGGCAATTCCGTTTTCCCAGTACCTGGCTCACCTTCGATCAATAAAGGCATTCCAAGGGTTCGAGCGATGTGAAAGGATTGCGCTAAAGCCGGATCACATAAGTAATGTTGAGATCCAGTCCAAAAAGTAGTATCTGCCATACTATAAAGGTAGTTATCTCCAGAATGGCAAACATGATTTGTGTATCCATTGTTTTTAGGGTGATCCGCTGCGAACTAGATTCACAGCGGCGCTACGGTCGGTAGCCTGGTCCTTGGCAAGCCGGCGGACTCGCCGTTCCGTCGACTACCTCTCATCGCTATCACGAACTATAGCTACGGAAGGAAAAGCATGCCTTTTAGGCAATAAACTAATAAGGAGAGGGCCTTCGAAGGGCTACTTCAGGATCTTATAAAAGCTGATCTCGTCATCTGTCATCCAATGAATATCCTCAGCACTAGCTGCATTGATCGTGAAATAATAAAAGGCTTCAGCATCAGATAGGCTAAACCCAATAGCTTGATAGTAATCTATAGCACCTTGATGCTCTTCATGGCCTACTGGATAATCGGTGGCTTCATTTCCTGCCCCATCAGACCATGAATGAACACCCAATTGACTACCCGCCTCTCGTGTCCGTTTACGTCCAGAAAGGAAGAGGTCTACCGCGCCTGAGGCGATAACCGCATGGCTGGGTAAGTGTATGTGTATACCTGCGGCATGAATGTTTTTTGACGCATCCCAGTTGGCCTCATCATCGGTCGAACCCGGACAGTCCATCATGATCATATATGTGGTGTTTGGGAATGCTTGGATATAGTTATCCCAGTAGGTAATTATATCACTATCTATCAAGCCATCCATGACAACGGTTGTATCATTTTGCATAGAGAATATACCATAATCATCAGGATCAATTTCGGTAAAACCACAAGATCCAACTGAATAAATAATAAAGAGTAATATGGATATGCGAGTGATATAAAGTAGTCTCATAGCTATGGAATAGATAGGCTAAAGGTAGTCCTTTATTTTAGTAAGCAAAGCTAGGTTTACGGGAATGAATGGAATGCAAGAACATCTAGGAATTATTCCAAAAAATACATTTACTTTGTAGGTGTTAACATGGAGCAGTAAAGTACGGATCTTAATGCTATATCTTACATCCGGCAACTTGCTCCAGACGGTTTAGGGGCCTTAGCTCAGTTGGCTAGAGCGTTTGACTGGCAGTCAAGAGGTC
>JAHDDO010000051.1 GCA_020629315.1 Saprospiraceae bacterium | reverse complement strand
GATGTTTCACAAAGTCGCAAAAACAGTCTTTTGGACATATTTAAACGATAAAAAAAGGCCCTTTCAGGCCCTTTCATTTATTCACATTCATCTTCAGCGATTTCATATTCTTCTTCACTCCCAATCTCCTCAATAGTACCATCTTCATACTCAATCTCTATTGGAAAAACCACCAATAAATCTTCCCCGAATTCTTCCTCCACAGCTTCTTCTAAAGTGAAAAACGCCTCCTCATTAGCAACAGATTCTGTAGTGCCATCTGGCAATTCCACCGTTATTGGAAATACTACTTCGAAGCACTCCTCATCATGCTCATCCTCATCACAATCTTCGTCTTCTTCATCCTCTTCATCGTCTTCATCGTCTTCATCCTCTTCTTCATCCTCTTCATTTTCATCGTCCTCATCTTCTTCATCATTTTCTCCATCATCATCGTCTTCGTCCTCTTCTTCTGTTCCTTCACAAGCTTCGATCAAGGCTACCAATCCACCTTCGTCAGACACAAGCTCTTCAGCGTCATCTTCTAGAATAACTGTTATAGGATATACCAAACTAGGACAAACCACCGTACTATCCTCTTCTGCTAATTCTTCTAATTCATCCAACAAAATCTCCAATTCATCTTCATCCTCCAGCACCTGTTCCCCGGCTTCTGGAACATCAATAGTAATCGGAAAAACAAATGCTAAACACTCTGGATCTAGTAAGCAATCTTCGTCATTCAATCCAGCCACCCCTAGAGATGAACCCGTAACAACCAAGCTATCTCCGCTTTCTTCTTCTGATTCCATTGTGTCTTTGTCACAGGATACCGTAAAAAAAGCGAGACCAAACAGTAAAAACAAAAAGCTAATTTTCTTTGATAAAAACATAGTAATAGGATTTAAAAAATATGAAATAATACAGTTAACGCCATTGAAACAAACAAGTATCATTTTACCCTACCCTATACATAAAAAAAGGTGTGAAAAAAATTCACACCTTACTAAGTACGTATCCCTAAACTAAATCTTAAAGGAAAAACCTACACTACCAATGACACCACGGAGGCCTGTGCTTCGATGGAAAATGACTAGTCATTTAAAAGAAAAACCGAAGACTGGCTTGGAAGGTGCGTCTGAGCAAATTTTGATCTACCTGAATGATGTCTGGGTCATCATCATCTTCCTCGGTCAATTCGACCAAGTCAAAGCTTCGAGCACCAATATTTTCATGATTAAGCAGATTAGTAACACCTAGTTGGATTTCGTAACCCACTTTTTTATCATAAAATGATGCTCTCCTTTTTATAAATAAATCCAAGCTCTGATATGGTTGCAAAAAAGCAGCATTGTATTCATCATACAGTATGTCATAGGCGTCTTCAAAATCTTCGTCTTCATCTTCATCCAAGCCGTCCACTTCCGTAAATGGAACCCCAGATCGCCATTGATATCGAGCATTGCAAATCCATCTTCCAAGCTGATACTGCATACTTGCTCCACCCACATGTCTAGGCTGGAAAGAGGCATTAAAGTAATCGTCGGATACGGAAGGCATAAACCAAAAATGATCTTGATAACTGTAATCCAACCAAATCCCAAATCGATTCCAACGCTTATTTACAAGCACATTAACACCGCGATTTACAGCTTGTCCATCAAAATTGAGCGCTAAATCTATATCATTGCCCACAATCTCAGCATTGGCAATACCCACATTTTCATTCGCATACGCTTCGACTTCAACTAACCATCTATTCTTATCAAAATGAAATCCAGCTGCTATTTTCTGACTTCTTTGATATTCGGGGTCATCCTCATTAGCTAAGATCCAAACGCGTCGGTCTGCATCCAAAATATCGTTATCCAAATTATACAACCGACTAACAAACTGATACATAATACCTGCATTGGCTTGAAAACTTATGTGAGGAGTTATTGCATATTGATAATTAACCCTTGGTGAAAACAGCGGGCCATCACCTAGACTCGGTGATAGTGTTTTTACACTTACGTTAATCGTACTCTTCTTGGTCGCCCAAGCCGCATGGCCATATATGGCATGGATACCCAAGCCTTGATTTTGTTCAAACGCATACTCACTTTCAAAAGAAGAGCTACCCACAATGCGATTGCCAGTCTGTAGTTGTTGATACTGGTACCCTGCATCCCAACGCCATTTTCCTTTTACAAAGGCATATTCTCCTTGAAATTTTACATCTCGAATGCTATTTTCATCAAAATGGGTTT
Source organism: Saprospiraceae bacterium (assembly GCA_020629315.1). Lineage (GTDB taxonomy): Bacteria > Bacteroidota > Bacteroidia > Chitinophagales > Saprospiraceae > JAHDDO01. Next base: position 15,897 of record JAHDDO010000051.1, on the reverse strand, counting down.
CAAATAACTGTGCTTGAGCTCCAAACCGATTTGATTCATCAAAATAGCTGACATAATTAGAGAAGCTGGACCGTACGCGAATTTGACCATGATCCCTGACTTTCTGATTCAAGGAAAGTGAAAATGACAGATTATTTGTTTTTGTTTCTTCTACACTCTCTACATCTTCCTCTATCTCTTCAATAATAGTAAAACGACTTTGGCTGGCGAAACTTGCTAAAGAAAGCGAAGTGCCATTTTTCAAATCCAAAATAACCTTGGTATTGAGATCAGAAAATTGAATTTCCTCTTCCAATTCCATTCCATTTTCATCTTCCGCAAATTCGGCAAGATCTAAGCCTTTTCCTTCAAACACACGGGTTTTGAAAGACTGCATAGTAGGCGTATTATTTATTGCTTCATAATTACTTCTAGCAGCTACTATCAAACTAAGGGACTCTGATAAACCACTTTCTATATAGGCATGAGATTGGGTAAGGTTAGAACCAAATCCACCACTTAGCTTAGTACTAACTTTATCGGGTAGTGACATTTGTATAAGCCCTCCTACTCGATCCTCATAGCGCGGATGATACACTCCTTTCTGGACAGTAATTTGATCTAGAACGAATGGATTTATTGAGGAAATCATACCAAAGAAATGCCCGGCATCATAAATGGTATTTCCTTCCCATACTATTCCATTTTGATCGGGTGAGGCTCCTCGAATATAAATGTTAGCCGCGCTATCATCCCAACTCCGAATTCCGGGTAGCCATTGAATATTTCGCAGCACATCGCCTTGTTCGGCAAACCCACTTCGCAATAGCTGTTTCATTTTTAAGGACATACGACTAAAGGACTCTCCGGCTGTTATGCCAGGCAACACATAATCACTGATTACAATCTCTTCACCAAACACGGTTTCATCTGGAAACATAGTGACTCGAATACATTCACCTTCTTGCTCCTCCCATTGCTTTAAGGGAATATGCGCCGTCTTATACCCTAAATAACTAAGCTGCACCTCATCCTGCCCATACCCAAAAAACTGATATTCAAAATAGCCGTTTTGATCAGACTGTATGCCAGCCATCAATCTTGGAATGTAAATGTTGCTTGCCATTAAAGGAATACCTTGCCCATCTTTTATGTAGCCACAAATGGAAAATTCTCTACGTTTATCCGCTACGATCAAGAATTTATCTCCAGACCGCTCATAATCTAATTTTGAATCTCGCAACAACGCTTCCATGGCCTTTTCAGGATCTTCTAAGGGGATAAAACGTTGTACAATTTTACCCTCCACCAGGCTTGCATCATAGTTTACTTTAAGAGTAAAGGCCTCTTGAAAGTTTTGTATACATGCCTCCATAGATATAGCATGCGTATCCTGCGTAATGCCTACCAAAGGCATCCATAGAAACAGTATGAATATGCCATTATTTCGTAATCTCAATACTGGTCTTGTCCTTATTAATTTTGTATTGCAGTCCCATCGGGGCACATACCTCTTTAAGTGCTTTTTCTACATTATCATTCGAAAAGGAACCGGTGAATCGTCCTTCCATATCATTGGCTATTATGGCATAATTAAACTGTCTTCCTAGTTCATATAGTACATGATTCACATTGGCATTGGTAAATTCAGCGATTCCATTTAACCATTTTGGGGCTTCCGAAGCAGGAGGGACATTGGACCACACCTTAGTATCATCATAAAGCATACCCTCGCCTTTTGTAAGGGTTTGTTCAATGTCCATATACTCCACCCTCACCTTTCCCTCATAACAAGAAACCTGTAGTGTATTATCTCGCTCTTTCACATTAAAAGCGGTCCCTAATACGTCTACATAGCCTTTGGAAAGCTGGACTCTGAATGTAGACCCTTTAGAAACTTCAAAATAGGCTTCGCCTTTTAAATCTATACGTCGGTCATTTTCAAAGGATCTTTTATTCCAACTAATGCTTGATCCGCTGTTCAATGTTACTCGACTTCCATCTGGCAAATCAGTAAGCACAACATCCCCGGCAATACCATAGACACGCGCTGTACTAGAAGAAGGGTTCAACAAAAAGAGTCCCGCTACTAAAAGTACCGCTGCTGCCGCCGCAGGAAGCCACAAGCGTCTAGTAATGGCCTTGGGTTTACTCTCTACAATACCTTCTTTTATTTTCAATTTTCGAAAAGCAGCATCCATATCATAACTTGGCAAAGCCATGTTATCTGTGGCTAGGATAATAGCTTCCAGCTCTTCCCATTCACCACTTGCTTTCAAATCTGCAATTTCTGTTTCAGAAAGTTCGCCGGAAATAAATCTCGCGTAAAGTGTGTCTATAGACATGATTTTAAGTTACGTAATATTGCAGGAAATGTTCCTGCCCCTATGAAACAATCGAACTCCATTTTACCCTACTATACCTTTTTGTGAATTTTTCTTAATTGTACGAGTGCCTTATGCATTCGTTTTTCTACAGCCTTTTGACTTATACCTAATGCTTCCGCAATCTCCCGGTATTTCATCTTATCTAAACGATTCATCAAATAGACCGTTCGTTGCTCTTCAGACAATGCATCGATAGCTTGCTCCAAACGTATTCTGAATTCTTCCTGCTCCATCAAATACTGAGGATTTGCTTGATCCATTTTTTCTTTCTGTATACCCAAATATTTAAACGTGAGCTGCGCTTTCTTTGCTTGATTGATAAATAAATTGTTGGCTACAGTAAAGAGGTATGACTTTGCTTTTTCAATAGAAACTGAGGCACAGTTTTGCCATAGTTTCGAAAAGGCTTCTTGGACTAAATCTTCTGCTTGCACCAAATTGCCCGATTTATAATATAGAAAGTTCCTGAGTCGCTCACTATGCGAATAGAATACTGATTTATATACCTCTTCCTTGCAAACGCCTTGATCCATGTTATAAAAATATAGAATTGAGATTTGAATAAGGTATCTAGGTAGATTTCCGTTTAATTAATAAATTGGATACATGAAATACATATTCTCTTTGGGTCTATTTTGCCTAGCTTTTCTCGCATGCAAAGATCCTGAAAATAATGAGATACGCTCCCAATCCGGGATATTGGGCTTTGATATCTTGACAGATATTTCGGCCCATTGGATTGGTACTAATGAGACGCCTTTTGGAGACTATGATTGGTTCAGTTTTGATTTTAGACCGATCTCATCATCTCACACTCACGCCATTTATGAAGGAGGCACTAATCAAAATATTATTGTCTCTTTATTTTTAGCAGAACTTGATGGCGATCCAGTGATTATGGCTCGAAATGGCGGCTGGTTGGGTAATCAGTATCGAGCTACCTATTTCATATTAGACAAAGCAGAACATCAAGGTCAACAAAGGTATTATCGTTTAGTCGATGCTGTCGGTGGCGTAAAAAGAGCGTACATGGAATTCGTTTTTGATAATGATCAACTTCACTTTGATGCCTACAAGGATAATAGTGGGACATTGGACGACCCCATACATCACATGGGATTTGTGGGCATTAAGAAGAATGAACAATTAGCCAATACAGCGGCAAGTCTTTTCAATTTTCCCCAAGAAAAAATCGAACATAACTTTGGCAGTGGCTTTCAAGGTCTAGTAGATCCGAATTCTGCTTTATACCTCGCTGAGGATCAAGATCCTTTTCCCGAATCTGAGCACAAGCATGTTAGCACTCTCAAAAGCTTATTTAATAAGGATGCAAGCATAGCGGATGATCCAATGCTATTATTTCTTTCGATAGAGCCTATAGTGGATGACATGGGCCAAGTACATCTTTCTGCCCTCCAAGACAAAACGCTACGGACTACTGACATTACACCTTCTGAATATTCATTTACTCATACCTACCTGCATCCCGGGACATACTTTACTACTGTTTTTTCAGATAGGGATGGAAATAGCATTCCTTCATCTGGAGATATAAGTAACTATTCAATAGAAATGACTATCGATCCCGAAAAGGAACTAGAGATAAACATTGATGTTAATCGCGAAATTCCATAATGTGAGTATGTATAGCACTAGACTTATTTATGTTTGTTTTGTCGTTTGTTTATGTCCAATGGTATTACCTGGTCAAACGACATTGGATAGTCCAAAAAAACAGGCTATGGTCCTTGAAGTGGGCGGCAAGACACTCATCTTTGGTTCTTTGGCTTATGAGAGAAATCTACGTCCATCAATCTCTTTGGGCGGGGGCGTTGGTGTACTAAATGTGGCTAGTGGGGACATCATTCGAGATCTAAATGGATCCACCGAAAGAGGTCGCTATTTTGAATCAGCCACAAGCCAATTTCTTTATGGAAATTATTTTTGGGGAGGACCTAACCATCAAGGATTCGTTACGATAGGACTTACTCATTTTCTTCTTTCGGATAGGCAAAATTATCCATCAGAGAGACTGCACCATATAGATAGTGATCTCGAAGGGAATCTAGGTTTAGGCTATCAGCTAGATAAAGGAAAACTATTTTTTAGAGCGACCGCTTATGTTTTAAGTCTACGAGGAAACTCCGCTTATATCCCTGATTACTTACCTTGGGCAGGACTTTCTATGGGTTGGTATATTTGATTAGAACATCTCAAAAAAAAGTAACATCTTACTATAAAGCCAAGTGCTTGAATTGTTAATAAATCCTAAATTGGATAGCCTATTTTCTATTTCGGAGCCGAATCTATTATTTATGCGCTATTGAAATCATTGGGTCAAAACCATTCTACTATGAAAAAATTACTTTACATCATTATGATACTATCCAGTCTGCATCTAGATGCACAGTTAGATCTTACTTATCAAAATCCACATCCAAATATTAGTGTCTTAGCCGATGCGAAGCTTGCTCCATCAATCAGAATTAACACAGAAGGGACGCAGGCTGTATTATTATATCGCAGTCAATACAAGAGCATAAACGAACTATCTGAAACAGAAATGAGATTAGCTGGATTACGAATCAATCCTAAAACGAATATCTCAAGTAGACAGCGATATTATTATACATTGAGTTTGTATGATGTGGCCACTCAAAAAGAAACCCCTGTATCAGGGCTGCCAGACAATGGACAATTAAGCAATTTCTCTTGGTCAAAAAGTCAAGACTTCATGGCCTTTACCCACACCGCAGCCACCGGCGTGGAAATTTGGCTGCTAGATCTAAAGAATGCAAAAGCCACTCAATTAACAGACCCCATCGTTAATGCGAATATGCGTGATCCAATAAATTGGTTAAAAGACGAATCCGGTATTATATATACTAAACTACCGGCAGATAGACCTGCTCTAATTGATACCAAAAGCGCTATCCCTACAGGCCCTACCATCTCGGTAAATGATGGTAAAAAAGCGCAAAATAGAACGTATCAAGATCTACTAAAAAATCAAACCGATGAAGCTAACTTTTCCACCCTAGCTACGTCTGAGTTGTGGATCACAGACCTGAAAGGCAATCAACGAAAATGGAAAGAGGCCGCGCTGTATAGTAGCGTAAGTATATCTCCAGACGGAAACTATATCATGGTACAAGATGTGAAACAACCCTTCTCGTATCTAGTGCCATATGGTAGATTTCCATCTAGCGTAAATATCTATGATCTCAATGGAGATCTAGTTTCAAACTTCCTTGAAATACCCTTGATCGAAGACTTACCAAAAGGATTTATGTCTGTGAGAACAGGTCCTAGAAGTATTAGATGGCGATCTGATAAACCAGCCACCCTATATTGGGCTGAAGCTTTGGACGGCGGTGATGCTAATACGGAAGCTGAATTCAGAGATGAAGTATTTGAATTGGATGCTCCATTTTCTGGTGAAAAACAATTTTTACTCCGAACTAAAGAACGGTATAACTCTATCGTATGGGGTACAGATAAGCTAGCCTTATGCTATAACTACTGGTGGGATTCTAGAAATCTTAGAATGGATTTATTTAATCCTTCTGATGCTGAGGAAGCCACTGTTTTGTTCAGCGAACGGAATTATCAGGACAGATATGCCGATCCTGGCGATTTTGTTGAGCGCAAAAATGCTTTCAACAATTCCGTATTATGGATTGAAGATGGTAGCATGTACCTTTTAGGCGAAGGGTTTTCTGATGAAGGCAAATTTCCTTTCGTAGACAAATATGATATTGAATCAAAAACTACTGAACGATTATTCCAAGTGACTGACACAGATAAATTAGAGTCATTCGTGAAAGCCATTGATATCAAATCAGGAAAACTACTCACTCGAATAGAATCTAAAAATGAGTATCCAAACTATTTCTTCAGAGATATACATTCAGGTTCATTAACCCCAGTAACACAATTCGAAAACCCATTCGAACAAATTCAAGATGTTCATAAAGAGGTAATCACGTACGAACGAGAAGATGGTGTGGAATTAAATGGGACATTATACTTGCCGGTAGGATACGATATGAAGAAGAAGGAAAAAATGCCAATGATTCTGTGGGCCTATCCAAGAGAATTTAAAGATAAGAGTTCAGCAGGTCAGGTCACTTCTTCGCCCAATGAATTTACCTATCCTTGGTATGGCTCGCCGCTTTTCTGGGTGAACCGTGGGTATGTGGTATTAGATGATGCTGCTTTTCCAATTGTAGGTGAAGGAGATGAAGAACCCAATGATAGTTTCCGATCACAACTAGTCGCTAATGCAAAAGCGGCGATAGATGCTGTAGACAAGCTGGGCTATATCGATCGGGAACGTGTAGCCGTCGGTGGGCATTCGTATGGCGCATTTATGGTCGCTAATCTACTTAGTCATTCTGATTTATTTGCCGCAGGCATAGCTCGAAGTGGGGCCTATAATCGGACCCTTACACCCTTCGGTTTTCAGTCAGAGCAACGCAACTACTGGGAAGCACCAGAGATTTACTATACCATGTCTCCATTTATGCATGCCGATAAAATGAAAACACCTTTATTGTTAATTCATGGAGAAGCAGATAACAACTCAGGCACCTACCCTATGCAAAGTGAGCGCTACTTTAACGCCCTCAAAGGCTTAGGTGCCACGGTACGTTTAGTGATGCTACCCAAAGAAAGTCATGGCTATGTAGCCAAAGAGTCCATAATGCATATGCTGTGGGAGCAAGATGAATGGCTAGAAAAGTATGTAAAGAATAAGAGTGCAGAAGATGAATAGTACCGCTGATTTACTAATAGAAAAAACGGCGGCATACGTCAAGCAACAATTAGTGGATGCAGAAGGTGGTCACGATTGGTGGCACATACAACGTGTCTGGAACAATTGCAAAAAACTATTGGAGACGGAAAAAGCAGATCCTCTAGTGGTACAGTTGGCCGCCCTACTCCACGATATCGCAGACCCCAAATTTCATGATGGCAATGAAGAATTGGGTCCACAAATCGCCAAAGACTTTTTAGAAGGACAAGGGATTTCTCATGAAATTGTCGAACATGTAATCAATATTATTAGGCACATGTCTTTTAAAAATAGTCTAGAGGGCCCATCGTTCACTTCAAAGGAAATGAAGCTGGTTCAAGACGCTGATAAGCTTGATGCCATAGGTGCCATCGGTATCGCGCGAGCCTTCAATTATGGTGGTTTTAAAAACCATAGTTTGTATGATCCTACTATTCCACCCAACTTGCATATGACTAAAGAGGAATACAAAAAATCAACGGCGCCAACGATCAATCATTTCTATGAAAAATTGCTGCTTTTAAAGGATATGATGCATAGTGAGAGTGCCAAACAAATGGCTGAAGCCCGTCATGCTTACATGGAAAGCTATTTAGATCAATTTTACAAAGAATGGGCCGGTGAACAATAAAGAAAGTAAGCAGTTGGATGCCTATTGGAGCGCCCGCTACAAAAGTGAAATGACAGGTTGGGACGTGGGTTATGCTACACCACCGATCAGCGAGTATCTAGATCAAATAAAAAATAAAAACCTTCGCATTCTTATCCCTGGGGCAGGGAATGCCTATGAAGCCGAATATGCTTGGAAACAAGGATTTAGGAATACCTATGTGCTTGATATTAGCGCTATCCCTTTACAGCAATTAAAGGATCGATTGCCTGACTTCCCTGCAGACCAATTGATCCATCAGAATTTCTTCGAACATTCGGGGCAGTATGATTTGATTGTAGAGCAAACCTTTTTCTGTTCGTTCCCACCTTCTAAAGAAAACAGGGGTATGTATGTAGATAAAATGTATGAGCTACTTGTTCCGGACGGCAAATTAGTCGGTGTGTGGTTTGATATACCACTTACAGGTGATATGGAGAAAAGGCCGTTTGGGGGCAACAAAGAGCTTTATCTTTCGTATTTGTGCCCACCCTTCCAATGTCAAATCTTGGACCCTTGTTACAATTCTATAGGACCGCGAGCCGGAAATGAACTCTTCGGTATATTTAGAAGATAAAGGAATAGCTATTGTCGTTCTCTTACAACTCTCGATTTATAAAATATTATAAAAAAGTACCATATACATCAGCTAGAAGATAATTAAGTTTACTTTTGCACGCTTTGAAATTTATCAATGCGCAAATACTTTAATCTCTTTGACTTTTCCCAAAAAGTAAATTATAGTACTGAAATTCTTTCAGGACTAACAGTAGCCTTAGCTTTAGTACCCGAGGCCATTGCCTTTGCTCTTATACCAGGATTTTCACCATTGACTGGCTTATATGCCGCGTTTGTATTGGCCTTGGTAACGTCTATCTTTGGAGGTAGGCCTGGCATGATATCCGGCGCCACTGGGGCGGTTGCTGTGATATTTGTTGGCTTACTATTGGAGCTTAAAAATACATTTCCAGGCATAGAGCCAAACACGATTCTTAATTATGTATTTGCCACTGTCATACTAGCTGGGGTATTACAAATTTTAGCTGGTTTTCTTCGATTGGGAAAGTTTATCAGGTTAGTACCACACCCCGTTCTATTCGGCTTTGTTAATGGCTTAGCTATCATAATTTTCATGGCTCAGTTTCCAAACTTTTATGACAAAGCAACTGGCGAACTATTATCGGGTTCATCGATGTTTATCATGATTGGCTTGACACTTTTGACGATGCTCATTATATGGGGACTCCCAAAGTTTACCAAGGCCATCCCATCATCATTAGTGGCCATTGTAGTAGTTTCCGCCATTGTTCTTGGACTGCAAATTGACACCTTAACAGTGGCTGATATAATGGGAGAAGGTGAAAGTATTAAAGGTGGCTTTCCTCCCTTATCTATTCCAAGCATTCCACTTACTTGGCAAAGTTTTCAAATCATTCTACCTTATAGTGCCATAGTTGCGGGAGTAGGCTTAATTGAAAGTTTATTAACGCTCAATATTGTCGATGAAATTACCCAAACAAGAGGTCGAGGAAATAAAGAATGTGTAGCGCAAGGTATGGCTAATATATTCTCTGGGTTTTTGTCAGGTATGGGTGGTTGCGCCATGATAGGTCAAAGTTTAATTAATACCTCATCTGGTGCTCGAGCCCGATTATCAGGCATTACTGCAGCACTTATGCTATTGGTTTTCATCATGTTTGGAAGCGGCTTAATCGAACGTCTCCCTATGGCCGCTTTAGTAGGTTTAATGTTTATGGTAGCTATAGGCACCTTTGAATGGGCCAGCTTTAGAGTATTTAGAAAAATGCCTAATTCGGATGTGGTTGTAATGGTTTTAGTGACCCTGATTACTGCCATCACACATAACTTAGCTGTGGCTGTATTATTAGGTGTCATTATTTCTGCGCTAGCCTATTCTTGGGAGAATGCAAAACGTATTCGAGCCCGTAAACGAATTGACGAAAATGGTGTAAAACATTATGAAATCTATGGCCCTCTATTTTTTGGGTCTACCACCTTATTTGCCGAAAAATTTGATATTCAAAACGATCCTGAAGAAGTGATCATTGATTTTCGTGAAAGCCGAGTAGCAGACATGTCCGGTATCGAAGCGCTTAATAAATTAACGGATCGCTACAAACAAGCCGGTAAAAAGGTCACCTTAACCTATCTAAGTAAAGATTGTGTTAGGCTTTTAAAAAATGCTGAAGATATTATCGAGGTAAATGTATTAGAAGATCCGACTTACAAAGTCGTAGCGGATCAGTTTTAGGAGCATTATCAAGACTGTAGCAAAGCATTACATCCTATTTAGTAACCAATTTGATACGATGATTTGAAAGGGCTTGTCACTGTGATTGTATTGTTAGGATTATAGACTTTTGCGATAAGGATAGTAGCGAATCCCGGGTTATGATGAAATCATAGCTCGGTGATGTCCAAAGGACCTAGTCGCGGAAAGCCTGTCTCCGACCGAACGTGTCGGGAGGAGAATCGCCCAAAGCATAAAAATCATATAAAAAATATCGTAAGGGGTTTGTTTTACGTTAGCAGCTTACAGTATATTGCTATTAATCATGAGGATACTTTCTTTTTTTCTATTTCTTTTATTGGGGTCCAATGTCCTTGTTGGGCAGAAACATGATTATGCCTGCGATACATTAATACTGACAAATGGAGAGCAGCGTATGGTTCAGGTACAAGCATCCTATAAATCTTATCTTAAGATTCGAGACTGCAATAACTACGAAAAGTATCAAATACCATGGGATAGTATTAGCTCCATTAGTGGCTACACCATTTCTAATAAGCCCTTAGTTTCCAAAGAACGATATGTTTTCCAGATTGAAGGAGAAGGTGATATTATGGTTTCCAATCAATGGGTATATCTGGGTTCCATGGATATGGATGGGGAAATATATACGATAGTGGGGGATCGAAGGACCGGAGAGGTAGTAATGAGAATGTCGAATGATACGCTCTTTGCAAAAAAAGGATTAACAGGCAACACATCGAAAAATAGGCATCAATTTAGTGTCGAAAAAGATCCCTTTAGTTTCTTTGGTAAGCGTGAAATCAGAAAAGGAATCTGTGAGTCTTTTTCCTTATTAGATGGCCGAGAATTGAATGGAATTATTACGAATGTATATCCAGCTTCCTTGCGTGTTACCTCCTGTGATTTGCAGGAAAAGTATATCATCTATTTTAGTTCTTTGATCGCGTATCATCCGCAGGAGACACCATTAAACCACTATATTTTTAATGGTACACGAGAATATGTGTATAAGAAGCCAGCTAAAAAAGTTTTTGATGATCCAACTAAAAGAAGCACCTTAAGCGTCGTGCTTTATGGCTGTGGTTGCGCTGCTCTGGGCCTTTTCTGGGCCCTCGTTTCCATACTTAGATTCTAGAGAGCCTTACCTATTCTTTAAATGGTCCAAATACGTCATTAGGTCCATTTCAGAGTATACCATTACTTCCCTTGGTTTTGAACCCATGGCAGGTCCTACGATGTTAAGCATTTCCAATTGATCCATAATTCGTCCAGCCCTATTATAGCCTAATGACAGTTTACGTTGGATACTCGATGTGGAACCATGCTGCGAAGCTACGATCAATCTTGCCGCATCTTCAAACATTGGATCTAGATCAGACCATTTTAAATTAGATCCATCTTTACTAAGATCTTCTTCACCTTGTACTTCAGGAAGGTGATAGGGCGTAGCATAGCCTCGTTGTTCGGAAATTCTATCAATCACACGTTCTACTTCTGGTGTATCTACAAATGCGCATTGGAGTCGAACGATATCACTACCCACATTTAAGAGCATATCCCCTCGACCAATTAATTGTTCAGCACCCTTGGCATCCAAAATAGTCCTTGAGTCTACTTGAGACGTTACCTTGTAAGAGATTCTCGCTGGGAAATTAGCCTTAATCGTACCCGTAATAATATTCGTTGTAGGTCTTTGAGTCGCAATAATCATGTGGATACCTACCGCTCTGGCCAACTGGGCTATTCTAGCAATAGGCAATTCCACTTCTTTACCTGCCGTCATGATAAGATCTGCAAACTCATCAATTACAAGAACTATAAATGGTAAAAATTTATGCCCATTATTAGGGTTCAGCTTTCTGGCCGTGAATTTTTCGTTGTATTCTTTAATATTCCTAGCTCGCGCTTTTTTCAATAGATCATATCGGGTATCCATTTCTTGTGTTAAGGACATTAAGGTGTCCTTAACCTCGTTGATATCCGTAATGATTGGCTCCTTTGCATTAGGCAAAAATCCAAGGAAGTGCTTTTCCAATTGCGCATATGGAAACAGCTCCACCTTTTTAGGATCTATCAGAACTAGTTTTACTTGAGATGGATGCTTTTTATAAAGTAAAGACATCAGTATAGTATTGATACCTACTGATTTACCTTGGCCTGTTGCACCTGCTATTAGCAAGTGAGGCATCTTTGCTAGATCCGCTACAAAAACTTCATTCGCAATAGTTTTACCTAATGCTATAGGTAAACTCATTTTCGCATTCTGATATTTATCTGATTGTACCACTTCTTTGAAGGATACGACTTGCTTCTTTTTATTTGGCACCTCGATACCGATGGTTCCTTTTCCAGGAATAGGTGCAATAATTCGGATTCCTAAAGCGGCTAAACTCAATGCGATATCATCCTCCAGGTTTTTAATTTTGCTGATCTTAATACCTGGAGCAGGGACGATTTCGTATAAAGTGACTGTCGGGCCAATAGTTGCTCTAATCTTTGTAATCTGAATTTTATAGTTTAATAATGTTTCAATGATTTGGGTCTTATTCGCTTCTAATTCAGCTCGATCGACCTCTACTTTCATATCACTGTAATCTTCCAACAATTCAAGCTCAGGATGTGCGTAATCCGACAGATCCTTAGTTGGATCATACGGTTCCATATCATCTGGATTTTCTTGTTGGATCGCTAATACTTTTTCGCTGAAATCTGCCCCGTGTACCACTGTTTCCAACGGCGGGTCTTGCGCTTCTGCGGGACGTGCCACTGGTTGTGGGTGCGGGCTAGCAGGCTGCGCTTCTTCAGAAACCGGTTGCGCTGGAACATTAATTTCTAACTCTGCCGATTCACCAGTCAAGACTTCTTTCTTACCCGGTTTTGGTAAGGAATCGGGAAGCTTAAACTCTACAGTTCCTGAATTCAAGCTTCCTTCAACCTTGGTTTTTGGAATAGCCCCTGGTTTTTTAACCTCTTGTGTAGAAGCTGGTAAACTGCCATCAACTACTAGGTCAAAAGTTGCATCTTCTTCTTTATTTGTCTTTTTCTTTCTTTTCGCTTTTCTTTCTTCAGCTGTGCTTTGCCCGAACGAGCGGAAGTAACTCCAACTAGGCATATTTATAGTAGGGAAAAATCGTTTAGCATTATCTCCTACCCCGGACATATTTAATTCCATTTGAGGGTTGATAAACCAAGTTATGCTAGCTAAACAAATCAATATGAATAGTAAGGCTAGACCAATACGGCCAACAAAACTTGATAACCAAGTATACACAGCATTACCCACTGCTCCACCCCAACTAAATGGTGAATTATGAAGCATAAATTCAAATACTATGGATAACAAACAAGTAATCAGGATTACTTGCGTAAATAATCGTAGATAATCTTTTAATGATTCTCTTCTAATAAGGGCAACGCCGAATCTACCTGTTAGGTAAATAAATAGGACAGATGGAATCCCAAAACCCCAATAGAAAAACCCATTTGAGATGATAGCTCCTAATCGTCCTAACCAATTCTGAACAGTTACTTCACTATTGAATAGCATGTTCCAGGAATGAAGTAATACTTTATCCTGATCTGCTTTCCAAGTAAAGAAATATGAAGTAAAAGCTACGGTTAGGTAAATACCTAGAAATAAAAAAGTAAGTCCTACAATTTTCAATATCCGTTCATCATTGAAATTTAGGCCTTTTTTAGTCTTTTTCTTTCTACTCTTCTTCTTGCTACGAGTGTTGCTACGTGTGCCTCCCATCAGTTAAAAAATAAATCGGTAATAAGGATAATTAACAAGTCAAAGATAAGTGCTACATAACACATTACCAAAATCAACAATATATTTTTATTTGTATATGTGTTATTTACACATAACGAATATTTATAATATGTTTATTTGGGTACTTATTCAAGGAAAGCTAGCCAAAACTCCCTGTATAATGTTTCCAATTTTTATGTTTGCGGTGAATTGACGAAATATGGATAAGAATATAATCATTGTTGGTGCTGGCGGAATCGGTAGAGCAGCTGCCTTAATTTTATCTCATTTGGAAGGTATGAATTTCCAAATTCAGCTAGGAGATATCGATGAAGGGGCGTGTCAAGAAGCGATTGCTTATGCGGGCGGTGGCGATCATCTATCCTATTTTGTTATGACGAAGGATGGGGATTCATCTAGCGAAGCAAGCGCTTATGAAAAAGGGCATATTATATTGGACTGTTTACCCGGTAAATTAGCGCCCCGCATGGCTCAAATAGCTAAGGATAATGATATGCATTATGCGAATCTTACAGAATATGTTGCCGAGACAGATCAAGTAGAACAGATTGCTACTGGAGCTTCGACTGGTTTTTGCTTGCAGACAGGATTGGCACCTGGTTTTATCAATGTATTGGCCATGAAGTTGTTTACTAGTTTCACCCAAACATATGGTGTTACAGAAGTAGAAGAGATCAAAATGCGCGTTGGTGCATTATCTGCCAATGCAGAAGCGCCACATTTTTATGCCTTTACATGGAGTCCAGTAGGTGTTGCGACGGAGTATATTAAAGATGCTTTGGTGGTAAGAGATTATAAGACATCAGATATTCCATCTCTTTCTAGAAAAGAAGAAATTGTTATAGATGGTGAGCGATACGAAGATAATTACACCTCGGGAGGTGCAGCTGATTTACCTAAGGCCTTACAGGGGAAAGTGAGAAACCTAGATTATAAAACACTCCGTCATCTAGGTCATTATGACTGGGTCCGTTCCGTGGTCGAAGATCTAGAAGGGAGCGATGATGTCATTCAAGGCTTAGAGGATATCATGCTTAACCAGATTCCTCAAGTAGAAGACGATTTTGTTATTGTATATGCTAGTGTAAAAGGTAAAGATACGGAGGGGAACCTAAGGGGTATCGCTAAGTCATATAAAGTGTTACCTAGCCAGATTGGCGGTCAAACCTTGCGCGCTATTCAAAGCACTACGGCAGGACCTTTGTGTCAGGTAGCCTTGCTATTGTTATCAGGTGCGTATTCAGGCCCCGTGTTCCAGAGCCAATTAGATCCGGATGCTTTCCTAAATGGTAATATCGTTAAAGGTATTTACGGCCCATTTTAAGAATACCATTCTACTTTCTCTTTTATGTCTCCTTTTTCTCCCATTCGTTTTGGAGAATCATCGGGGTAACCGATATAAAAAAAGCCAAGACATTTTTCATTTTCATCTAAGGTCAAGAAGTCTCGCGCATTTTCAATTATGAGTTTTGGCGAACTCCAATAGCCCGCAAAACCCATACTTGTTGCCGCCAGCCACAAGTTCTGCACTGCACTGGATACCGCTGCTAATTCTTCCCATTCAGGAACTCGCTCTTCTTCATCCCGATTCATCACGATCGTTATTATATGAGACGAGCCCAATGCTTTCTTTCCAATTTTCTGGGCTTTAAAGGCAGAAAAGTGGGCTGAGGGTGTATGAATTGTATAACACTCTATTAATGAGTCAGATAACGCTTGTTTTGCCTTTCCCGCAAATACATGAAACCGCCAAGGTTCTGTATTTCGATGGCTGGGAGCCCAATTGGCCGCTTCCAATAGTTGCCATATGTCAGCATCAGCAATGATTTTATCACTAAACTGGGAAGGACCTATAGTCCGCCTGTTTTTAATATTTTTAAGTAAGATGTCTGATTCCAACTTTGTGTCTGTCATCAACGGTGTCTTTATTACATAACAATAATACAATGAATAGGTTGAAAGGAGAATAGACTATAGAAGATAGAAGATAGAAGATAGAAGATAGAAGATAGAAGATAGAGGATAGAGGATAGA
>JAHDDO010000018.1:13731-80360 GCA_020629315.1 Saprospiraceae bacterium | reverse complement strand
GGTCCTGACTCCGATAAACGGCTACGCCGTTTCATCGGGTCCTGATTCTAACATATTATACTTTTCAATAAATGAAAGTAACCTTTTCTTTGACTTTAAATTTTTGATCTTGCGTTCAAGTTTCAAAGATTCAGCTCTTGTATCTTTTATTATAAGACATTCTAACTCATATGGCAAATACGGCTTTGTCGCCTTGACCTTTCCAGAATTATGCTCTGTAAGTCTTCGCCTATAATTATTTGTTTGTCCAGTATAAAATCTATCATACTCTTCACTTCGTAAAATGTAAACAAAGTACATATGCTTAGTTTAATGAAGAGCTGGTACTCCTAAATAATATGTCAAAAATTATAAAAGCGTTCAAAAGTAACGATTCAAGGACATAAATAGTTTCCTCTGAATCAAATTCTATTTTGACAGTTTTGTATTTTGAGAAGCACTACAACTTCCCTAAACTAATTTAGAATGAAAAGAATCTACATTTCTGTTATCGCGCTATTTATGTGCGCTCATCTATTTGGACAGGATACTACCATAGTTCAAACCTTCACTTGGGATAGTGAAACTCGAAACGATCTATTCAACTTCCCTACGGATGACACTAAGGAGTACAGAAAAATCCTAATGAGATATCATATGCGTTGCCATGATGCAGCTGTAGGAAATGGAGCTGTAGGATGTCGCGAATGGGATTACAGTTGCAATACCTTTATAACCGATCCCACAACGCAAGATTCGCTGCGAAGTGAGCACCCTGACCACATTATACCAGGTTTCAATGAATTGATCTTGGACTATGTAAATACTCCAGTATACGACTACTATCAAACAGCCTTATACACAACTTCAATGGAGGCCATAAATCCACTACAAACGAATATTGGAAATGGCACAACTTCGCTGAGTATCCAAGAAAGTGAAAATATAGCTCGTGTTTTCATGTTAGTCAGTAAAGATGAACTTGAAGCCAATGGAGCCGTTGCCGGAGATATTCATGGCATTGAACTATACCTAAACAATACCACAACAACCGATAGATTTCAAATTAGATCGAGTGGTACAACAGATTCAACACTAAACTTGATAAATATCCAAAATCAAAATTGGACAAGCCATTACCACAACAATCATATATTCAATGAAGGAGCAAACCAGCTCCCTTTACATACCCCAATTAATTGGGATGGGACATCCAATATCATCATTGAGTTAAGTTATACGAATTCGCAATCCTCTAGTGCCTTGGATTTTGTAGCACATGAAACTAGCCAAGTGCAAACCATGAGTTCAGGTGGCCAAAACGCAGCCATGCAATGCAGAGGTACCAGTTCTGTAATTATTCCAACCGATAAGTTAAGCTCAATAGAAAATGAAGTCAGCGTTTGTTTTTGGGCTAAAGGAGATGCGGAAAGACTACCATCGAATACATTTATTTTCAATGCGCAAGATGCTGATAATGGTAGACAAATTAGTTCTCATTTACCGTGGAGCAATGGGCAACTTTATTGGGATTGTGGTGGCGATAGAGTCAACGCATCCGCCACAGAAGATATGTATGAGGGCCAATGGAATCATTATGCTTTTGTCAAAAACGCCGCCACTGGCGAGCAGGTTCTTTACGTAAATGGAAAAGAGTTTGTCAAGAGTGATGTGATGACGCAAGCCATAAAGACAGTGACTCGATTTATATTAGGAAATGAGTGGGGATATAATAACAGCTATTATGGTTTAATTGACGAGTTTCAAATTTGGGATGTCGCTTTAGATGAAGAAACGATAAATGAATGGATGGGTAAATCTGTAGATTCGTCGCATCCGCAGTATGATGCCTTACTTAGTTATTACACTTTCGATGAAGGAGAAGGAAATGATGTAAGCGACCAATCATCGCAAGCTAATCATACGAATATGCAAGGGGCCGACTGGTATAACATGAAGGGTGAAGATCTGTATATGAACTTCCAATCTTCCACAAGCCGGCCTAATCTTGGACTCTTACAAGGAGAATATGAGATCAATACAGAAATCAATATTGAACTAGACTCATTAGCTAAACCTCAATATGTAATTATTCCGTACACAGTAGAAGGAACAGACCTTGTTCAATTAGATCCGTATAATGTTTATCCAGCCGGATACTCTTTTACATACGATGCGGATGGAAATAAAATTGATTCCATTTACATCCAAGGGGAAGATGGTGTAGGTATCGATGATCTAGTCTATTATAGAAAATTTGCGTCCAAATATGAGATTCTTTCTTTGGTGACTCCATACGGCAATGGATTAGACCTAGGCCCAGAGGGTAAAGTGTTTATGTTTGATGTTAGTGATTTTGAACATATCCTTACTGGCGAAAAACGGATGTCAATCGAAATGGGTGGCCAATGGCAAGAAGAATTAGATATTCAGTTTCATTTCATTGAAGGGACTCCGGAGAGAGATGTCATCTCGCTGCAAAATGTTTGGCCGTTTACCAGAGCTTGGTTTGACCAGCTGCAAAATGATGCCTTATTCGAAACCAGAACGATCGACCTTAATCCTGACGCCGCCTTCTACGAATTGCGTTCATCTATTACTGGACATGGTCAAAATGGAGAATTTGTTTCTCGTCAACATTATGTAAATGTAAATGGAGGTGATCAAGAATATAAATTTAATGTCTGGAAAGAATGTGCCTTTAATCCTATTTATCCGCAGGGAGGTACTTGGATCTTTGATCGAGCGGGTTGGTGTCCAGGTATGGAAACAGACCTTCGACGATTGCGTATTTCAGATCATGTTGACCTTGGAGAAACGATAACCTTAGATTATGGTGTTAACGGTGCATGGATGGACCAAGCTAATTATTTAGCTTCTCATCAATTAGTTACATATGGTCCTTTAAATCATCAACTGGATGCTTCTATAGAAGCTATTATCAGACCTAATAACGAACGAGTAGAATTTGAAAGAATTAATCCGGCTTGTACGGGTCCTATGCTAGAAATTAGGAATAGTGGCGCCGAAGAAATTACTAGCCTAACTATTGAATATGGTGTACGTGGCAACGAGATGTATACCTATGAATGGACGGGGAGTATTGAGCCGCTGACGAATAAGGAAATAGAAATGGTTATTTATGACCTTGGTTTTTGGGACTCGCCTAATCCAGATGAGCATCGTTTTGATGCACGGATACTTTCGGTTAACGGTGGTCAAGATGAACTCAGTGATAACAATTTTATGAGCTGTACATTCGACCCTGTCGAAATCTTCGAATTTGAAGGCACCTTAAGTATGCGAGTATTAACGAATAATGTAGCTGTAGACAACAGTTATACCATCACGGATGCAGAGGGTAAGGTAGTTATGGAGAGAGATGATATGGATAACAATACGGAGTATTTAGATCTTCTAAATCTAGCTTCGGGATGCTATACCCTTAACTTTTCTGATGCTTCCCACGACGGTCTTTATTTCTGGTTTTTTGGAGGTAATGGTGCAGGAGCATTAAGTATTTCCGAAGAATTGGTTAATGATATTTATGTGCCTGTAAAAACATTCCTATCTGATCATGGCGGTGGTATTCAATATGACTTCGTTATCAATAATGAATTGACGAATACTACGGACATTGAACCGAATAGAATGAGCATCTACCCTAACCCAGTAAATGAGGAATTATCTATTGAATGGGAGAATATACCTGAAGGAAGCTATCAGCTATCTTTGTTTGACCTTACAGGAGCTAAGGTCCATTCAGAAAAAATCCAGTTGCAAAAAGACGGGATCCATACATTGCGCACAGATGCCTTTGTAAGTGGTCAGTATATTCTTTTGCTTCAAGGCGCAGAATTAAATTGGACACATAAAATAGGTATTGTGCATTAAGCGTTTCATATTTGCGCTTTTAATACAGGAAATATATGAAGTATAGAATAGTTGTAGCCTTAGTCAGTGTTTTTACTTTGGTCCAATGTACACCTACCAAGAGTGTAACTATTAAAGAAAAACCACCTAAAGCGGAGAGTATGGTATCCTCGGATTGTGGCGATGGGAAGCAATGGGTACCTGGCTATTGGTATTGGAAGAAAGATGATTTTGTGTGGATTAAAGGCAAGTGTGTAAAGAAAAAAGAAGGTCATATTTACATGCCAGGCATTTGGCAAAAGGATTTCGAAGGCAACTATACATTTGCACCCGGTGGTTGGAAAGCGGTGGGCACTAAACTTGAAAAGAAATAAGCCTCTACGCTAGGGCAATGTTTAGTCGTGACGTTTGATCTCTATGCCCTTCATGCGTCTATAGTGCTCTAGTGCGTAGGCATCCGTCATACTAGATATATGGTCTAGAATATTCATGACCTTTTCATAAGGACTTCCGCTCCCTAATTCACCTGTAAATTGACTTGGAACCATGGATAAAATGGATATATCCTTATGGCTTTTCTTGGTTTTCAACGCAGGCACCACATACATCTTTAAAAGTTCGGACATAACATGAAATCCTGCTAACTCCACTTCAATTACTGAAGGGGACTTATAAATTCTATTGACAGAGAGGTCTACAATATGTTTAAAGGCTTGACTATTAGACATAATATCGCCTAACAATGATCCATTATAATGACCAGATAGTATGGCCGCATGGTTTTGTTTAAAATGATCACTGGCCGACCTAACCAGGACATTGATCAATACTGACCGTAAAAAGGCAATAGATTCATTGGCATCCTCAATTTTGTTGAATATCTCAGCCGAACGATCAGCTTGGGACTTATCTATTTCAATTTCATTGATCAGATTTAAAAAGGCTTCGCTAGTTTCTTTAGTTGTCAGTATCCCTATTCTGTGCGCATCTTCCATGTCGATGATATTGTAACAAATATCATCAGCCGCTTCTACTAAATAGACAAAAGGGTGCCGCATGAAAGCGCCAGGGCAATTAGGGTCCGCTACCATATTTGTCTTCATGGCAAGCTCTGCGAATGCCTCTTTTTCGGCTTTAAAAAAGCCATACTTTTTCCTATGCTTGTAGGACTTATCCGTCTGGCTCGAACTGCAAGGGTATTTCATCATAGCCGTCAAGGTAGACAGGGTTATGCCCATCCCGAAAGGCGACTTTCCTTTGTACACCTTTGTCATGATCCTAAACGCATTGGCATTCCCTTCAAAGTTTATTAGGTCATTCCATTCGTCCTCAGTAAAGAAATCCCGCAAATCTGTTCCTTCTATTGGCAAGGAAGCAGCCGAGATAAAAAACTCGGAAATAGCATCTTCGCCACTATGCCCAAAGGCCGGATTACCAATATCATGAGATAAGCAGGCGGCAGAAATAACGGATGCCAAATCTTGTCTATAAAATGTATCACTCGTTGTATCTGCCGGATCAATTAATTCCTCAGCAATAAAGTCTCCTGTGAGTGTTGCTAAACTTCGGCCCACGGAAGCTACTTCTAAGGAATGAGTATGCCTGTTATGCACAAAGCTTGTACCCGGCAAAGGAAACACTTGCGTTTTATCTTGAAGTCTACGAAAAGGGGAAGAGAATATAATCTTATCGTAGTCTCGGATATACTGAGAGCGCATATCTTTTCTCAACTTATTGTCCCCTATTCGCCCCGGATTATAACAGTTGCCCCATTCCATTATGACACGCTTGAATTGATCGCCATTTCTATTTCCTCTGGTTTATATGGATTGCGTTCCAATGTCCGTCCAGTAAGCTTCTCATATAATTCCACATATCTATCAGTAACGTGAGAAACAAACGATGCCGGCATATCAGGCATTTCTTGGCCCTCTAATCCCTGAAACCCATTCTCCATGAGCCACTCTCTCACAAACTCCTTACTTAATTGCTTTTGTTTCTGGCCTAGCTGTTGACGTTCTTCATAGCCTTCTTTATAATAGTATCGAGAACTATCTGGTGTATGTATCTCGTCAATTAAGAAAATCTCACCATTATAAAGACCAAACTCATACTTTGTATCTACGAGTATTAACCCTTGCTCTGCTGCCATTTCTGTACCTCTTTGGAAAAGCGCTAACGAATAGCTTTTCAGTGCTTGCCACACATCATTACTCACAATGCCCTGCGCGAGGATTTCTGCTTCAGATATATCCTCATCATGTCCTTCTTCTGCCTTAGTAGCTGGTGTAACTATAGGATTAGGAAACTTATCAGCTTCTTTCATTCCTTCTGGCATAGACACCCCACATAATACTCGCTCACCAGACTTGTAGGTTCGCCAAGCATGCCCTGCTAAATACCCCCGCACCACCATTTCCAATCGTATAGGCTCACACTTTTTACCTATAGCCACGTTAGGATGTGGGGACGACTCAAGCCAGTTTGGTACAATATCTTTTGTATGTTCCAAAAAGTGTAGTGCGATTCGATTTAACACCTGGCCCTTGAAGGGTATGGCTTCAGGGAGTATGTGGTCAAAGGCTGATATCCGATCTGATGCGACAACGACTAGTTTATCATCGAAAAAATATACATCTCTAACTTTTCCTCTGTAAAAGTCCGTCTGTTGTGGAAATGAAAAGTGAGTTTCTTTTATAGACATGGCATAAATAGGCTAATAGGCACAAAGCTAAGTATTGCACCTTGGTATACCAAAAAGAAATATATATGAAAAATGCTTAGATGATGTTAAGAAGGTTCTTATCTAAGATGATGTCTTTTAACTCCTTAAGTGCTCGGTACTCATTAGGAAGTACTTTCTTGAATGCTTCTTTAACTGTCAGGTAAGTGCCTTTCTCTATTTCCTTGATAGTGGACTTAACTAACTTAAGATCATGCTTTATCATTCCTCTAATAGAAGGGATTTCATGCCAATCAGCTTCGATAGCGAAGGTTCTGATTTGCTCACCATGCTCACCTATTTCTGCGTCTAGTTCGATTAGTTCTTTTTGCGCACTGAAATGAGCGGCTACATCAGTACCCGCAGGCAGTCGCCATATTTCTGGATCATTTTCCATATCAGAGTTCAAAAGAAAAACCTCTAAGCCTTTCTCATGGCAACGGTAAATGACTATACGAACTTTATCTAAAACACCCATATCTTAGTTTACAATCTTATCTAAGAATGCAAAATACAACTTAGTTGTTCATTCCAAGTTGTATTTATTTACTTTTTTACTTCCAGTATAGTTCCTAAATCTGCTTAGTCGGGCTTGGACTTTTACTATCTGTTAGTTCTAATTCTTCTATAAATGATTCAAAATCTTTAGTTATATCTCTGAGGATATCCCCTAAATCTTCGAATTGATATTCGAAATTTTCTTTGACTTTATCCATATTTGAATAGTCCATACTTCGTAGCTCTTCAATGATTTCTTTGCCTTCTATCTTGAACGCTTCAAAGTCTTCTTTTGTAGGTTTATGCGTATCTACATAATCTTGAACTTGCGTACTAAATTGCTCAGCGTCAAAGTCATCAATCTTCTGCTCTAGCTTATCTAGCTGGGCTTTTACTTTATCTTCTGTTGATAATGGTGCTGGATCCTGCTGCTGTGCATTCAAATGTAAACCGAAAGCCAATAGAAAAAATATAAGTGTAAATGTTTTCATATTAAATTATTCTAAATATGTTTAAAATTGAGTAACAGTAGGTAATATGTAAATCTAATTCATTTTTTCCTTTATACAGAGACACAATTCGGCCTTCTTCCGGAACGTCTTTATGCCAATGCATCTGTGCTACTTCTCGATCATCCACTCTAATGCTTGCGGCCTCTGCTGCTGATTTAACGTCTAAACTAGCCAACTTAGTTTTGGATGTGGGGTCGATAAAATCATAATTATTTGTTACCAAAAATGATGGGGAGTCATTAATGGATATCTCACAAAATTCTCCATTATGGTAAAAGCTAAAGTCAGCCTTTGAGTTTTTGGTCAATAAGAGCATTCTTCCATCTGGATATTCAAATTTGTAATACCCAACCAATGGTTCATGAAAGATGGAATTTACTTTACCAAAGAATTCAGTATGAGACGTTCGTATTTTCCTTTTGGCCGTTTTCTCGAATGACAATAATTTGCCTTCATCTTCATCAAAAGGGACCAGATCCTGTGATAAGGCGTCAACTTCCACTTTACCAAAGCGTTTATCCTTTTTATATCTGGATTTCGGGCTATTAACGCTGAAGAAAAAATCAATAATCTGAAAAAAAATATACCCTAAAGCTGCTATGGCAACAGCATAAAATAACAGTCTATTCATCTTGTAAAGGTAGTGCTATTCGCCTAAGTAGGAACGTAAGGCGTTTTTGTTTGCAGACTTACGTAACCTTCGTAAGGCTCTTTCTTTGATCTGGCGAACTCGCTCTCTAGTAAGTCCGTATAAAGAGCCAATTTCTTCTAAGTTCAATGATGCATGTCCATCCAATCCATAATACGCTCTTAAAACATCAACTTCTCTTGGAGACAAGGTCGATAAGCCATTTAGGACTTCATTTTTTAAAGACTCTTCCATTAAAGAAAGGTCTGGGCTTTCATCATTACCCAATGTCATTAGATCTAGCATAGTAGCTGATCCCTCATCCCCTCCTATTGGCGCATCTACTGAAACGTGTCTTCCGTTACTGTGAAGCACATTTGAGATCTCTTTAGGTTTCATCTCTAATAGATCCGCTAATTCTTCAATAGAAGGTTCTCTTTCAAATTCTTGGGTAAAGGAAACGTACGCTTCATTCACTTTAGAATAGGAATTTACCTTATTGAGAGGTAGTCTTACCATACGAGAATATTCCACTATTGCTTGCAAGATAGATTGTCTAATCCACCATACGGCATAGGAAATAAACTTGAACCCTCTAGTTTCATCAAATCGCTTGGCAGCCTTCATCAAGCCGACATTCCCTTCATTGATAAGGTCAGAAAGTGAAAGGCCTTGATTTTGATATTGTTTAGCTACTGAAACTACAAAACGTAGGTTGGCTTCAGTCATTCGTTCGAGTGCTTCGGTATCACCTTCACGAATCCTGCGCGCCAACTCTGCTTCTTCATCAGCAGTCAGCATTTCAATCTTGGAAATATCATTTAGATATTTGTCCAAGGCAACGCTTTCGCGGTTCGTAATTTTATGTGTGATCTTAAGCTGTCTCATGCAACGTGCATTCGTTTAAATAACTTACAAACAATACAAGCATATTGCGGATATAGTTCAAAAAATTAGTCAGAATCGCAATTATTGCTGACTAAATACATAATTCACGCTATCCATGCTCTATTATAAGACCCGGCTAAACTAAGTTACACCTATTAATGAAATACAAATAACAAATTTATTTAATAAATAAAGGGTCCCTTGAAACAAGAGACCCTTTTACTTTATTTACGAGGCTTACTAAAAATTAATCTGCCTTTTGTTCATTTGGATTTGGTAGTAATACCTTTCTTGAAAGTCTTAGTTTTCCAGACTTTCTATCCACGCCTACAATTTTAAACTTAACAGGGTCTCCTTCTTTAAAGACATCTGATACGTTATTAATTCGGCTATGTGAAATTTCTGTAACGTGAATCAAGCCACTCTTACCGTGGAAATCTACGAATACACCATATGGCATAACGCTAGCCACCACACCATCATATGATTCACCAACTTGTGGCGTAAAAGTGATCTTATTGATACGCGCTAAGGCTGCATCAATAGAATCCTTATTACTACTTGCGATAGAAACAACACCTTCATTACCTACTTCTTCGATATTGATAACCGTTTCTGTTTCTGCTTGGATCTCTTGAATGACTTTACCACCTGGGCCAATTACAGCTCCAATAAAGTTTTTGTCAATTCGAATCTCAACCATTCTTGGTGCATGCGGCTTCAGATCATCATTTGGCTGGCTGATTGTCTTATTCATTTCATTTAGAATATGCAATCTACCTGCTTTGGCTTGCTCCAAGGCTTGCTCTAACAATGAGTATGGTAATCCATCAATCTTAATATCCATCTGGCATGCAGTGATACCTTTTGATGTACCAGTCACCTTAAAGTCCATATCTCCTAACGCATCTTCATCTCCTAAAATATCAGAAAGAATAGCTGTCTTCTCGCCATCAGAGATCATACCCATTGCAATCCCTGAAACCGGAGATTTGATCTTGATACCGGCATCCATAAGTGCAAGTGCGCCTGCACAGACAGTCGCCATTGAAGATGATCCATTGGATTCTAAAATATCAGAAACAAGTCTGATCGTATATGGATTATCCTCTGGCATAACTTGTCTTAGAGAACGACTAGCCAAGTTAGCATGACCCACTTCTCGTCTACCTGGCCCTCTCATAGGCTTAATTTCACCTACGGATAACGCAGGGAAATTATAATGTAGAATGAAGTCATCATAATATGAATTCAATGCCGTATCTATCATTAACTTATCCAGCTTAGTACCTAGTGTCAATGATGTCAATGCTTGCGTTTCACCTCTATTAAAGATAGCTGATCCGTGTGCCGCCGGTAAGTAGTTCACTTCTGTCCAGATAGGTCGTACTTCATCAAACTTTCTACCATCTAAACGTACGCTCTCATCCAGTACCATTCTACGGATCGTTTCTTTCTTTATCTTACCGAAGTAATCACTGGCCGTCGAACCGTGCTCCTCCATATACTCTTCTCCTTTCTCTTCCAAAAGAGACTCCATTACTAAGTCTTTAATTTCGGAAAATTTGTCTTTTCTCACGTGTTTAGCCAAACCACCTCTAGAAACCTCTAGGATTTTATCAACAGCCAATGTTTTAATATTAGCCATTAGTTCCTCGTTTACTTCAACCTCTGGCAGTTCTCGTTTTACGGTTGCTTTCTCTCCTACTTTTTCAGCCAAGGCTAATTGTGCATTACACTGCACCTTGATCGCTTCATGACCGATTTTTATAGCTTCAATTAATTCATCTTCTTGGCACTCTTTAGCCTCACCTTCTACCATCATGACATTTTCCATCGTAGCTGCCACGATAATATCCAAGGATGCTTCTTCCAATTCGCTTCGCTTAGGGTTCACATGGTATTCACCATTGATCTTAGCTACTCTTACTTCAGAGATTGGACCATCGAAGTTAATATTAGAAACGGCAAGGGCTGCAGAAGCTGCTAAGGCACAATACGCATCTGGCAATGTTTCGTCATCTGCCGAAATGAGATTAATAATTACCTGCGTTTCATTCATGTAACCATCAGGAAATAAAGGTCTGATCGCTCTATCTACTAATCTAGAGATTAAGATTTCGTAGTCATTTAAACGAGTTTCTCTTCTAAAGAAGTTACCCGGTATTCTACCTGCTGCAGCAAACTTTTCTTGATAATCTACCGATAATGGAAAGAAGCTTTGTCCTTCTTTTTTCTCTTTTGCAGAAACTACTGAACAAAAGATCATTGTTTTACCCACTTTGACTACTACGCTACCATGCGCTTGTGTAGCCAATTTTCCAGTTTCAATAATTACCTCTTCTCCATTGGGTAAGTTAAAGGAGGTGGTAATAGGATTAATGTTACCCATCTTTTTATGTGTTTTAAAATCGGAATACGGAGATAACAGGTTGGGATTCTAAGTTTTCCAATATTCCTAACTAACTATCAGATAAAAACAAGGCACTCTACATGAAGAGTGCCTTAGGAGATTTATTTTCTGATATTTAGCTTTTCGATTAAGGCCCGATATTTATTGATATCTTTCTTGGCCAAATAGGTAAGCAATCTTTTCCTCTTGCCCACCAGTGTTAATAATGCTTTACGACAAGCAGCATCTTTGTTGTTCTCTCTCAGATGATCTGAAAGTGACTTAATTCTGAAGGTGAATAAAGCTACTTGTCCTTCAATAGATCCGGTGTTTGTTTCGGATCCTCCGAATTCTTTGAAGAATTCTTTTTTCTTTTCTTGTGTTAAATACGTTGCCATCTTAATTTTAATTTTACCAAAAAGAGATTACGAATATCTAATTCTAGCGACGCGCAAAGGTACGATTTATTTTTAACTTAGGTGTATTTAGATTCGCTATAAAAACAAGAGTATGAAGCTATCCTATTTTTATCTGATCCTATTGATCCCTTTTCTTTTCCAAACACCTATTCAAGCCCAGGATGTTACGCTTGATGAAGGTGGTTTTGAAATTTTTGAAATGCAGGATGGGGATTCTACCATCATTATGAAAAAGTACTTTTTTGTAATGCTTCGTAAAGGTGAAAACAGAGACCGAACGCCCGAAGAAGCAGGGGTACTCCAACAAGAACATCTTTCGTATATGGATAGCCTAGCTCAGATTGGCAAAATCAAACTGGCTGGCCCTTTCGGTAGTGATGGAGACTGGCGCGGTCTAGTTGTTTACAACGTTCCTACTGAAGAAGAAGCCAACGCGCTTGCTAAGCGAGACCCAGCGGTTATGGCAGGCAGCTTGGCCGTCGATCTATTGCCCTGGTGGTCACTTAAAGGGGCCTGTCTTGAATAAAAAATCGTTTACTATGAAGAACAACATTAGCTTTCTAAGTCTATTCTTTTTGTTTAGTTCAATGCCCATTATGGAGGCTCAATCCCAATATAAAGCTATATGGGGAAGCTTGCTAAACGACCCTGCTATGGTCCGGTATTTCAATGGGGTCTTTGAAACCTTAGGTGTAATAGTAATGCCTGAGGGAGAGGCCTTTACTGTCCACCAAGCTGAAACAGGGTTTACGATTACGGAAGACATCGCTACCACTTGTGATTATGTGGTCAAAATCGATGCGAAAAATGTATCTAATCTGGTATCTCATGCCCAAGACGGTACCGTAAGTGCTGATGAGTCTTATGAAATCATCAAGGTTCTATTTACCCCTCTTACCGCTCAGGCTCTACAGCATCCTTGTTTATCAAAGCCCTTGATGCGAGCCTTAAGTGGTATAGAAAAGAAGATGTTGGTCCACCTGAAGGACCCCAATTCAACTTCAGTGGTATCTCACAGTTTACAATATGAAAAACGAAAATGGCAGGTGTCAGAAGGCGTTTGTTCGGATGCTCAGCGAACTTTTACATTGACACCAGACCAAGCGATTTTATTTCAGCGAAAATTATTCAATGCCGTAAAACTAGACACGGCCAAAGAATGGAAGGCTTTCCGTAAATGGTATTTAGGTTGGCGTGAGGATGTAAGTGTTACCCAGTAATACTGATGCGACAGGGGTAGTAAGGGACCGAAGGTGTCCAGATGGAGCGAATGCTCTTCTGGACCAAAGCCCTGAATGACCCGGTCTCAGTCGGAAACCTCCGACTGGGAGTCGCCCTAAAAAAGCGCTTACGGCAATCCTCGAATACCTACATTATTCTGTCCGTAATTATACTTGAGGAAATCTAAGGTCGACGAATTCACGCCAATAAAAAAGGAATATGCGTCCCGATTAGGTGCCCAGGAAAAATTCATTTTCCAGCAATGTAACTGGCGCGAGAAAGTAAAGAAAGGGTAAATAAAATCCTTATCAATAAAGTCATATGACAGGTTACTGACGCTCAAATTCCAATTTTCGGTCAGCTTAATATTTCCTGCCAGACCTAAGGTGTGTTGGCGCATGATAGACATCTCTGTATTATCCTGTGTACTCATGGTGTAGCTCAACTTGTGAGAAATTCGGATGTTAGAAAGGATCTCTATCAGCTTAGGATCCAGCGGTGTAAAGCTATCGCTGTCCTCGGTATCGCTTTTAGTCTTATCGTCATCCTTCGGCCCAGAAACCAGATCCACTAATTGCTTAATGGTAAAATCTGTAGACACCTGAGCCCGCCAAAAGTCCATGCGCAATAACCTACCTGTATCATCACGGACGAACTGATTCACACGGGTGCTTCCATTTTCGAGATATGGGTCCAATGTTGCCGAAAGGCTGAGCTTAGTATATCTTTTAAAAATTCTAGTATTGGATGAAATGGCTACAGGCGACCACTGGACTGTATCCTTTGCGAAATTGTAATCCCCGCTGATATTAAAAGACTCCAAGAGTCTAATTTTTTGCTCTGTACTATCCTTCCTTCGCAAGTATTTCATTTCAATTACATTACCCAAACCATATCGCAAGCTAGCCCGCTCTATTTCCCCTCGCGGTGAGCCAAAGGGACCTCCTTCAAACGGCGTGTAATTAGCTACCTCTTCTCCTCTGCTATTCGTCAGGATCTCTTCGTATAGCATTTTAGTATCCGGATTATAATTCGCTGTTATGGATGGTTTTAAGGTGTGCCTAAAGGCTTTCACAGGGCCTTTATTCACGGGTAAAATGCCAAACAATTGTGTATTAGCGGTAATCGATGAATTAAACTTTCTATACGGTTTAAAGCCGCCAACGGTCATGGAAGCGATGGAATCTTCAGCTTCAAAATATTGTTTTTCTACGGTTCTAAAGATCCAATGTTCTTCATAACTCGCATTTGGGTTTATGGTGATGTATTTGAAAAGTTGGAAAGAAGCACCGGTACTTGCTGTCTGTCTGACCCCATATTTCATATTCTCGAAAACCTCTGGTCGGAAGAGGGCTGTATCCACTGTTTCAATATAATTAGCTGCTCTAGATGTGTATTGGAGAGAGATCAATTCATACCATTTTTCTTGGGTCGTCACTTTGTTTTTCCTACGGAATGGGTAAATCGTATTCATTCGAAGATCAACTTCAGGCAATGTAATTCGAACCGCATTTGTCTGCGTGTTTTGCTCATGAGATAAACCCATGGAAAAATTAAAGGGCGTATTCGGCATGGAGTGTTTAAACCGAAAATTGGAGGTGTACCGATTAGTCAATACGTTTCTAGGATCCGAGTAATTCCTATTATTAAAACCATTGGATGAGAAATTAATCGAACCGCCGATCGTACGATACGGGTGTGCTTTTGCATCTTGATTATGCGTTAATCGAATGCCAAAACTTCGTGAAGATTGGATGCTACCATCTGAAAAATCTTCAAATTTATTATCCGCATAAGATATGTTCACACTCCCATTATATCTATAACGTTTCTTGTAGTTCATTCCCATATTAGCCAGCCACGAACCTCTTGTCCAGAAGTCCCCTGTTATCTTAAGGTCTACATAATCCGAGATCGGGAAATACCACCCAATGCCTCGAATGCCAAAGCCACGATCTCCTTCGTATGGGAAATCAGATGGAAATATCAAGCCTGTCGAACGGCCATCCGCCAAAGGAAAAAATCCGAATGGAAGCCAAAGCGGCGTTGGTACACCTGCAATTTCCAATTGGGCTGGACCTGTAACGCCCACTTTTTGTGGAATAACTTTTAGTCGTTTTGTGCGAATACCGTAATGTGGGTGATCATGATCACAGGAGGTGACCAAGGCATTCGTATTATAAATTACATCGTCTTCTCTACCAATGCTATCAGACTTTCCTATAAATTTTGTGGTGGCACCTAGCACATACAAATCGCCTTCTTGTGTTACGGCTTGTTGCACTAATCCTTTCTTGCTTTTGAAATTATACTTTAATTGCTCATAGGTAAAGGATTGGTCTCCATCTTTAAAGCTTGGTTTTTGTACCGTATGGCCAGCGTCATCTTTAATTGCATATGCTTCTGCTGTGCTACTTTCCAAATCGTATATAATGTAGCCAGCTTTAAGTTCCATTTGCTGATAATTAACGTATGCTTCGCCAAAGAGGTGCATCTTTTTATGCACATGATCATACCATTGCGTATCTCTAGCCCCATAGCTAACTGGCTCATCTAATGCGTCATCAGATATCTTATCGGTAAGGAGTGTATCACTGATTATAGCTGTAGAATCAAATACCAATCCCAAGGAATCTATAGACAGGCTATCCATCGGCAGGGTATCCATAGCCATGAATTCGCTTGTATCTATTAGCCTTTTCAATTCTAGCTGACTGGAATCGAGCTCAACCTGTGCAAAAACAGGCCCATTGATCAGGGTAAAAACACTAAGGGTTAGTATGTAATATATTCTATTATAGCACATTATACTTTAAAGATAATTATATATCTTTACACTACGTTCGACTAAACACGAAGATAATGCTACATCTAAAGGAATTCGTATTCCTTGTTTTTATTCTGCTATTTTTTTGCTTTAACATAAGTTTTACGTTTGGGCAAAATATAGCCTCCACTGATTTTTGTCTGGTTCTTGATCCGGGCCATGGCGGAAAGGACCATGGTTGTGCTGGTCATCATTCTCGAGAAAAAGAAATCGTACTGGCTATTGCCAAAAATGTACAGGAAAAATTAATGCACCGATCAACTGGGATGAGGGTCCTATTGACTCGTGATCAAGATCAGTTTGTTTCTTTGGACAAGCGGTCTAATGTGGCTAACGAAGCGCAGGCTGATTTATTCATTTCATTGCATTGTAATGCCATCCATGTACCTAGTGTTCGCGGTGCTGAAACCTATGTGATGGGTTTGCATACGTCTGATGAAAATTTGGAGGTAGCCAAGCGGGAAAATAATTCTATCCTTTATGAGGACGACTTTATCAACACCTATGGTGGCTATGACCCAAACAGCACAGAAGGGCATATCATATTGTCTCTTTTCCAAAATGTCTATCTGGACCAAAGTATTCAATTTGCCGAAAAGCTTCAACAACGTTTAGCGGATGTGGCTGCCCGCAAAAACAGAGGTGTGAAACAAGCTGGTTTTGTCGTTTTACGAAAAACGACTATGCCTTCTGTATTGGTCGAGTTGGGTTTTTTAACCCATAGTCAAGAAGAACAATACCTACTATCTGAAGCCGGTCAGGATCAACTTGCCGAGGGGCTCATCCAAGCAATCCTATGGTATCGAAATGAATATCACGCCGACGATCAAGTGCCTATTGCGTATGAGATTCGTGATCAGCGTGACCTGAAGGCTATTCCCAAGGAAGCCTTACAATCACAGCCTGTCTCTGTAGTGAGTCTTCCAAAGTCCGTAGAAAAACGGCCCGTAGAATCAAGGCTACATTATACCGTTCAGATTGCCGCCACTAAACAAGAGGCGCATTTTGATCTGGACGCTTTCGGAGAAGAAGCTCCTCCGATTCGAACCATAGAAGAAGATGGCTTGTTTAAATATCAATTAGGTCCGTTTGATACTAAAGCAACTGCTGATATAATCAAAAAACAAAGTAGGAACCTTGGATTTAATGCCTCATTTATTGTTGCTTATGACGGGTCAGACAAAATTAACATCGAAATTGCAGAACGAATGGAGGCGGAGAAGCGTAGAATGTCTAATTTGGCAGTCGGAATGAAGCCATAAGACATTAAAAAGTCTTCCCTATTCGTTATTCAAGTGAAAGAGCCACTTAATGAAGAAAGAAATTATTATCGCCTTAGTTACTATATCCACTATCCTAGTATCTGTTTGGGGCTACCGTTATCTTTTAGGATCTAATTTATTAGAACGCAACTTCAATTTCTACACCATTTTTAATGAGGTAAAAGATATAGAAATTGCTACCGAGGTATTGGTCAATGGATTAAAGGTAGGTACGGTCACTGACATCAATCTTATGCCTGATAATGTGAATAAGATTCGAGTTGATTTTGAAGTAGACAAGGACATCCGTATACCGAACTACACGAAAGCAGTTATTAAATCGGATGGTTTAATGGGTGGTCGTTTTATAGATTTAGAATTTGACAAAATGTGCAGTGGCAATGGAGATTGTGCCGAGGATGGCGATTTGATAGAAGGGCAAGTAGTTGGTTTATTGGGTAGTATGGTCAGCATTTCCGAGTTTGATAAGTATACAGCTTCGTTAGGAAACTCTGTCTCAGGCATGATGGGTGATTCTAGTAGTACGGTAGATCCATCACAAACCTTTGCAAATTTAGACAAGGCTATATCTAATTTAGAAAATATCACCTTGGAGCTATCAACCTTGTTACAGCGTTCCAATGCAAGTTTACAACAATCCTTTTCTAACTTATCTGCAATAACGGGCAATATCGCCAGTAATGATGATAAGATCAATGCAATCATACAAAATCTAGAAACCACGAGTCAAAAAATAGCCTCCTTGAATTTAGATCAAACGTTAGGAGGTGTAAACGGCGCGGTGAGTTCGGCCGAGACAACCATTACGGAATTGTCTAGTACTATAGCCGAGGCCAAATCCAGTATATCCAGTTTACAAAATGTGATTGATGGTGTTAATGATCAGAAAGGCTCTTTGGGGATGTTAATCCATGACAATTCCTTATATGAGAATTTGGATAACACATCTAATCAACTGAATTTATTGCTGCAAGACCTTCGCTTAAATCCGAAGCGATATGTCAATGTATCTGTATTTGGTAAGAAACAGAAAGAGTATACGGTGCCTGACGACGATCCTGCTTCAGGAAATTAGATTTACTTCTCGGTCCAATGTTATCCCATACTTCGTTTTTACATCATCGATAATGTTCTGAGATAAGGTGAAGATATCGCGGCCTGTAGCGTTCCCTTTATTTATTAAAACCAGCGCTTGTTTTTCATAGCATTGGGCTCCACCAACGGTTTTACCTTTCCACCCTGCCCTATCAATTAACCAGGCAGCTGGTAATTTAATGGATGCATCATCTACTGGGTAACTTACTATATCCGGGTGATTACTTTTTACTTCATTGAACTGGTCAATCGGGATCACAGGATTCTTAAAGAAGCTGCCGGCATTTCCAATGACCTTAGTATCTGGCAATTTACTTTTCCGAATATCGATGACTGCTTGTGCAACATCCCTACAATTTGGATCTGTGATACCTCTCTGTTCCAAGGTTGATGAAATAGCTCCATAGCTAGTATTTAGCCTATGATAACCGGGTTTTGTAAGTTT
Organism: Saprospiraceae bacterium; assembly: GCA_020629315.1. Taxonomy (GTDB): domain Bacteria; phylum Bacteroidota; class Bacteroidia; order Chitinophagales; family Saprospiraceae; genus JAHDDO01. Next base: position 61,578 of record JAHDDO010000018.1, on the reverse strand, counting down.
GAGGACTATCGAAGTGATAATGAATTTGCCTTTTAGCTCTTTCTTGAATATGGAATCTCTATATCCGAAATTACATTCGGCCTTGTAAAAAGACATGGGTAAACCTGAATCTCTTTGTATGCCATATACGCAGTGTAAGACATCTTTTATTTCTACTCCATAAGCACCTATATTTTGGATAGGTGCGGCGCCGCAGTTACCAGGAATGAGTGCTAAATTTTCGATGCCTCCATATCCTTGTTCGATCGCCCACAAAACGGTTTCATGCCAGTTTTCACCACTTTGGATCTCCACAAGTACGTACTCTTCTTCTTCTGATAAAAGGCTACGTCCTTTTACGTTATAGGTCCATACTTCATAATCCAGATCATTCAATATTAGAATATTACTGCCACCACCCAGCAGTAAACTTTTTTTGATTGTAGTACAACGCTGGGCCAGTTCTTCAATACTATCGAACATGACTAGCGCTTGTGCTTTCGCATCAAGGCCAAATGAATTGTGCTTTTTTAATGAGTAGTCCTCTAAGAGTTTCACACTATAGGATTACAGTCGACTTGCCGGATCGTCTATTTCTCTCATTTTGAGGAAATTCATATCGAAGCTAGATCCTATATTAAGGGTACGACCTGTACCGCCATCGGGTTGGAAACCATATCTGACAAATACATTATACGCAAAGCCGCTAATGCCCGTTCCTATGGCTGCTTGAATAATGTAGGTAGGAAAGTACTCTCTGGTTACACCTAGGTCTATATACTCTTGATCTAGTCCATATAATTCAGTCCGATTATATTGTATACCCCCTCCCAGTGAAAAACCGACACCATCTTGTCTACTTAAGCCAGATGTACGACCAAAGTTAATATTGGCTAAAAGTGGGAATGAAAGATGTCCTAGTCCTTTAAAATCTTGTCGATCCAGACCTATTATTCCCCAATTTACTTGAGCCTCCACTGATAGTGAAACATCTTTTCCACCAAGCCAGATTTTGGGGCCAATTGAAGAATTAAGAATGGCGCTACCGGAGCTAGAGTCAGCGATTCCATCTTCTGGATTAGTATATCGCTGATAGAAGTCACCACCATAGGTGATTCCTACGCCAAACTGAGCTTGAACAATGCTTGCTGTACATACTAAAAGGAAGATCCACGTTATTCTATTATTTTTCATATTACTGTACTTCGAATTGCAATTTAGCCAATTGGTTATAAATACCGTCATCTATTCTTGTTAACTCTAGATGTGTTCCTTTTTCAACGATTTTTCCGTCTTGTAATACATAGATACAATCCACATCTTTAATGGTAGCCAAACGATGGGCAATGATGATGGACGTACGTCCATGCATCAAGGTATCCAAGGCCTGCTGTACCAAGCGTTCGGATTCAGCATCTAATGCAGAGGTTGCTTCATCTAAAATTAGGATGGCAGGATCGTTTAGTAGAGCTCTAGCTATGGCGATCCGTTGCCTTTGTCCTCCTGATAGTTTGACACCTCGTTCACCGATAACTGTATCAAGACCATTAGGTAATTTTTCAATAAACTCCATTGCATTAGCTTGGTGCGCTGCTTTTACGATCTCATCATCGGCTGCTTTGGGATCTCCGTATCTTATATTCTCTCGAATAGTCCCTCCAAAAAGCATAACCTCTTGTGGTACTATACCGATATTTTTACGGAGTGTATTGACTGGAATATCTTGGATTCTTTTTCCATCTATAAGGATTTCTCCTTCATTATGCTTGTATAATTTTAAGAGGAGTTTTGCAATGGTCGTTTTGCCACTGCCGCTATGTCCAACCAAGGCAACTTTTTTGCCCGTATTTACCTCCAAATCGATATCTTCAAGAACATTAATATCGGGCCTTGAATCGTATGCAAATTTGACTTTTTGAAATCGAATTTGTCCGACTAATTCTTGATTTTGGTCTGATGGTAAGTTGTCAAGATCTAGCTCTTGTTCGCGTTCTAATATTTCGAATACCCGTTCGGTAGCACCTAGTGAGCTGAGTAAGGTTGCGTAAAGGTTACCAAGCCCTGCGATAGCTCCACCCAGCATGGCTGTAAACATAGAGAATGAAACCAAGTCACCTGCAGGCATTTCGCCAGACTGGACCATTTGTGCACCTCGATACAGAATAAATAAAATACATCCAAAGAGCAAGCCAATGACAAAGGCGAAGAACACGCCTCTTATCCGAGCAAAACGTAAGGAAATACTTACCACATCATCTGTTATTCCTTTATATCTATTAGACTCCCACTTTTCGGAGGTAAAGGCTTTCACTATCATGAAGTTTTGAAATGTCTCATTGACCAGGTTTGCTGAATCTGCAATTCTTTTTTGGCGTTTTCTGGAAAGTCTGCGTATATAACGGCCAAAAAACATAGCACCCACCACGACTATTGGGAAGGTTAGCAGCATGATCAAAGCAAGCTTGGGTGCGGTGTAAGCTAAAAAGGCAATACCGCCAATTAGGATCACAATTTGACGGATAAATTCGGCTAAACTGTGTGAAAAGATGGTTTGTACTTGCTCTATATCTGTAGTTGTCCGGCTTATCAAATCACCTACCCGTTCGTTTTCAAAAAAGTCTATGGGCTGGGTAATCAATTTATCATATAGCTCTTGTCGAATAGACGCCACCCCTCTTTCACTAACTATGGCAAAAAAGTAGGTTCGCAGGAAACTAAATAAGGCCTGAATTAAAACCATGCCTATTAGGACCAAACCCAGTTGGTCTAGTGTAAAGCCCATGGTTCCTTCGTCGGTAGCCACGTTTACCATCTCACCGATGACCTTAATGATAGCTAGAAAGATCAGACTTCCTACAACTAGCATAATCATGGCTAAAATGAAGTATACCAAGTTAGGTCTAACATACTTGAATACTTCTATTCCACGAAGAAGTTTTTGTTTGGATAATTTTTTACTTTGCTCCTCTTGCTTTTTCTCTTCCATTCATCAATATTCAAGAAACTAAACCGCTCAAAGATAAATAAGTTCGAATGGAGCTTTATGAGAGCGCTGGAATTCGACCAATCTACTATAAATAAAGAAAAAGGGTTACCATTTACACTATGGTAACCCTTTAATTAATACTAAGGATTCTTACATTCTTATCTCATAAGGAGCATCTTCTTCACTTCTCTCTTATCATCGGTTACTAATTCATAATAGAACACTCCTTTACCATTAATATCAGCTTTGTCAACGCTAATTACGTTATTACCTGGTCTTGAATCGAAGACTCTAGAGTATACACGTTTACCATTTACATCCATGATATTCATTTGAACTGTCTTAGCCTCTGGCGTAAAGAATTCAACCGTGGTTGTTTCTGACCAAGGGTTTGGACTGTTTTGGTATAGTATAAATCCACTAGACAGCTCATCGTTATACATAGTCAATTCAAAATCAACTACATGATTATTAATATATGCCTCTGGCTTCATTACTTCTTCATCTATAGAAATCGCCTCACTTAACCATACTTTCTGGTTTGCTTGTAGTTTGATAGTGAACAATTGACCTTTACCAAGATCTAATCCTTTCTTATCATTCCAACTTACAAACACTCGTCCATCCTCTTTAACAGAATAGTTTGTTTGAGTAAAGTTAGCTTGAGCACTTTCGATTTCTACTACTGATAACAATGCTGCATCAAAAGAAAGTCCCATTTGGAATCCTTCTACATGATCTTCAGTATAATAATACACAGGTACCTCAATTATTTCTCCTTGGCTTAACTTCTGATCGTTAATACTTAGTGAAATAATCTGATCAAGACGTTTCTCTTGATACGCATCTCCATTTAGATTAGCCACAACAGTATTGTTGAGGTCACCTACTTTGACGCCTACAAAATTACTTTCTGTATTTGCCATAAATGGTGCAACAAGATGTGATTCATCGAATGATTCATTCAATGGATTATTGTTATCTATGAATTGGTAATCAGCGTCAACTAATCTCCAACTCGTATTATTTCCAAAACTTTCAATGTTCTCTAATAATAATTCTCTCATTTCTAACATGTCTAGTACCGTTACAGTGTTAGATCTGTTAACATCCGCCGCGATTACTTTATAAGGTGAATCAAGGCCTTCTATTCCTAAAATGTGGTTTTGCAATAAGATTAAATCCAAGGTAGAAATACCATTATTATGATTGTCATCTTTTGCCGGGATTACTCTATAGTTATCGCCAAACGGCATATCACTGAAGGCATAATATCCTTCCACATTTGTCATTTGATCTGGCAATGAAGAACCTTGTAGTTCTACAGCTACCTCATCTACTTCTAGTCCTAGCTCAGTTAATATCCTACCATAGATGTCTCCTGCGAATGGAGAGCTACAATGACCGTTAGGATCTCTAACCTCCCAAACAGGGAAGCATGAATCCACAACCATTTCACTCTGCCAGAAGTAAATAGGAATCGCTGTTACACCAATATCATTACAATCAAATGTCAAGATATCATCATCAGGACTATCCGTTGAAAAAGAGAATTCAAATGGATCTCCATTATCACATGGTAGAACAAAATTGACTGTATCAGCATCCACCTCTACTTCCATGTCTTCTTCTATGAATAACACATATTTTTGACATTTGATATCTGGCTCAAGACCTTGAATTTCAATCATCCACTCACACATACTCATGTTTTCACAAAGGTCGATTGAGACAAATTTGTATTCATAGACACCACCACCTGGCAATGTATCAATGCCACCACCACCAGGAATCGTATCCATTGAAACCACACCGTCTAAATCTGTATACGTCACAAATAATGTATCAGTAGTGCTCGTACAATCTTCTACAAGTACTGAATTATCAAAAATCAAATCACAATTTGGTGGTTCAACAACCAATAATGAATCACTAGGGCAAGTTAACATTGGAGGTGTTTCATCCTCAATAGTTATAGTTTGCACTTGCATGAACATACCCGTTGGTGGATCTGTATTTAATAATTGACAAGAATCAACTACCGTCCACTTTCTTTCTATACCAACACATGCATCACCATCTTCAATTGGCGTATCTTCAAAAAATACTGTTATAGGTCCACAAGCTTCAAACTCACCATCAATCACTACATCTCCTGTTTCAGATGGATCTGTACTTGTACAATCCGTCAATGTAATATCAGGAGGAAAATCAAAGTCTTGATCTGTAAATAGATCATCGTCATCAAATTCAACTATGACAAGTTGATTACAGGTATGTAATGTGTCGTTTGCTAAATTAAATACAACAAAGTATTCGTATGCAATAGACCCTAAGTTACACTCGTCAAAGACCCCATTGGAATCAACAAGTACATCAATAAAGTCATCACACATAATGGCGCTGTAATCAACAATCGTTGCGATAGTATCTGGGTTTTCTAAAAACTCATTACAATCTAGAATGATATTTTGATCAGGACACATGTGTGGCACTTCTTTCACCTCTATACAAATTTCACTTTGGCATTCTAATGTTTGTCCATCAAACATTAAATCTACATCAATTGTACGTTTAGGGGTATTTAGATCATTACAAAGAACCAATAGATCTAATGGGTCAACAACCACTTCTACATCCACATCCTCACCACAATCATCTACAGCGCTATATAATGTATTGATGTCAATATTGTTATCTGCGCCATCTGTAAAGTCGAAACAAACCGTAACATCTTGTACATCGTCACATGATAAAACAAATTCAGTAATTATTGATATAGTAAACATCGTTGTATCCGTACAGCCATTTGCTCCTTCAATCACCAAGGTGTATGTTCCTTCTGGTACCGGAGCCATTATAGTCGGATTTTCCAAAGTACTGAAGAATCCATTTGGCCCTGACCATTCCCAACTTACGGCTTCGTTAGCTAGTTCATCCAATGTAAGGTTTTCATCAGGACACACTTCATAATCTGGCACGTCAATGGCAGGTAAAGGATCGACAACCAATGTAGTTTCTGCCATTCCTGTACACCCATCTGTTGTAGTCTCAGTAACTGTCAAGGTGAATGATCCAGTTTCAACAGGAGTCAATGTAAACATTTCACCTGTTTCCATAAAGTTGTCTGGACCTGCCCATGAATATGTTGATCCTGGTGTTCCAGTAACAGAAACCGTAATTTCTTCTCCTAAGCAGATCGGACCATCATTTGTTGGCACAGGCTCAGGATTAGGATTAACGGTAACCGTAGTGCTGGCTACATTCATACATCCTTCATCATCCATTATTGTTACCATATATAGATAATCACCAGCATCCAGAATGGTCACAGTAGGATTTTGATCCATACTTGTAAAACCGTTTGGACCACTCCAAGACCATGATGTAGCTTCGCCTCCAGTTTCCATTAAGGTCACTGTCTCTCCTTCACAGATAGGACCATTGTTTGTTGCTACCACTGCTACTTCACATAACAATACGAATGCTGGATCGTGATCATCTTCATCTCCGCCATCCATACCGTCTTCCGTAACCACATTATCATCTAATAAATCATCTGTCTCCCCTGGCTCGCTAAAGTTGTCATCATTAGGAGTACTATCTATATCATCACCATCATCTGCACTAATTTCAGCCCAGTTAGTAAAGCTAGAACCTGCAAAATCAAGATTAATATTTAAGGTAATATCTAATGTTACAGTTGCGCCAGCAGGTAGTGAACCTATGGTTGCAACAGCCTGACTAGCATCTGTTGGATCAGTAACAAAGTCACCTCCCGCCAGGCTTGTCCCTGCTGGGATATAATCGGTAATCTCAACATTACTAGCATCCAGAGTTCCTTGATTTTCTACAATTACTTGGAATGACACATCTTCGCCTGGTTGCGGCATCCCTGTGGTCGTTAATATCTTTGACAAGGCAAGGTCATAGATTTGCTCTACATCGACCACTGCTGGATCATGATCATCTTCGTCATCATTTTCATTATTGACTGTGTCATCTTCTGGACTTTCTGTTTCCTCGCCATTATCAGCATCAGGATCACTATCTGCATCTTCACCATCATCTTCACTAATCTCTGCCCAATTGGTGATACTATCTCCCATAAAATCATCGTCGATAGTTAATGTGATACTTAAGGTTGCTGTATCGCCAGCTGCTAGATTCTGAACAAAGGCAGCAGCAGTTCCAGGATTACTCAAATCATTAAAGAAATCAGTATTTCCAATAGTAAGAGTCATATCATCTGGAATATAATCTGTTACCGTTATATCAGAAGCTAAAACGTTACCTTGATTAATTACCAAAATCTCAAATGTAACATCGTCACCTGGACCAAAAGGACCTTCAGATACAATTGTCTTTATCAATGCAAGGTCATAAATTTCTATTTCCTCTGGATCATGATCATCTTCATCATCTGGATCATTTACCTCGTCATCTTCTTCAGGATCATTGTCAGGATCATCATCAGTAGTACTATCTATATCATCTCCATCATCCGTGCTAATTTCCGCAATGTTTCTGTATGCGCCTTCATCAGTACATTGGACCACAGAAACAATTATAGTTAATGTATCAATTTCACCTGGTGCTATAGGATCAGTTACCGTAGTCGTTAGATTATCACCACTTGGAGCCCAAGTAGCAGGAGGACCTATAAAACTGAATCCGCATGGCAGATAGTCTGTAACAGTGTACGAATCTACTGTTTCAGCACCTTGATTTATTACTTCTATATTGAAAGTGATAATATCACCATAGCTGTATGGCTCTTCTTGTTCTTCAGCAATGGTTTTACGCAATGCTAAATCTATGAAATTAGGACCTGCTACATCATTATCATCTTCATCATCAGACACTTCTGGATCTCCAGGATCACCATTAATTTCGTTATCGTCATCACTACCAATCTCTACATCATTGTCATTATCTGGATCGTTATCTGGATCACTATCCACATCACTAAATTCCATTCCATCGATATCCGTAAATGTTGTTATCTCGGCTTCATTGTACCACGTTCTGTCGTCGGGTAATTCTACAGCTAAGAAGTCTAGTACAATGTTGAAACTAACTGTCTGACCCGGAACAATAGAATCAGGAACCATATACGTTGCCAAATCGCCTGTAGCATCAATCGTCCAGCCAGGGTTTACACCGTCAATAAATGCATACCCTTCTGGAATGTAATCTGAAACAGATACATTGTAAGCTGTTTCTAGCCCTTGGTTAATCACATTTATCTGATACGTATGTGGTACATCATAACCTGTAATTGGAGATGGGCTTACATACGTTTTGAATAAGGCTAAATCAAATTCTTTACAAATCTGGCATCCATTATCATTATCTTGAACTTCTACCTCAACATGACATTCACTTGTATTTCCATTTTCATCTTCGACTACTAAGGTTACTATTTCAGTGCCTTTATTCGAACAGTCAAATACTAAGGAATCTAAATCACCTTCAAAGTAAATCTCAAAGTCTTGATCACAAGCCGCTTCACTGCCGGCATCAATCATGTATGGATATATAGTAGCCATCTCAGCATCTACTGTACCATCATTATCTAAATCCATACACGTTAAAGCCACTGCAAGTCCATCCACACAGTACGCAGTTGGGTTTTTACAATTTGACAAAACAAATGTGAAGGATGTATCAGCAACATTTCCACACATGTCTTCTACATTTACAACTACACTATGCTCTCCTAATGGGAAACTTGCCATAATATCTAGCATGCTACCCGCACCACTATCTGCAACAAAGAATACAGAGTTAGTATCAATAGTATAACTCCATTGCAATGAACTTGCTGGTGTACAATCGTCTCCGAAAGTAAAACTGAAGTCTAATAATTCATCACCACAATCTTGATCAAATGAACAAATAGTATCTGGAGGTGCTACCGTAGAAATGGTCGGAGCCATAAAGTTGTTAATCTTAAATGTTTGATGATAGGTCCAAGGTTCAAAACTTGGATCTTGATCCACTTGACACCAATCTATAACTGTCCATGTTCTCAAAATTTTGAAACAAGCGACTCCTGAATCGTCAAACGAGAACACTTCATCTGTAAACGTTCTACCGACGAAATCACATGCATCATCATCCAACACAGGATAGCTGTATAATGTATCCAGGTTTGATGGATGTAACTCAGTAGACGTACATGTGCTAGTAAAGCTTGTATCTCTTGGCCATGTGATATCGCTTAATCCAAATGGATCTGAATTACTTATTGTAATTAGCTGCGTACATGTTGAAGAATTCACAGAATCTGATGCTGTAAATATTATTTCAATGGTTCCAACATTACATTGGTCAATATTCACCTCTTCAACATATGTGACTTCTGCACCGCAAGCATCCGTAGCTGTAGCCATTCCAAATTGAGATGTGAGATCATCAAAGTTTATGAAATCTCCACATTCTACATCTTGATTCGGAGGACACACTACTTCTGGAGATACTTTATCTTGAATTTCTGCATTTACCATGCAGTTATTATAAAAGCCTGACTTATCCATTACTCTAAAGCCAACCATATGCTCATGTCCTGCATCTGAGCAACAGAATTGAACATATTCGCTCCATCCACAGATATCTGTAATTTCAACTACGAAATAATATTCATCTTCAAATTCATTAATTACAGCCCAATCATTAGACTCTTGATGCACAACATAATCTCCAATAGTTGATGGCTCTGATGGTGCCCAATTTGTATAATTCACTAGATTATGTCCTGGCCATCTGAAATCACCTTCGTGTGATGCATCAGAAAGACCGATTAAATAATCAGTGGCCATCATATCATTAACCTGTGCATGTAGCCAATCATTTTCTTCTGCATTGTCAATCCATGCCAAATAACCGCCATACGCTTCTGCTAATCTAGTAGCTGCTTGTGCACTTCTTGGCTCTTGAGATAAGTAATAGTAATGTCCATTATGATCGCCCAAATAGGTTAGATCAGAGAATGTTGGAATATTACAATCACAACTATCATTATCCATTCTTCTTGCTAGATAGGTAGTGAGATAACAATCATCAAAACTACCATCATCGAATGCAGCTGCTGGCACTTTAACCATGCCTGTACTATTTAAACTAACTACTGTAAATTCATCACAAACCGCAACCGGAGGTGTTGCATCTACAACTTCAATATTAATAGAGCAGCTAGCGCTATTTAAACATGCATCATATACAGTATATGTGATGGCATGTGTTCCTGGCTCTAATGTTATAGTTTCATTAGTCCAATTATTTATGAACCCACCTGGGTAGTTAATATCTATATCTAGAATCGATGAGCAATCATCAGAAACGGTTGGCGCTTCAAATTCTATTTCAGCTGAACACGTATTGCCGCTAGTATATACTTCCATCCCTTCTGGACATACAATTGTAGGATCTTCGAAATCAGCTACCTCTATTACTTGTGTATATTCTTCAATGACACCTACCGTACACCATGCCTCGTAAATAGTCCATGTTCGCATATATTTTCGAACACAACCATCCTCATTTACCAATACTGTACTTACCTCAACGGCTGCATTACAGTAGAAGTCAAAATCTGGATATATAGGCTCACCATAAATTGTAGGGACACCTGTTTGCTCTAAACTCGGATAGCCATCTTCATCATACATCACTTCTGAACAAATCAAGTGAGATTCATCTTCCACTTCAAAATCATCTGGTAACTCGATCAAATCGAAATCAAGCCTTTTAACTCTTATAAGTTGACTGCAAGGTTCAGAAGTATTTCCAAATGCATCCCAAGCTTGGTATGTTCTTGTTACTTCTTTAATATATTCTGGCTCACAATGAAGAGGTGTAACGGTCTCTTCAAGTAGCTCTACGGTAGCATCTGTACAATTATCATAATGAATAGGCTCATACGTATCTACTGCGTAGCATGGAACTACTATGTCTGAGCAATCAACCACAGGAGGCAATTTATCCTCAACGGTGATATTAGCCCAACAAGAATTACCTGAACATCCATCTATGAGTTTAGCCATTAAGCTTTCTCCGATATCAGATAGATCTACATAGTTATCTGGTCTAGCATTTCCATGTGCATCCGTTAACATGATTCCGTATGATGCGTTAGTCGTAGGATTTCCTGCTAGGATAGTTTCGGGAGTAACTTCTGTCTCACAATCTTGACCCAAGGAAATATTCACATTATGCAAACATGAAATGGCTCCGTCAACCGCACCCACTGATACATTTAATGAACCCGGTGAAACACAACCTATAGCACCACAAGAAGGGGTTGCTACTACATTGTAGTCACCAATTAATGCACCCCAAGCTACGGTTACCATATTGCCAGTATTAGGGCCTACGAAAGATCCACCACCATCAGGTAATGTCCAAGTGTATGTACAACCTGGAACCGCTTCCACTGCATAATCTGCTTCAGAATTTACACAAACAGAGCTTACACCAAAGTTATCAACTGGAGAATCGTCATATTCACAACCTTCTGATTCGAACAAGGCAAAATATCCATCTAAGTTGGAAAACTGAATGGTAAATCCTTCACCATCTATATGAATACCTTGTAACACGTATCTGCTCGTGCCATCTCCATTAGGAAACTCAGCAATTGGATTTGCTGAACCTGTCAGGTATGGAATTGGAGGTGCTGGAGGTGCAGGGCTAGTGAGGTCATAAAACCCAATGGCTTGCACTACAAACCATGTTTGATCACTAGGTGCTGTTATTGTAATTTCTTCTGAAAATTGGCCATTACCTGCCTCTGTCGCATTTCCTAAGCATTCACAAGGATCTGTTATATCGACTAACACTGTATATAATGCAGCAGGATCATGGTCATCTTCATCATCTGTTCCGTTACCCATTAAGAAGTCATCAAACGAAGATCCTGGTTGACCTCCCATATCATTTGAATTGTTAGCATCTGGACTTGAATCAATATCAAAATTTGATAAGTCATTCCCATCATTATCTTCAGCATAGGCTATTTCTGCAAAGTTTACCAATATGATACCATTATAGCTTGGTAAAACTTCTAACTCAATGGTAGTGTGGAAGGTTTGGTAAGGCTGCAACCCTCCTGGAATTACAATGTTTCTGACGGCATTGCCGCCTACTAGACTCCAATTGTCATCAACCAATGCCGTACCCGAAGGTAGATAATCTACCACTCTGATATTATTCGCTGGGATACTTCCTTGATTTGTTATGTTAATATCAAATTCAACTATATCACCTACTTCAAATATTTTTTGTTCAGATGACTTGGTTAATGCCAAATCGAAATAACTAGTAAAAACTATGGCCACATCATGATCGTCCTCATCAATCTCGTTGTGATCTGAAATTAAATTATCTGTTATATCATCAGGATTTGCTCCTTGATCATTTGACTCATCACTATCAGGTGTTGAATCAAAATCAATATTCATACCTGCAGGATCATTTATGCCGAAAGTAGACACCTCTGCATAATTATACAATGGTCCTTCAGTATAATCGTCATTTACTTTTAGCGTTATTGGAATAGAAATGTTATCACCAAATGCCAATGTACTTGTATGGTGATATTCTAGTATACCGCTATTATTTACCCAACCTGGGTTTGATGCTGCAACAAATTCAAAGTTAGGGTTTAGATAATCTGCAATGTAAAACTCTTCTACATCTACAAACCCTTGATTGAATACAATAATATCAAAAGTTACTTCATCACCCGCTTTAACTATATCACTTCCTACTACTAATTTTCGCAAGGCCAAATCTAGGATTAAAACCCGTGCTGGATCTTCGTCATCTTCATCATCAGTACCATTTCCAGTCAATAAATCATCTGTAATAGACGTTACAACACCTCCATTGTCATTAGTATTGTCATCATCAGGCACAGAATCGATGTCTTGCCCAGGGTCACCAAAATAATCGATCGCTCCAGAGATTTCAGCTCTGTTTACATAGTCTTCAAATGCCCTTGCCGTAGAAACGATCAAGTTTATGTAGACATTGGTGCTGTTATTCGGGAATAATAAATTTTCATATTTAGTTTTCGCTGAACTTGTTGATGGGTCATGAACCCAATCTGGATTCAGACTAGGATCAAAAATTAATCCATCAGGAATATAATCTGTAATGGTTACTTCTTCTGCTATAACCTCACCTTGATTATATATCGAAATCTCGAATGTTGCTGTATCTCCTAAACGCTTATATAAGTTTCCGACTAGGATTTTCTTCAAAGCAAGATCAAAGATTTCTGGTAATTTTAAGCCAATATCAAACGTATAGTCTGTAGAAACTATATCCGTTGTTGTTACTTTAATAGCATGTTTTCCATCTAATAATGGACAAACATCCTCGACCTCTACATAATCCGAATTTGTTCTGCTTCCTGCTACATTTTGTGTAATGATATAAAAATCATCGCCAAAAGAATATAGTTTTGCAATATCATCATAATTGGAATAATCCAAGGTTATGTAATAGCAAGCATCTTTGCTTAAGCCATCAAAAACGCCATCTCCATCAACATCGACATTACTATTATTAAAGTAGTAATTACCTTTTTCATCGGTTTGGGTCTGACCAATCACATTGCACGATTCATCGTAAATAAGAACCGTTACATCTTCTAAAGGAGCTTCAGCTCCATCTTGAACACCATTCCCATTGTCATCTTCCCACACAAAGTTTCCAATTTCTATTTCTGCAGGATCGCAAGCACCAATTATATTACCAAAGCCACTTGCCTTACCAAAGTTCGTCAAAGGATCTCTTCTGTATAGCTGAATGGCTGAGACTTTATCTCCATTATCGGTTCGGTATCTATGTAAACCTCCTGAATAAGAATCAGTTATAGGATCAAAAACAGCCGTAACGATCTGTCCAGTATTTGGATGGATATAAAAGCTACCTAGATTTACTTCAGGGTGATAGTTTGGATTTGTAATCCAATAATCATCGCCAAAAAACTCACCTCCACCAGGTCCTTGACCGTTGCCAACACCTGAACCTGAATATGCGCCTGCTGATCCGTTACTTTCTAAAGTCCAAGTACCATTGTTGTTCCATGCCACCAAAATATCACCAAACTGCTGATCCAATCGGCTATCATTTGAAAGGTTACAATATGTATGGCCCAGCCTATCGCTTAAACCTAGAATCATAAAACCTTCATCACTGAAACCTAAATCGGTCAACCATTGGCCTGTTTGGAAACTAGCTGGGTCATTTTGCCAATAACCTTTAATCTCATTAGTTCTGAATACTAAATTGATCGTATTGCTAGCTAAATTCATCTCATAAACCAAGGCCTCAGAATTTAATGAAGACTGCGTACTTTCTGCTGTACAAGTAGCACCAATGTATAATTTACCATTATACATTTCTAATGCAAATATTCTCTCATCTGCACAGCTTGTTGGCACATTGAAGCTTTGTGTTGTAGCTGCTGTTGGATTTGCAACATCTATCTTCACCACTGTATTATTAAACAAATTAGCCACATAGAGATACTGCTTATCTGGTGATAAAACCAAGCCACCTAACCCTATCTTACCAACTTGTTTGCTGTATTCACAATCTAATACATCCGTAGTAGTTAATACACCTGAAGGTTGTCCCAAAGATGAAAGCGTAGTAAATAAGCTTGTAGAAGCGGATCCAGATACATTATTAGTTACAAATATTGCATCATGCCCATCATTGGTTAATGCAGCATGTTGTTTTACAAATGCTGCACTATACAAAGTACTTGCTGTCTTATCATAAGCAAGACCCCATATGGAACCTGTTTCATTTTTATCTGCTAAAACTCTTACACTGGAACCACTGGTAAAACCATAATTTACTCCTACTATAGTAGAAGCATCAGCTCCTGCGCCTCCTATTTCATTAGCGAAGCAAGTAAGAAAAATATCAGGATCGTTATCACATAGCTCTGGCGCCAAGGACAAACCTAAAGTGACATCACAAAAAGGTACTTCACCAAATTGGATTTCAGTGCCACTATTACCTCCCTGAAATGTAACATTGTAATCCGAAGCATAATCAAACTCAATCCGATATTCATCACCATCTACTAATCCTGTAAATGAGAAATCACCATTACCGGAGGTAATAGTTTGACTGATAAGATTATTTTCGAAATCAAAGATTGACACCAAGACATTACCGAGTCCCGGTTCTCCCACATTATTTCCATCTGCATTATAATCCTCGAATACAGATCCGCTTAATGTGCCACTATCACACTGAGCTGAGAGCTCTTGTGAAATAGTACAAGATAGGATCACTATTGATAAAGTACATACATACCTTAAAAGTGTAAGCGTTAGTTTCCTCATTTTAAACCTTAGTTATTAATTGTAAAACTTATGAGCCAAGCATTGGCTCGCGTTTACTGCGGGATGGGTATGTTTGTGTTCGGTTTTGGAATGTAATTAGACTAAAAAGTCCCATTACAATTAATGCAAATATATAAAGTATTTTAAACTTAGCACATATATATTAAAAAAAAATATTATTTGTTTATTTTATGGTAGATGTAACACTGAAAAGAGGCAAGGAAAAACCAATCCGTAGATATCACCCTTGGGTGTTTTCTGGAGCTATCGCAAATATACCTTCCTCGGTTAATGCAGGAAGTCTTGTCCGAGTATGCAATGCTAATGGTCTTTTTTGTGGCATTGGCTATTATACTGATAGTTCTATAAGTATTCGGATTATAAGTTTTGAAGATCAGGCTATTGATATATCGTTCTGGTCTAAATTACTGGCAAAGGCATATCAAAAAAGAACTTCATGGGGCGTCCATACTAAACGTACAAATGCCTTTAGATGGATTCATGGTGAAGGAGATAATATTCCTGGGCTTATTATTGATGTATATGATACTACTATTGTTGTCCAATATCATAATGAAGGAATTTACGCATTACGATCCATGGTTTTAGCAGGGATTGAGAAAACAATGGATGGGCTTCCTTATAGTATTCATGAAAGAATAGTAGGGACCTGGGAATCCAATGATATAGCACCACAAAAGGCCATTGAACCTGAAGTAATAATAAAGGAAAACGATTTAGACTTTTGTGTTAATGTACATTCAGGCCAAAAAACTGGTTTTTTCTTAGATCAAAGAGATAATAGATCTTATGTACAATCTATTAGCATGGGCAAGGATGTTTGCAATTTGTTTTGCTATACTGGCGCCTTTAGTATATATGCACATAGAGGTGGAGCCACCAAGGTAACATCCGTAGATATATCAGATGAGGCTATTGCTCAATCCAAAAAAAACGCAGCCCTTAATAATCAAAATGAAAACCATGAGTTTTTAGTAGCGGATGTAATGAAAATATTGGAGAATAATACATTAGAACCGACTGACATCATGATAGTAGATCCACCTGCATTTGCAAAGAGTCAAAAAAAGAAACACAATGCAGTCAAAGCGTATCAAAGACTAAATGTTGCAGCATTGCGCTTAGTAAAACCAGGCGGCCGATTATTAACATTCTCATGTTCACAAGTAATAGACCCTTATCTGTTCGAAAACACCATTCGATCTGCCGCTATTATATCGGGTAGAAACATCCAAATACTAAAATACTTCAGCCAAGGAGCAGACCATCCAGTTAATATCTATTGTCCAGAAGGACACTATTTAAAAGGATTATCCTTATATGTAGAATAATGGTTTTTAATTAGCTTGCCGTACGGCTAATTTACTACCTTTAGTGTCACAGAATTGTGTAGAGTTTAGAACCAACTATTGTGTAATGAAGAAAGCGTTTGTTGTTGTTTTTGCTGTATTCTGGGCTACGTTAATCATGCTCGACTATGCGAATAAACATTTCTTGCACAGCATGGCTTTCGAGCACTTCAAATTTCCGGGTCTTTTAAGCCTTTTTTTACTAACCGCTAGTGCGATTAGCTTTTTAAGTAGTAATCAAAAGTCTGTACCATTCGGTGGCAGATGGAAAGTATGGCACTCCATTACCCTATTCTTATTTTTTATTGCTTCAATAATTTGGGCAAATTTTGAATTTGGTGGTATTAAAGCCAATGCCAGTTATCTTTTTATTGCTTTATTCAAATCAATAGGTGTAATCATAGCTTGCGCCTTTTGTTGGTTATCCGCTTTCTTCACAGGAAGATGGATTAATAAAACCATCAAACAAGCTTTAATTAAAACGAACTCAGTTTTTCTAGAGACTAGTTTTGGCTTGGTTGTCCAATGTACTTTCTTGTTGCTAATAGCTGCTGTTGGCTTACTAAATATTTGGATAGTTTTGCCTTTCCTTCTTGTGCCTTTTGCTCTATCTTATAAAGACTTAGGCGGGACATTTTCAAATTTGTTTAACGCTAGCCTATTTTCAAAGAAAACCGATCACTGGTCAGGAAGCCTCTTTTTTACTATACTTCTCTTCTTCTTGGCTATTAACTTTGTTACCAATTTAGCTCCTTTTCCAGGAGGCTTTGACTCCAGAAATTATTATATCAACATTTGCAGTTTGTTAGAACAAAACCAAGGTTTAATAGAAGGGTTTCAGCCCTACCCTTGGTCTTTATACCTTTCTTTAGGATTTGTTGTTTTTAAGAGTAGTTATGTGACGCTGATGCTTTCCTTTAGTTCATTTATAATTTGCTTACTGGGTCTGTATGAATTATGCACACATCACCTTAATTTGACTAAGAATAGAGCCCTTTTGGTGCTTATGCTCGTATCTATGATTCCAGCTGTTGCTAATCATATGTTTATTGAATTGAAAGTAGACTTTGGACTTTTAATTTTTCAAATCGCGAGCATTCTTGTATTATTTGACTTCATCAAGTTACACAAGTCCATTGCTAAAAATGAGCAAACACAGCTTGCAAGAACAGATTGGATTCGCTTTTTAATTCTATTTGGAGTTATGTGCGGTTTTGCCACAAGTATAAAAGTGATAAATCTATATTTGGTTTTCAGCTTCGCCGTTATCGTTTGGACTATTTATTATAGGTATTTAGGATTCCTTTTCATGTTTATGTTTCTCATGGGTATAACTATCATAGGGGATTTCGATGCCATAAGCGGTCTGCGTGAATACCATTTGAGTATGGATAGTGTAAAATGGGTGTTAACAGGCGTAGGCGGGATTGGTCTGATTTTTTTGTGGTTCCGTGATTTACCAAAGGGGATTACCTTGGTTAAGCATGCTTCCATTTACAGTATTGTTCTTTTGTTAATGATGAGTCCATGGATAGGTAAAAATTACATTGAAACGAAATCATTAAGCCCTAGCAAACTTCTAATTGGAAAATCTGCCGGACCTGGTATCAATATGAAAACTATGGTTAAAACATATAACCAATCCAAGAAAAAGTGATTCGAAGTCCAAAATATAACAAGCTTACATCTATTGCCATCTGTATCATATGGCTCAGTATTTTGCTTGTGCCTCATTTAGGCCAATCTCAACAGACACTTAAAGATGGTGATGCAAAGCGAGAAGAAATTCAACGGTATTTTGGGTATGAAACGTTAATGTATCGTTACCTATCCATTCCATATGATTTGACAATGAACACAAATGAACGAGGTGACTTTGTTGATATTGGTTTTTTATTCTTAATCCTTTTACCTCTTCTATTTTTTATACGTTATCGGGAAAAATGGTGGGTACTTATAGGAATGCCTCTTTTACTTTTGATCCTGTTTATTATTTCCACTTCTAATGGTTTTGTATTTGAGCCATCTAGCAAACGAATGATTCTCAATCAAGAAGGGCAAACCAACTATACTATTGATGGTAGTGTAGATGGAATTCGAGAAGTAATAATTAAAACCATCTATAATCTTAATAACACACTATACACCCCATTTAAATCAATATCAGATGCCCTCAGTGGGGAAAGCGATTATATAACCTATCCATTGGTTCTATTATTATTTATTGGTTTTGCTTCATTGCTTTATTTCGGTTTTAATAAGAAGAGTCGTTGGTATATTTTCTTACTTTCTGGTTTATTCTTGTGTTACATTTTCTTTTGGTACATACTTTCCTCTGGTATCATTTGGTACGGATTTATAGGTTGGATTCTTGGTGTTATTTGTATGGTATTATTATTGCCAAATCCAAGTAAGGATACGTTATCAATGTACACTAGCATCGCCTCATACATAGTTATTGGTCTTTGGACCTGCAGTGCACTTATTCTTCGTATGTCAAATATTAACCCGGCAAGCCCTAAGGCCTCTTTAGGGAAGAATATGGTCAATCCTGTATTCTTGCAACAACTGGTAGGTATAAAGAATGAGAAGCAGGTACTAGATATGTTTTACAACAACCTTAGTAATACTATACGTCAAATCAATAGAAATGATGACGCCTTAGTATATAGGGTGGGAACAAGCTTTTCTTACTTTATTGATAATAACCATAAACGAGTGTTTATGGACAATCAACTTGGCTTTTTCCGAGCTTTAGAAAAGCGATTCCCTGACAAACAGGAACGGGCAGATGTCTTGAAAGCCAATAAATTTAAGTACCTTATCATAGACTTGAATACACCGACTTTGGATAATACTCCAGAACAATCATTGGTTGACAAGTATAATGGCTTAATTGAATTTGTATACAAAAATCCAAAAGTGAAGTTACTTGCTACTAATAGAAGAGTCAAAACATTTGATAAGCAAGGTAAGCTTACTGAGAATGTAGCTTATAATGTATTTGGAAAAGTATTAGATCATGGAACTTTTGCCATATACGAAATATTATAATTTTGTAAATACAAATGCCAAACCTGCCAAAAGATAAAGTTTTCATTATCATTCCTGCCAAGAATGAGCAACTTCAGATAGCTGAAGTGATTCGTAAGACTTTAGATAGAGGCTTTACCAATATTGTAGTAATTAACGATGGCAGTATTGACAGGACAGAAGAAATTGCTTGTCAATACCCAAATGTTACCGTCTTAAATCACATCATTAATTTAGGACCAGGTGCATCCACATATACAGGCATAATTTACGCACTAAAGAAAAATGCTAAACTTATTGCTACTATTGATGCAGACAATCAACATGATCCTAAGGATCTGGATGCTTTGTATTCAACAATATGCGAACAAGATATTGATATAGTAATCGGTAGTCGATTCATGAAGAAAAACAAGATTCCTACGTCCAGAGTTTTTTACAATAAGATTGGAAATATTATTAGCTATTTTATCACTGGGGTATATCTTTCCGATTCTCAATCTGGGATAAAGATTATGACGGCTGACTTCGCTAGAAACCTGTCTATGCGCTATAATGGCTTTGAGTTTTGTATTGAAATGATAAAGCAAGCTAAAATCAATGATGCTAGGTTGAAAGAAATTCCTATAAATGTTAGGTATACCAAAGCGTCAATGCAAAAAGGTCAAAACTTAGTTACCGGTTTTTCCATGGTAGCTAGATTGCTAAAACCATTCTAAAAGATTAATTCTTTAGTTTTTTTACAAGCTCTTGGTATTGTGATTTTCTTTCCTCTTGGAGCTCAGCAAGAGTCGTGTGATAATGTGTTTCTTTGCCTCGGTTTTTCAAAAATCTAGACAATGCATCAAGCCATGTAGCTTTATCTAGCTTTAATAAATCCACACTACCTAGCGTAACTTCACGATGAGCGTTTATATCGCTTAAAAACATAGGCAGACCATGCGCCATAGCCTCTAATGTTGGAAGACCAAAACCTTCATAATGAGATGTACTTACATAGGCCATTGCCCTGTTTAAATATTCTTCTTTTTCAGCATTGGTAACAAAACCCTTCCATTCTACTCCTTCTTCATTTATGAATAATTCAGGTTTAATTTTCCATCCTGCTTTTCCTAAAATAATCCACTTTACATTGGGCCTTTTTTTTCTAAGTTCTCTAAAAACAGATAAGAAAAATGCATAATTTTTTCTGGGTTCCAATGTCCCTATACTCACGAAATAAAGATCTTGATTATTGGCCTCATTAAAGGATCCTCTTTCCCTGCTTATTGGAATGTTCGGATAAAATACAATGATTTTTTCCTGAGATGAACTTTCGTATTCAATAAGCTCATTCTTGGTAGTTTGACTATTTACAATAATATAATCTGACCCTGCTAATACACTTTTCAAAAGTAATTTATGAGCAAACACGGAGGTCAGGGGGTGAAAAGAAGGAAAATTTATAGGCGTCAGGTCATGTATTACGGTAACTCTCGTTATGCTAGGCTTTAATCTAAATGGGCCAAAATGAGCAGGCTCGATAGCAATTTCAAAGGATTCATTATTTACGAATTTAGGTATTGTTCCGAATGCTCTGAAGCGTCCTTTATGCAGGAAGGATGTTTCTGGGAGGATTTTAGTTTCAGCATCTATTAGATTTTGTTCTAGTTGGCTTGGGAGTAGGACTGTAGTATCAAAAGCTTTTGACAGGCTTACTAACAGGTCCCAGTTATAGTTTCGAATGCCCGCGTACTGATAGACAAGAGAGTCTCCATAAAAGGCGAGTTTTTTCATCGTGCTATGATTTCTTTATACAATCTTATATAATCATTTATACTATCATTCAGATGAAATTCTTTTACCTCTCTATTTTGCCATTTGCCTGCCTCTGCTTTACTAAAAGCTTCTGCTAGTGATTCAGCTGAGAAATCTTCCATAGTATTGAACTGACCAGAAACCACTTCTTTTAAAGCTCCTCGATTCGAAGATATAATTCGTTGCCCTAAGGCAATGCTCTCAACGGCTACAAAGCAAAATCCTTCAGAATAGCTGGGTATCACTACAGCTTTTGCTGATTTGATCTTTTGCTTTAATTGATCATACGGTAACTGATCCATTATTCGGACCATATTAGATATGCCTTTTAACTTCAGCATTTGAGATATCTGGTTATGTTCAGAATGGTCATTAGGGATTATCATGTCTAATTCCACATGACACTTTTGAGCTTTGAGAATGGCTAGTCCATCAATAAGCAAATCTAAACCCTTAGATATCCCTACCCTTCCATAAAACAAATACCTATCACCATATTCTGATGTTGGTGCATATTCACTATAATCTACTCCATTGTAAATCATTGCCAGTCGTTGATTGGGTAATCCTGCTTTTTGCAAAGCCTTGTATGTATAATTAGATACGGCAACAACTTTTGCGAACTTCAGCTTTGCGATTACGCGTTCAAAAAGGAAGTGCATCCATGCACTAATGTATCCCATTGAGGGTAGTGAAAACCATAAATCCGACCAATATTCATGAAAGGTAATGATGCAAGGTTTACTTGTTATCCAAGAAGCAAAACGAGCTGGTATTGCCGCATTATAAGATGTCGTATGAATTATATCCGCTGACTTAGCTAATCGAGTGGCTTTGAAAACACTTAGGAATGTGAATGCATATCTGCTAGACCATTTTGTTCGTACAATTCGAATGCCTTCAATCGTTTCCTCTGTTATATTATCCTTAACTAGGCCAGAAGTGAGTACGGTAATACTATGACCATTATTGGCAAGTTGTTTTGCTAGATTGAAGAATAAGGTTTCAACCCCACCTATCTTGGGATAAAAATTCTCCAATACAAATAAAATCTTCATTATTCCTTTTCAGAAGTAGTTTCTTCTTCTTTGTCTAATGCAATTTTCCGAACAAGTTCTGTTATTTGAGATTCAAGCTTCTCAACAACAGCAGATAAATAAAAGACAATAGAAAACATAAAACCTAATGCTACAAAGATAATAGCATTTACATTGCTTTTAATACCTAATAATCTGGCTACAGGAACTGAAATTTCATTGGGAAGAAAAGCTAAGGCTGTTAACGCAGACCAAAATAAAACCCAAAAGATAGTGCTCGTAAAAAGTCTACGCCTTTTACGATATTGAATGACTACCCGGGTCACATATGCCACAGATATCAACGGTACAAGCCATTGGTATATCTCCAATCTACTAGTTTAACTATTAAAAAATCAAATTTTATTCCACACTTGAGTTTAATACGTTAATTTTTATATTTCTTCTGAACATTATTTTTATACATTCGTTTTTAATAAAACAAATAATTGACCATGCATCCAGTATTAATCGTTCTTTTTAGTGTCATTGGGATGGAGTTTGTCGCTTGGTTTGCTCATAAATATATAATGCATGGATTGTTGTGGATTTGGCATGAAGATCATCACAAACCGCATCATGAAAAAGAAGGATTCTTTGAAAAAAATGATTTATTCTTTCTAGTCTTTGCTATACCTAGTGCATCATGTTATGCTATTGGGTCCCTTTATCTTGAATATCGATGGGCTCTATTCATAGGAATAGGCATATCTATCTACGGTCTAATATATTTTTTAATCCACGATGTATATATACACCAGAGATTTAAGTGGTTTAGGCAATTAGAAAGTAAATACTCTAAAGCGATTCTTCGTGCTCATGGAGCGCATCATGCTGTTCAAACCAAAGAAGATTGCGAATCATTTGGTTTACTAGTCGTTAGTAAGAAATTTTTTGGTAAAAGAATAAAGGCAACTACTTAATAAAATAGTTGCCCTTGTCCATTAGTTCTGTCGTAAATATATTTTTCGAGAACAGTAATTATTATCATTCCCAACGAGTCTTAGCACATAAATTCCAGAATTCAAAGGACTTTCTAATTCCACGGTATTATCTTTTGATAGCTTTACTCTACGCAATAATTTGCCATTTAATTCATAGAGTTCAACATAGTTAAAACCATCATTTTCTATGCTCGTCAATTGAATGAGTCCACCCTTTTGTTGAACTTCCATCCCATCACATTGGACCGCCTGATCATGAATATCAGATACCGAAGAGCTGACGCTGCCTTCAAAATCTTTAATCTCATCGCAAACAGTAGAGATCGTTTCTTCTATATCAGGACATGGTAAATCTACATCAAATATCGAAAAAGCAGCAAAGCTGAAACGAACAACTGCACCTGGAGGTAAATCAAAGGGTCCCATATTTAGCAAGCCTCTTCGATCAATTTGGGGTTGATCTTCAGAACACATGCTCCATTCATCATCAATGCTAGGGTTACCCGGAAAACAATAATTTGTAAAATCCTCTGAACCTGGATTGTAACCATTGCCACCATATGTTAAGGGTGTACCATCTGCCCAACTATTTTTCATTAGGTTATAAAACTGTTCGCCAATAGTCGGTAAATCCGTTGTAGGATTAGAAGCATTAAATGTCATAAACCCAGATGTTTCAATTTCATCACTATTTGGATTACCGTCTATTGTAGGTTTGTTCAAAAAAGCATACGCCATGATAGGTGGATCCTCGCAGAAGGTCGAAATATTTGCTGGACATTGACAGCCGCTGTCGCCATCCATTACATCTTGATTATATACATATGCAAACTCACAGTCTTGGTTATAGCCCATGTAATCATCGGTAAAACAGCCTAAATCTGGATCAATGAACATGGAAATGTAATAATCATTTAGTTGGAATAATTGCGCTTGGCGTAATTCATAATCAAAAAATACGGTTCGTTTTATGTTTGAGGAAACATCTTCGTAGATCCGTGCAAGTACACGCACTTCAGTCTCAATCGGTGGTGATTGTGTTTGGTTGGTTTCTAGAAAACTGTATATATAAAAAATAGCTTGGTGCGCTCCTTTTATTTCAGGATAATCTCCCAATTGGGGTTCATAGAGGCCATTAGCATTTACATCAAAAAAAGGAGCAAAACCTACACCTGGTTCGACTGGTAATGCGTACCCAAAAATATCTTCGAAGTAAGGATTTCCTAAAGCTGGCCACTCTTTCAAACTTTGTGGAACTTCTTCATCAAGAATGCCGTCTTCAAGATCTTCTTGCAGCTTATTAATATCAAATTGACTAGTTTCAAAAAAACGGTCAAACACTTCTTCAAGTCCTTGATAAATATCGCCGGTATTCATGTCTATAGGACCGCTCTTAGTGCTTACTACGCTATTATTATATGCGTCAGCACTTAGTATTAAGTTACCTGCTGGATCCAACGCGCCTAACCACATTGATGAAGTAAATGTGGTAGCTGGACTTATTTCTCCTAGAGGTGTAAGTGTATAGCCAGCATGTCCATCTGCTGATGTGAATAAAAAGTTACCATTGCTAATATTTACTGTAATCTCACTATTAGCAAGTTTTGAGAATTTAAGCTGTGTATGTAAAGGGTTAAAAAGAAAGAAAAGAATAGAAATAGTAATGATGGTTTTCATACTAATGGTTTTGAAGTGAACAATGTGATCATCATGGTTCGTCGACAAATTAACCATCTTAGCGTCGTATTACAATTTTTATACTACCGATTGTCGTTACCGAGGTTTATGAAAATAAAAAAGGAACACCGTATGGTATTCCTTTACTATATAATTGAGTTCTGTGATGATCAATTTTCTAAGGCATTCTTCATTGTAATACCAATAGAGGCCGGCGATTCGACAACATGTATTCCACACTCACGCATAATTTTCATCTTTGCCTCTGCTGTATCGTCTTTACCTCCAATGATAGCACCTGCATGCCCCATTGTTCGTCCAGGAGGAGCTGTTTGTCCTGCGATAAATCCGACGACAGGTTTGGTTCCATTTTCTTTAATCCATCTGGCTGCGTCTGCTTCCATATTACCTCCAATTTCACCAATCATAATAATACCATCTGTATCGGGATCTTCCATAAGAAGCTGGACTGCTTCTTTTGTTGTGGTTCCAGGAATAGGGTCACCTCCAATACCAATACAAGTAGATTGGCCCATACCTGCCTTTGTCACTTGATCTACTGCTTCGTACGTAAGCGTGCCGGATCTTGACACTATACCAATTCTACCTGGCTTATGAATAAACCCAGGCATGATTCCCAATTTAGCTTCACCTGGTGTGATTACACCTGGACAATTTGGACCTACTAGTCTGACATCCCTTTCCGAGATATAGGCTTTTACTTTCACCATGTCTTGAACAGGAATTCCTTCTGTGATGCAAACAATAAGATCTACTCCTGCATCTGCAGACTCCATGATTGCGTCAGCTGCAAAACGCGGAGGGACGAAAATAATACTTGTATTCGCTGCTGTTTTTTCTACCGCTTCTGATACGGTGTTAAAAACAGGCTTTCCTAGATGTTCACTACCACCTTTACCAGGAGTAACACCACCTACTATATTCGTTCCATATTCGATCATTTGTTCCGAATGGAAAGTGCCTTCCTTTCCAGTAAATCCTTGAACAATAATCTTTGAATCTTTACCTACTAAAACGCTCATTCTTATTTTTTGATAATAAATAGCTCTTCGCCTTCTTTCATAAAATTATGATGTTCCCGAGCATATTTTTCCTTGTCTTTTAATAAGTCTTCTTTTGCTTGTACCGCCATTTCGTACTGTTCGTTATATGCCCCTTTCTCATCATTCAACTCTTGAATAGTTTGACCCAATTTAAATTGGTTGATTAAATTGTGCCTATCAAAAAAAGCAATCCAAACAATAAAGCATGCGATGGCAATCGTATACCTATTAATCTTAAATTTTCTCAGTTGGTCGAAATGAATCCAATTCCTTTGAATACTCATAACGATCTAATTTTGTGTAAAATTAAAAAACTATCTTTTAAACACCCGACTTCCAGGATAAATAGCTGATTCACCCAGCTCTTCTTCTATTCTTAGTAATTGGTTGTATTTAGCAATTCTATCACTTCTAGAAGCAGAACCTGTTTTTATTTGGCCGGTATTTAAGGCTACAGCTAGATCAGCAATAGTCGTATCCTCAGTTTCTCCAGATCTGTGGCTCATAACGCAAGTATAGCTATTTTGCTTTGCCAAATTTACTGTATCGATTGTTTCTGATAGACTACCTATTTGATTTACTTTTATAAGTATAGAGTTAGCTGCCCCAGTTTCAATCCCTTTTGAAAGTCTTTCAAC
The DNA here is from genome assembly GCA_020629315.1 of Saprospiraceae bacterium. Taxonomy (GTDB): domain Bacteria; phylum Bacteroidota; class Bacteroidia; order Chitinophagales; family Saprospiraceae; genus JAHDDO01. The sequence continues at coordinate 34,640 of JAHDDO010000018.1, read as the reverse complement.
ATTTGTGACAAAAAGATCATCACCGACTAATTGTACTTTATCCCCTACTCGACTATTCATCATAACCCAATGTTCCCAGTCATCTTCATCTAATCCATCCTCAATCGAAACAATAGGATATTTTGAGATCCAATCTTCCCAGTAAGCAACCATTTGTTCTCCGGTTAATTTATCCCCTGTCGATTTATGGAAATGATACACTTTTTCGTCAGCTAGATAAAACTCTGAGCTAGCTGCATCCATGGCTATAAAAATATCCTCGCCAGGTCTGTATCCCGCAGCTTCAATAGCTTGCAGAACGATCTGGATTGCCTCTTCATTTGATGCTATATTAGGTGCAAATCCACCTTCATCTCCTACATTAGTAGAGTAGTTTTTAGATTTTAGGACATTCTTTAAATGATGAAATGTCTCCACCCCCATTCGAAGGCCTTCCGAGAAGGTTTCTGCGCCTGTTGGAATAATCATAAATTCTTGAAAATCGATACTATTATCGGCGTGGCTTCCCCCATTTAGAATATTCATCATAGGTACCGGCATCGTTACAGCGCTAACGCCACCAACATATCTATATAAAGGTTGAGCTGTTTCTTCAGCTGCTGCTTTAGCAATAGCCAAAGATACACCAAGGATCGCATTGGCCCCTAGAACTGACTTATTAGCTGTGTTATCAATTTCTCGCATTAAATTGTCCAAATAAACCTGTTCCGTTACTAATTCACCAATCAAATGATCACGAATTATTTCTTCAACATTGGAACAAGCTTTAAGTACTCCTTTTCCTAGGTACCTACTTTTATCACCATCTCGTAATTCGACAGCTTCATACTTTCCAGTAGAAGCACCAGAAGGAACAGCTGCTCTTCCAATACAATCATTTTCAGTTATGATTTCAACTTCTACGGTTGGATTACCTCTGGAGTCTAAGATTTGTCTAGCAAAAACATCTGTTATTATGGACATATTATTTATTGTCTTTCATTAATTGAATAAATTCATCGAACAAGTATCTTGAATCATGAGGGCCAGGAGCTGCCTCAGGGTGATATTGAACGCTAAATGCTTTTTTATTCTTTGATCGAATTCCTTCGATAGTATCATCATTTAGATTCATGTGTGTAATGTCTACCAAATCATGTTTATCCTTTATTGCATCAGGTTTTAATCCGAAGCCATGATTTTGTGTAGTAATCTCACATTTACCAGTCATCATATTTTTCACTGGATGATTTATCCCTCGATGCCCATTGTGCATTTTATACGTATCAATGCCATATGACAATCCTAGCAATTGATGTCCTAGACAAATCCCAAATACTGGCATTTCTTCAGCTAAAATTTCTTTAATAGTGCTGACAGCATAGTCCATACTTGCTGGATCTCCTGGACCATTTGAGAGAAAATATCCATCAGGCCCATAGGCTTTCAATTCTGAAAAAGGTGTCTTTGCAGGGAATACCTTACACTGACAACCTCTTGAGGTGAAGCATTCTAGGATATTTCTTTTAATGCCAAAGTCGAGAACGGCAATTTTTAAGGGCGCATCTTTTTCTCCAACTTCATATACTTCTTTTGTTGACACTCTGGAAGATAATTCCAAGCCTTCCATGCTAGGCACCTTTTTCAGTGTATCTTTTAAAGACTCGACATCCAAATTATCTGAAGAGATAATTACATTCATAGCGCCTTTATCTCTGATATGTCTTACAATGGATCGGGTATCCACTTGATGAATAGCCACAATCTCATTTTTTTCAAAATAGTCTTGTATTGCTTGATCAGCCAAAGGTCTGGAGAATTGGTTTGTAAAGTTTTTACAAATCAAGCCTTCTATTTGTACACGCTCTGACTCATCATCAGCTTCTAATGTCCCATAGTTTCCAATATGCGCATTCGTTGTTAGTAAGATTTGACCAAAATAAGAAGGATCTGTAAAGACCTCTTGGTATCCAGTCATACCTGTATTAAAACAAATTTCACCTGTAGATGTGCCTATCTTTCCAGCTGCCTTGCCTCGGAATACTGTTCCATCCTCTAGTACCAAAACAGCCTCTTGCATTTCTGTGGTTCTTTTCATACTTTTTGAGATTGCCGCGACAAATATAATTACATATTACTAAAATCATTGATAGATAAACTACCAATAAAAAAAGCGACGTTTCCGTCGCTTCTAATTATTCTTCTTCTTGTGTTACCACAGGTGGTACAGCTGCCTTAGAAGACTTCTTTCTACCTCTTCGTGACCTTCCTTTCTTGCTAGATCCAGCCGTCAACATAAGATCGTTGAAGTCTACAAATTCTATCATTGCCATTTCTGCACCATCCCCTTTACGAGTACCTGTCTTAATAACTCTTGTATAACCTCCGGGTCTTTGACCTACTTTATCTGCAATCGGTCCAAATAATTCGTTAATTGAATCTTTGTTTTGAAGGTATCTGAACACCATCCTTCTTGAGTGGGTGGTGTTGGTTTTTGCTTTAGTTACTAAAGGCTCAACATAAACTCTAAGAGACTTAGCTTTTGCTAAGGTTGTATTAATTCTCTTATGTTCAATTAATGCATTTGCTAGGTTTTTAAGAAGTGCAACTCTATGACCCTTTTTTCGACCTAGGTGGTTAAATTTCTTACCGTGTCTCATTTTTACTTATTGAGTGTATCACTTTCCGATTGATTTTGCTGACTTAATCATATGTCGGATGAGTTAATACTATTTACAATACGTCTGGCAAAGCAGCCAAGTCAACGCGACGTCTTTTTTACTCTTCGTCTAATTTGTATTTAGATAAGTCCATTCCAAAGGTTAAACCTTTATTCTGGAGCAGTTCTTCTATCTCTACCAATGATTTTTTACCAAAGTTTCTAAACTTCAATAACTCATGCATGTCATATTTTACAACTTCACCTAAACTATTAATCTTAGCTGCTTTTAAACAGTTATATGCTCTAACTGATAGATCTAAATCTTCAAGGCTAGTTTTTAATAATTTACGCATATGAAGGATATGCTCATCTACAATATTATCTTCTCTTGTAGAAGCATCATCAAAGGTTATGTTCTCATCCGTGATTAACATTAAATGTTGAATCAATATTTTTGAAGCTTCTTTTACAGCATCTTCAGGATGTATGGTGCCATCCGTTTGGATGAAAAGATTTAGTTGTTCGTAATCCGTTCTTTGTCCAACCCTTGTGCTCTCTACTTTATAAGAAACCTTTTTAATAGGTGTGTAGATGGCATCAATAGGTATAACGCCAATAGGCGCATCCTTTGGTTGTGTTTCTGAAGCTGGAACATAACCTCTACCTTTTGAAATCGATAACTCGATCTCAAGGTTTACAGTTGTCTCCATATTACAGATAACCATTTCTGGGTTCATTACTTTAAACACATTAGTATGTGCTTCTATGTCTGATGCTAGAAACTGATCTTTTCCAGTAATTGTCAAATAGATTTTTTCTTCTGAAGCAGAATCATCCGTATTTATCGGCTTTAATCTTACTTGCTTAAGATTCAAAATTATATCCACAACATCTTCTACAACTCCTTTAATTGTGGAAAATTCGTGATCAACTCCTGCAATTCGAATAGCAGAAATTGCATACCCTTCTAAAGAGGATAGCAATACTCTTCTTATCGAGTTACCGATAGTTTGACCAAAACCTGGTTCTAAAGGCTTGAACTCAAATGATCCTTCAAATTCAGTGGCTTTTTGAAGAAGAATCTTATTTGGCTTTTGAAAATTCAATAAGTTCATAAAGGTAACGTGGCTTAAGATGATTTAATAAAAACGCTAAGGCATCCCGAAGGACACCTTGCTTTTACTTAGAATAAAGTTCGACGATCAATTGCTCATTGATCTTCTCCGGAATATTATCTCTTTCCGGATATTCTAAAAACTTACCTTCCATTTTTTCGCTATTCCATTCTAACCAAGCCCATTTACTGACACTTGGAGTGGAACGTACAGCATTCTGGATAACTTCCATATGAGCCGATTTGTTTCTTATGGAAACAACATCGCCTGGTTTAAGCAAAGCTGATGGGATATTTGTTAGAACACCATTTAACAATATATGTTTATGGGTAACTAATTGTCTTGCTGCTCTTCTTGTTGGAGCCAAGCCTAATCTATATACCGTGTTATCCAACCGAGATTCTAAGAATTGTAAAAGCACTGTACCAGTTACTCCTTTCTTAGACGCTGCCGATTTAAATAGATTACGGAACTGTCTTTCTAACAGTCCATATGTATATTTTGCTTTCTGCTTTTCATTTAGCTGTAAAGCATAATCAGACTTTTGTCTTCTTCTTTTTCCGGTTCCATGTTGACCGGGAGGATATTTTCTTCTTTCAAAGCTTTTGTCAGGACCATAAATAGCCTCGCCAAATTTTCTTGCTTTCTTAGTAGTAGGACCTGTATATCTTGCCATTGAATAACGATGGTTTAATGTTGATTATACTCTTCTTTTCTTTGGAGGTCTACACCCATTATGAGGTATCGGTGTAATATCTTTAATTCGGGTGATTTTTATCCCCAAGTTGTCTAATGCACGAATAGCTGCTTCACGACCAGATCCTGGACCTTTAACATAAACTTCAGCATAACGCATACCAGCATCAAATGCAACCTGTCCCGCATCCGCTGCTGCAACCTGTGCAGCATAAGGTGTGTTTTTCTTTGAACCTCTAAATCCTGCTTTTCCAGCCGATGCCCAAGAAATAACTTGCCCTGCCTTATTGGTAACAGATATAATAATATTGTTGAAACTTGCTTTGATATAAACCAGACCTTCTGGTTCGACAACAACTTTACGTTTCTTTACTTTTCGTGCCTTTGCCATTCTCTAAATTCCTATTTATTATTTAGTAGCTTTCTTCTTGTTAGCAACTGTCTTCCTCTTACCTTTTCTAGTACGAGCATTGGTTTGCGTATTCTGACCTCTTACAGGAAGACCTTTTCTGTGGCGCAATCCTCTGTAACTTGCAATGTCCATCAAACGTTTAATGTTCATTTGCACTTCACTACGAAGCTCACCTTCCAATGTGTAATCATTTTGCAATGTTACTGCCAAACGCTTGATCTCATCATCTTCCCAATCCTTGACCTTCTTATTACCGTCAATTCCTAAATCTGTCAAAATTTTGGAAGCTCTTGAACGACCAATACCATAGATATAAGTAAGGCCAATTACACCTCTCTTATTTTTTGGTAAATCTACACCTGCTAATCTTGCCATAACTATTAACCCTGTCTTTGTTTAAACCTTGGATTCTTCTTATTAATCACGAATAACTTTCCGTGACGTCTAATGATCTTGCAGTCTGCAGATCTTTTCTTGATAGATGCTTTTACTTTCATCTTACCTTATTTGTATCTATATGTTATTCTTCCCCTAGTCAAATCATAAGGGGACATTTCAACGGCTACCTTGTCTCCAGGAAGGATTCTTATGTAGTGCATGCGCATCTTTCCAGATATGGTTGCCACGATCAAATGATCATTTTCCAATCTCACTCTGAACATAGCATTAGACAACGCTTCGTCTATCGTTCCGTCTAATTTTATTAGTTCTTGTTTAGCCATACTCAAAATTGGAGTGCAAATATCTAACTTTTTCTCGAAAAAGTCTTGATTTCACCGTTATTTTTCACTGCTTTTTCTACCATATCATGGTTAGACAAAATGTCCACACCTTCTTTTGTAACTGCAACTGTATGTTCAAAATGAGCCGATGGTTTACCATCTCTAGTCACGATAGTCCACCCGTCATCTGATTGTCTTACATGTCGCTTGCCCATATTCACCATTGGTTCAATAGCAATCACTAAACCTTCTTTCATTTTAGGGCCAAAACCTCGTCTTCCATAATTAGGCACTTCTGGACCTTCATGTAGGTTCCTCCCAATTCCATGCCCTACTAATTCTCTTACTATACTGTAGTTTTTATCCTTTTCTATAAACTTCTGTATTGCATGGCTCACATTTCCTACTCTTGCTTCTGGTTTAACTTGTTCTATTCCTAAATACAAGGAATCATTGGTAGCATGCATTAAATCAATGATCTCGTCTGAAACATGAGGCATTGCAAAAGTAAATGCGGAGTCACCGTAAAAACTATCCCAGTATACTCCACAATCTATGCTTAGTATATCATTTTCTTTAATCTCCTCCTCAGTGGGAATACCATGAACGACGGCTTCATTCATACTTATACATAAGGTGGCTGGAAATCCATTGTAATCTTTGAACCCTGGTTCAGCACCGTGATCCCGAATAAACGCTTCGGCTTCAGTATCTAGAAATTTTCCCGTAACACCAGGTTTTATTATAGTACCTACGTGAGCCAGAGTCTTACTTACTAATAAGCAACTCTTTCGGATTAATTCTATTTCTTCGGAAGATTTTAGATAAATCATACAGGACAGAAATTACATTCCTGCTCCTATTGGTTGGACACCACTCTTACCTTTAATCTTCCCAGACTTAACTAATCCATCATACTTACGCATTAATAGATAAGAGTTTATCTGGTCTAGTGTGTCTAAAACTACACCAACCAAGATTAGAAGAGACGTTCCCCCAAAGAACAACGCAAACCCATCATTAACGCCAATAGACGCCCCAATTAATGCAGGGAATATTGAGATTAATCCTAAGAAAAGTGAACCAGGGAATGTGATTCGCGATGTTAATGTATCTATGTAATCTTGCGTTTGTTTTCCAGGCTTAATACCCGGGATAAACGCATTTTGTCTTTTAAGATATTCTGCATATTGCTGAGGATTAACTAAAAGTGCCGTATACACATACGTGAAAACAACAACAAGAATGAAGAATATAATATTGTATGGGATTGATTTCCAATCTGCCAAACTAGTTAATAAGCTAGAATTAGCATTTGGATCAAACCATTGTGCAACCGTTACAGGTAAGAACATGATTGCCTGAGCAAAGATTATAGGCATTACCCCTGCAGCATTCACTTTTAATGGTATAAAATCACGAACACCTTGCACGGGTATATTTCCACTCGCTCTTCCTACCATTCGCTTAGCAAATTGAAGCGGAATTCTTCTAATACCTTGAATAATTAAAATAGTGACTAAAACAATAGCAAAGAAAATCACCATTTCAATAATGAACATAAAGAGATTGCTCTGGATCTTAGATTGAAGTTCAGCAACAAAAACAGATGGTAAAGAGGCAATAATACCAATCATGATTAATAATGAAATACCATTTCCAACACCTCTATCTGTAATTTTTTCACCCAACCACATTGCGAAAATGGTACCTGTTGAGAGAATGATTATTCCTGAGATGAAGAAAATAGACTGCGGCATCCCTTCATATATAGCGCCGGGTTGAGAAGCAATATAAGTTAAATATCCACCACCTTGAACTAAGGTAATTAATACCGTAAGTATTCTAGTGATTTGTGTCAATTTCTTACGTCCTGACTCACCTTCTTTTTGCTGAAGACGTTGAAAGTATGGGACACCAAAACCCAATAACTGGATGATAATCGACGCCGTTATATAAGGCATGATACCCAATGCGAAAATAGCCGCTTGCCCAAAGGCTCCACCTGTGAATGCATTGATTAATCCTAATAAATCACTTGCATTTCCGCCAATACTATTCTGTATGGCATCCGCATTAACACCTGGAAGAACAATAAAAGAACCTAGGCGGTATACACCTAACAATAATAACGTAAACAATAAACGCTCACGCAATTCCTTAATCTTCCAAATATTTTGAAGTGTCTCAAAAAATTTCTTCATCTTAAAAGCTTATATAAGTGTAACTGAACCTCCTTTAGATTCAACGATTTCTTTACCCTTAGCTGAGATTGCATTTACACTCAAAGTTAAGGAACGATTTAGTTCTCCGTCTCCTAAAACCTTAACTTTATCATTTTTCTTAATATATCCTAACTCATACAGCTTTTGGGTGCTGATTTCACTTACACCATGCTTTTCAGCAATAGCATTTAAATCTGAAACATTTACTGGAACAAATGGTTCTCTATTAGGATTTTTAAATCCACGCTTAGGCAATCGCATTTGAAGGGGCATTTGTCCACCTTCAAAATTTAATTTACGGCTGTACCCAGATCTAGATTTAGCGCCTTTATGACCTCTTGTTGAAGTGCCTCCTCTTCCCGATCCTTGTCCTCTTGCAACTCTTTTCTTATTCTTAACAGAGCCTTTTGCTGGTCTAAGATTATTCAATTCCATAATTCTAAATATTATTAAAGTTCTTCCACCTTAAGAAGGTGAGAAACTTTATTGATCATACCCATTACCTGGTCATTTACATCTTTTTCAATTGAATGATGCATTCTACGTAATCCCAATGCCTTTACCGTATCTTTTTGAGATCTAGGTCTATCTATGACACTTTTTACTAGGGTTAATCTTACTTTTTTCATTGGATATCAAGTTTGATATTATCCTTCAAATAATTTCTTCATAGTGATACCTCTTTCACGAGCTACCTGATCTGGGCTTCTCATCTGAGTAAGAGCATCAATTGTTGCTTTAACAACATTGTGTGGATTCGCAGACCCTTGAGACTTAGCTAATACGTTTTGAACGCCTGCTATTTCTAACACTGCTCTCATAGCTCCACCCGCAATTACACCCGTACCATCAGAAGCTGGCTTCAATAGTACTTTACCTGCACCATATTTACCCTTTTGCTCATGAGGAATCGTTCCGTTTAAAATAGGCACTTTCACCATACTTTTCTTGGCATCATCTACAGCTTTTGCAATAGATTCTGACACATCTCTAGCTTTACCAAGACCATGTCCTACTAGGCCATTACCGTCTCCAACTACAACTAGAGCTGAGAAGCTAAACGTTCTACCCCCTTTTGTAACTTTCGCTACACGATTAAGCTTTACCAACTTTTCCTTTAAGTCAGTAACCTCAGCAGGGTTTATTCTGTTCTGATTCTTCTTCATATTCTAATAAATTAAAATGCTAAACCGGCTTCTCTAGCACCATCAGCTAGTGATTTGATTCTACCGTGAAAAATATAACCATTCCTGTCAAATACCACAGAGTCAATGTTAGCTGCTTTAGCTTTCTCTGCAATTGATTTCCCAACTTGTGATGCTTGCTCATTCTTTGCTCCCGAAAGACCTTTAGAATCAGCACTTGCGATAGTGATCCCATTCACATCATCAATAAGTTGACAGTAAATGCTCTTATTACTTTTAAATACAGAAAGTCTCGGCTTATCTGATGTCCCAGATATTGATTTTCTAATTCGAAACTTAATCTTCTGCCGTTTAGTTAATTTACCCATGTGCCAAACGAATTATTTATTATTTAGCCGCTGTTTTACCAGCTTTTCTTCTTAAAATTTCATCTTTATACTTCACACCTTTACCCTTATATGGCTCAGGCTTTCTGAAGGATCTAATTTTTGATGCAATCTGTCCGATCAATTGCTTATCATGACTTTCTAATCGTATTAAAGGCGGTCTACCTTTCTCCATTTCAGTCGTCAATTTCACCTCTGCAGGTATAGCAAAATAAATTGGGTGAGAATATCCAAGGGCCAATTCCAATAAATTACCTGTGCTATTAGCTCTATAACCTACACCGATCAGTTCAAGTTCTTTTACATATCCTGTAGATACACCAATCACCATATTATTAATCAATGTCCTATACAAACCGTGCATTGCTTTATGTCGCTTTTGCTCAGTCGGACGCTCCACACTCAACACCCCATCTTCTATATTAAGTGTCAAATCTGGGTGCACTTGTTGTGTCAATTCTCCTTTTGGTCCCTTAACAGTAACTAAGTTTCCTTGAGAAATGTCAATATTTACTCCGTCAACTATTGTTATGGGTGATTTCCCTATCCTAGACATTGTATTCTGCTTTTAATAGTTCGAAATTAATATACGTAACAAATTAGTTCGCCTCCTAATCGCTGGCGTTCTGCATCTTTACCTGACATTAGGCCTTTTGATGTTGATACAACCACTGTTCCCAAGCCATTTATAACTCTTGGAATTTCATTGGCGCCTGCATACTTTCTGAGACCTGGCTTTGAAATTCGTTGCATATCTCTAATTACATGCTTGCCAGTATCTTTTAAGTATTTAAGGGCAATTTTAATTGTTCCTTGATGACCTTCATCATCAGCAAACTTGTACTTAAGGATATACCCTTGATCATACAAGATTTCTGTTAATTGCTTTTTCAGCTTCGATGCAGGAATTTCAACCACTCTGTGATTGGCCATACCCGCATTACGTAGTCGGGTCAAATAATCTGCTATTGGATCTGTTACTGCCATTTTTCTAATTTAAAACCTTACCAACTTGCTTTTGTTACACCAGGAATCTTTCCCTCAAGAGCCATTTTTCTAAATGTTACCCGATTGATTCCAAATTTCCTCATATAACCTTTAGGTCTACCCGTTAATTTACATCGATTATGTAATCTAACTTTAGATGAGTTCTTTGGTAATTTATCTAATTCGTCCCATCTTCCTTCCTTCTTCAGCTGAGCTCTTAACTCTGCATATTTCGCTACCAATTTTTCTCTTTTTGCCTCTCTAGCTATTAGTGATTTCCTTGCCATAGCGTATTAGTTTCTTTGATTTTTGAATGGAAGACCCATCAATTTAAGTAATTCCAAAGCTTCAACATCTGTTTTAGCGGTGGTAACAATGCTTATATCTAAACCTGTGATAGCATTTACCTTATCGAGGTTTATCTCAGGAAAAATGATTTGCTCTTTGATCCCAATTGAATAATTACCTCTACCATCAAAACTTTTGTCGTTAATTCCTCTAAAGTCACGAACCCTAGGTAAGGCTACATTTACAAATCTGTCAAGGAATTCATACATCCTGTTCCTTCGTAAGGTAACTTTTGCACCAATGATCATGCCTTCACGTAACTTAAAATTCGATATTGAATTTCTAGCGGGACAAGGAATAGCTTTTTGGCCTGTGATCATGGTTAGCTCACTCAAGGCGTGATCTACCAACTTTTTATCTTGGGTAGCACCACCAACACCTCTGTTTAAGGAAACCTTTACAATCTTTGGAACTTCCATTATACTCTTGTATTGGAACTTCTCCATTAATTGAGGAATTACTTCCTCTTTATAATGTTTTTTTAATGTCGGAACGTAACTCATAGTTATATTCTTTCTCCTGATTTTTTAGCATATCTAACCAACTTGCCTTCTTCCATTCGTCTACCAACTCTTGTAGCTTCTCCACTGCTTGGATCCACTATTGCTAAATTGGAAATATGGATAGGTGCTTCAATATCATTGATACCACCTGGGTTATCATTTGTTGGTTTAGTATGTTTTTTCTTCATATTTACTCCTTCAACAACAGCTCTGTATTTTGAAGGAATTACTTTCAAGACTTCGCCTGTCTGTCCCTTTGAGGAACCTGCAATTACGATGACTTTGTCGCCTTTTTTAATGTGAATTTTCATGGTCTTAAAGTACTTCTGGTGCCAATGAAATAATACGCATGTAATCTTTATCCCTCAATTCCCTTGCAACAGGACCAAAAATCCTTGTCCCTCTTGGCTCATCAGAGGCCGTCAATAAGACTACAGCATTGTCGTCAAATCTAATGTAAGAACCATCTTTCCTTCTTATCTCTTTCTTTGTCCTTACCACTACCGCTTTAGAAACAGATCCTTTTTTTACCCCTCCAGGTGATGTACTTTTTACTGTACATACAATAGTATCACCTATAGAAGCATACCTTCTTCCAGAACCTCCCAAAACTCTGATACAAAGAACCTCTTTGGCTCCACTGTTATCCGCGACTTTTAATCTACTTTCCTGTTGAATCATCGGAATAAATTTTTACTTAGCTCTTTCTAATATTTCTACCAAGTTCCATCGCTTTCTTCTACTCAATGGTCTTGACTCAATAATCTTAACTACATCACCTTCACTTGCCTCATTCTTATCATCATGTGCCAAAAATTTCTTTGACTTTTTCATGAATTTTCCATAGATCGGATGCTTAATTCTCCTTTCTACTTTTACGGTTATGGTCTTTTCCATTTTGTTGCTGGTAACCACACCTACTAGCTGCTTTTTAAAAGATTGAGACTCCATGTTATTTGTTTCTTCTTCTTTTTCGAATTCTAGTTCTATTTGCCATTTGCTCTTCAGACTGTTCTGCTAATGCTCTTCGTCTAACTTCAGTCTTCATTCGAGCAATATCACGTCTAACTTCTTTCAAAGCCATTGGATTCTCTAATCCTTTTAACGCATGGTCAAATTTCATCTTCTTATACTGCGCTACCGTTTCATTAAGTTCATTCCCTAATTCTTCGGAAGTAAAATCTTGCAGTTCTAAATATTTCTTTGTAGCCATAATACCTACTTTTTAATACTACTCAACGTAGTCTCTTCTTGTAACAGTTCTAGTTAATACTGGCATCTTTTGAGCTGCTAATCGCAAGGCCTCATGAGCCACTTCAGAAGGTACACCATCAATTTCGAACATTATCGTTCCTGGTTTTACTACCGCAACATAATGGTCCAAAGCTCCCTTACCTTTACCCATCCTTACCTCTAAAGGCTTTGATGTAATAGGTTTGTCTGGGAATATTCTAATCCACACTTTACCTTCCCTTTTCATATATCTTGTCAAAGCAACCCTCGCTGCTTCAATAGTTCTATTTGTAATTCTTCCGTGTTCCACAGATTTTAATCCAAATGAACCAAAAGCAACGGTGCTTCCTCTATGAGCCAAACCTCTGTTTCTCCCTTTTTGCTGCTTTCTATATTTCGTTCTTTTAGGCTGTAACATGATACTTATTTTACCTAATGATTACTAGTTTCTTCTTTTATTATCTCTTCTTCCTCTATTATCTCTTCCTCCACGACCGCCACGGCCACCTTTGGTGTTCTTGCTCTTCATACCAACATTTGGTGAAAGATCTCTTTTCCCTAAAACTTCTCCTTTACAAATCCACACTTTTATTCCAATCAAACCATATACGGTTAAAGCTTCCTTCAACGAATAGTCTATATCTGCTCTGAATGTATGTAATGGTGTTCTTCCGTCTTTATACTCTTCAGATCTAGCCATTTCAGCTCCATTCAATCGACCGCTAATTCTGACTTTTATCCCTTCCGCACCTGCTCTCATCGTTGACTGAATCGCCATTTTTATAGCTCTTCTGTAGTTCATACGAGATTCAATCTGCTTTGCAATTGATTCTGCAACGATGGCTGCATCTAATTCAGGTTTTCGGATTTCAATAATGTTAATTTGAATATCCTTACCTGTAAGTTTCTTTAACTCTTCACGGATCCTATCAACTTCTTGTCCTCCTTTACCGATAATTATACCAGGTCTAGAAGTATGAACAGTAACAGTGATTCGCTTCAAGGTTCGTTCTATAACTATTCTGGCAATTCCACTTTTATTAACCCTTGCATTGATATAGTTACGGATCTTTTCATCCTTTACTACATTTTCTGCATAGCCTTTATTCACAAACCAGCTAGAATCCCAGCCTTTTATGATACCTAAACGATTACCTATTGGATTTGTCTTTTGACCCATTCCTTAGTTATTTATTCTTCAGTTTTAGTTTCTTCTTCTACTGCTTCCAACTCCTCTGTTGCTATTCTATTTTCAACGATTAACGTTACGTGATTCATTCGTTTTCGGATTCTGTGAGCCCTACCATGAGGTGCTGGACGGAATCTCTTCAACATTGAACCTTCATCCACAAATGCTGTCTTGATAACTAGATCGTAATCATCAGCACTGAAAACCATGTCCTGCTTATACTCCCAGTTAGCTACTGCAGACAGAACTAATTTTTCCAGCCATTCTCCTGCTTCTCTTTTTGTGTATTTCAGGATGTTCAATGCATCCTCGACCGACTTACCTCGAATAGTATCCACTACCATTCTCATTTTCCTCGCCGACATCGGTACATTTCTCAATTTTGCTACTGCTTCCATGTTACTAATGCTTTAAAAATTAGCGATTACCACTGTGACCTTTAAAGGTTCTAGTAGGAGAAAATTCACCTAATTTATGTCCAACCATATTTTCTGTTACGTACACAGGAACAAATGTTCTACCATTGTGTACCGCAATAGTCAACCCAACCATATCAGGAATAATCATTGATGATCTCGACCATGTTTTGATCACTGATTTCTTTTGACTATCCTTAGCTGTGTATACCTTTTTTAAAAGCTTATGGTATATGTATGGTCCTTTTTTTATTGATCTTGCCATAATTATGAATCCGCTCTTTCCGATTACTTAGACTTTCGTCTAGATATAATCAATTTAGTTGAATGCTTTTTGTTATTTCTTGTCTTCTGCCCTTTAGCCATGATACCTGTTCTAGATCTAGGGTGTCCTCCTGAAGCTCTACCTTCACCACCACCCATCGGGTGATCTACTGGGTTCATCGCAACACCTCTTACTCTAGGTCTTCTACCTTTCCATCTATTTCTACCCGCTTTACCCATTACCTGCAAGCCATGATCTGGATTACTTGTTGTACCAATGGTAGCTTTACAAGTACCTAAGATTCGTCTAACCTCACCTGAAGGTAATTTCACGACTACATACTTTCCTTCTTTATTCATTACCACTGCATACGTTCCAGCACTTCTCGCTAATGCAGCCCCTTTACCAGGAGCCATTTCAATAGCATGAATTGAGGTACCTAAAGGAACGTCTGCCAAAAACATACAATGTCCTACAAGTGGTTGTGCCGACTTCCCAGACTGAATAGTATCACCAACACTTATCTTATCTGGAGCAATGATATATCTCTTTTCACCATCACTATACTCTACCAATGCTATATACGCCGATCTGTTTGGATCATACTCAATCGTATTTACTGTTCCTTCTACTCCGTCCTTATTACGCTTAAAGTCAATAATTCTATATCGACGTTTATGACCACCTCCCACATTTCGTACGGTCATTTTACCACTACTGTTACGCCCACCTTTCTTACGCATTCCAACTGTCAAAGACTTCTCCGGTTTGCTCGCCGTGATTTCAGTAAATGTATTACTGATGTGATGTCTTGACCCTGGGGTAACTGGTTTATGTTTCTTAACAGCCATAGCTTGTTATTTTCCTATTTTAAATATCGCCGAAGAAATCGATTTCCTCTCCTTCTGCTAATGTAACAATCGCCTTTTTGAAGGCACTCACTCTACCTTTGACTAAGCCAGATCTGGTGTTTCTAACTTTAGCTTTCGCAGGCATAATGGCGGTATTCACAGAAAGTACATTCACACTGTACATATCTTCAATCGCCTTTCTAATTTCAACTTTGTTTGCTTTCTTATGCACAACAAAACTGTACTGTCCTAATTTATCAGATAATCGCTCTGATTTTTCGGAAATAATCGGTTTAACTAATACTTCTTTTTGCATAATTAAGCCATTGATTTTTTCAGTGTATCAACTGCATTTGCAGATAAGATCACTTGATTAGCGTGAACTATATCGTAGGTTGACACTTCATTAATATGCTTCACTTCCGCTTTTGGAATATTACGTGAAGACAAGTACACATTCTTATCATATTCATTCAAAATGAATAATGATTTCTTATTGTTCGCTTCGACATTAGACAAAAAGCTAACATACTGCTTAGTTTGTGGCGCCTCAAACGTAAAGTCTTCCACTACTTTGAAATTCCCGTCCTTAATCTTCATCACGTATGCCGATTGCCTAGCTAATCTTCTTACTTTCTTATTTAAATGTAAGCCATAGTTTCTAGGTCTAGGACCAAACATTCGACCTCCTCCTCTAAATAATGGACTTTTGATGGATCCAGCTCTGGCAGTACCGGTACCCTTTTGACGCTTGAGTTTCTTCGTTGAACCTTTGATTTCACCTCTCTCTTTCGACTTGTGCGTTCCTTGTCTTTGGTTCGCCAAATATGTTTTTACAGCCAAATAAACAGCATGGTTATTAGGCTCAATATTGAACACGTCATCTGGTAAATCAACTGACTTACCTGTGCTCTTTCCGTTTATATCTAAAATATCTACCGTCATGCTGAATTATTTTTCAATAATTACAAATGAACCCTTATGACCTGGTATAGCACCTGAAATCAATAGAAGATTCTTTTCATTAAAGATCTTAACCACTTTAAGATTTTTCATCTTAACTCGTCTTCCACCATCTCTACCAGCCATCCGCATACCTTTCACAACTTTCGCTGGATAAGAAGCCGCACCAATAGAACCCGGTGCTCTTTGTCTGTTATGCTGGCCGTGTGTTGCATCATTCACACCTCTAAAGCCGTGTCTTTTAACAACACCCTGAAAACCTTTACCTTTTGAAGTGCCTATTGCATTTACCACATCCCCCTCTTCGAACACGTCATCAATAGAGATTTCTTCACCGATTGTTTTAGCTATGCTGCAATCTCTGAATTCTACCAATTTAGATTTTGGAGAAGTGCCGGCTTTTTCAAAATGCTTAAGCAATGGCTTTGTGGTATTCTTTTCTTTTTTATCACCATACCCTAGTTGCAACGCATTGTATCCATCACTCTCCTCATCCTTCACTTGCGTCACTACATTGGGAAGTGCTTCTACCACAGTACAAGCGATATTTACCCCATCTTCATTGAAGATGCTGGTCATACCAATCTTTTTACCAATTAGTCCGTCCATTACAAAAAATATATTTTACATACATCTATAGGCCAATGATACCATTAACCTGATGTATTACTTTCAAAAAACTAAATCTAAAAACTACGTGAGTTTGACCTGTATATCTACACCACTTGGGAGCTCTAACTTCGATAGCGCGTCAACCGTTTTTTGTGTTGGCGTGTAGATTTCGATCAAGCGTTTGTGAGTGCGCAATTGGAACTGCTCCCTAGACTTTTTGTTTACGTGAGGTGATTTTAACACCGTATAAACTTCTTTGTCCGTGGGTAGCGGAATCGGTCCCGATATTACTGCACCACTGTTCCTCACCGTCTTCACGATTTTCTCCGTACTCTTATCGACCAAGTTGTGGTCATACGAACGAAGTTTAATCCTGATTTTTTGATTCATAACCCAGTTATCAATTTCTTAATGGGGCACAAAAGTACCCATATATTTTAATTATACAAACTTTCTACCTAAACATTCACTTCTCCCTGTGCTTTCTCTATTACTTCTTTAGCTACACCGCTTGGTGCTGGTGCGTAATGAGAAAACTCCATCGTACTGCTCGCTCTACCCGAAGTGATTGTTCGTAATTCTGTAACGTATCCAAACATATTTGCTAAAGGCACCTCAGCTGTAATCTGAACAGCTCCTCCACCTTTTGGCTCTTGTCCTTTTGGCAATCCTCGTCTTCTATTCAAGTCACCAATTACGGAGCCTGTATACTCTTCAGGAGTAATTACTTCTAGTTTCATCATAGGCTCTAGAAGAACCGGTGCTGCTTGTTTGGCTGCTGCTTTAAATCCTTCTTTAGCACAAAGTTCAAAAGCGATAGGCTTTGAATCAACTGCGTGAGTAGCCCCATCATAAAGACGCACTTTCATGCTATCAATCCCGTATCCAGCTAAAATACCGCTAGACATCATAGATTTGAAACCTTTCACGATAGAAGGGAAAAATTCTTTTGGAATTGATCCACCAAATATGTTATTCTCGAATTGCAATTGCGTCTTACCATTCTTAAAGTCATCTGATTCTAAGAATTCTTCATCCGCAGGGCCTAATTCAAATTGCATTTGTGCAAATAAACCAGAACCACCTGATTGCTTTTTCAATCTTTCTGTGTGATCCACTGTTTTAGTCAGTGCTTCTTTATACGTAACCTGTGGCTCACCTTGATTACATTCTACTTTAAATTCTCGCTTTAGTCGATCAATAATAATCTCCAAGTGAAGCTCACCCATACCTGAGATTATCGTTTGATTCGTATCCTCGTTATATCGAACTTGGAATGTTGGATCTTCTTCAGCCAGTTTTGCCAAAGCCATACCCAGTTTATCCATATCCTTCTGAGATTTAGGTTCGACCGCGATTCCAATTACTGGATCAGGGAAAACCATACTCTCTAATTCGATAGGAAAACCTTCTGTACTCAATGTATCACCTGTTCGTAGGTCTTTAAACCCAACACCAGCCGCAATATCACCAGCCTCAACTCTATCAATAGCATTTTGCTTATTAGAGTGCATTTGGAATAATCTAGAAATACGCTCTTTTTTACCCGAACGGTTATTCAAGATATACGAACCAGCATCTAAGGCTCCAGAATAGACTCTGAAGAAGGCTAAACGACCTACATAAGGGTCCGTAGCAATCTTAAATGCTAAAGCAACGAAAGGATCATCTACTTTAGGATTTACAACTACTTCTGCATCCGTATTAGGGTTAGTTCCTGTTGTTGATCCAATATCAATTGGAGATGGTAAAAATGCGCAAACTGCGTCCAATACGGCCTGTACACCTTTGTTTTTAAAGGCAGAACCGCACATCATAGGAACGAATTTATTATCCAAAACAGCACCTCGTACTGCATTGATCATTTCTTGTTCTGTAATAGAATCTGGATCATCAAAAAACTTCTCCATTAATGACTCATCATATTCTGCAACCGCTTCAAGAAGCTTTTCTCTCCACTCCATAACCTCTTCTTCAAGATCACTAGGAATTGGAATCTCTTCATAGGTCATTCCCATGTCGTGCTCATTCCACACGATGGCCTTACCTGTAATAAGATCAACCACACCTTTGAAGCTTTCTTCTGCACCGATAGGCACTTGCAAAGGAATCGCCTCTGAACCTAACTTATCTTTAACATCCTTTACAACTTCGAAAAAGTTAGCACCAGAACGGTCCATTTTATTTACGAAACCAATTCTAGGTACGTTATAATTATCAGCTAATCGCCAGTTTGTTTCTGATTGAGGCTCTACACCACTTACTGCACAGAATAAGAAAACCAAACCATCTAATACACGTAACGATCTATTTACTTCAACAGTAAAGTCAACGTGACCGGGTGTATCAATGATATTCATTGGATAATCCTGGTCTTTCCACCTCCAGTTTGTTTTTGTAGCGGCTGAAGTAATCGTGATACCACGCTCCTGCTCTTGCTCCATCCAGTCCATAGTAGCGGCACCATCATGCACCTCACCTATCTTGTGGCTCATACCTGTATAGTAAAGTACACGCTCTGTTGTTGTGGTTTTACCGGCATCAATGTGGGCTGCGATACCAATGTTTCTAGTAAACCTTAAATCTGTAGCCATCGTAATCTGTAATGTTTAATTTGTAGTAAATATTAAGCTCTAAAGTGTGCAAAAGCTCTGTTTGCTTCTGCCATTCTGTGAGTGTCTTCTTTTTTCTTAACACTAGCTCCTTCACCCTTACTTGCTGCAAGAATCTCCGCTGCTAATTTTTCAGCCATTCCTTTTCCACTTCGTAATCTTGCGTATTTAATCATCCATTTCATTGCAATGGATAATTTTCTACTTCCACGAATTTCTGTTGGAATCTGAAATGTTGCTCCACCAATTCTTCTTGAACGTACTTCTACTTGAGGTGTAACATTTTGAACGGCTGTTCGCCATGCTTCAAGAGGATTTTCTTCTCCTTTTGCTTTTACGATCTCCAAGGCTTCATAAAAAATCTTGTATGAAGTAGATTTCTTACCACTCCACATCATATTATTCACGAATTGTGTTACCATCGTGTCTTTATAAAGTGGATCTGGCTGTAGGATTCGCTTTTTCGGTTTCCTCTTTCTCATGTTACTTTTTTAAAATGTTGATTTCTTATTTTACTACTTAGGTCTTTTTGTTCCGTATTTAGATCTACTTTGAAGTCTATCTGTCACACCCGCTGTATCCAAGGCACCTCTAACAATAGTATATCGTACACCCGGTAGATCTTTTACTCTACCCCCACGCAATAGGACAATTGAGTGCTCTTGCAAGTTGTGTCCTTCACCCGGTATGTAGGCAATCACCTCAATACCATTAGTCAATCTAACCTTTGCTACTTTACGTAAAGCAGAATTCGGCTTTTTAGGTGTTGTAGTATATACTCTTGTACATACACCTCTTTTTTGAGGACTACCCTCAAGCGCCCGCGATTTACTCTTCGTAATTATCTGCTTTCTTCCTTTCCTTACCAACTGGTTAATTGTAGGCATATTTTCTTATTATTAATTCTCAAATAGACCCCTTCGTAAAAAGAGACTGCAAAAGTAAGACTATTTTTGAGTTTGTCAAACCCCTAAAGCGAAATTATATGGTAAAAAATAAGATACAGCTCAGACCCATTGAAAACCGCGATTTAAAAGCGGTTTTAGGACTTGTAAAAGAACTGGCTATTTATGAAAAAGAACCAGAAGCTGTTTCGGCCAGTGTCAGCGATTATATTTCGGCCTTCGAATCCGGTTGGTTCAAGGGAGAAGTAGCTGAATTTGATCAAGAAATCGTAGGCATGACCATATATTATAATACCTTCTCTACATGGAAAGGTCGAATGATGTATTTAGAAGACTTTTATGTAAAGCCTAGCCATAGAAGATACGGCATTGGTTCCCTACTATTTGAATCCTTTTTGGCTAACAGTAAAGCAGCCGGTTGTGTGTTAGTCAAATGGCAAGTCTTAGATTGGAATGAACTTGCTCTTGATTTCTATGCAAAACAGAATGCTGAGATTCAAAAAAACTGGTGGAATGGTATCATCCGATTCTAGTAAGGTCTTAAGAGCTCAGATAATAGACGGTAGATGAGCGATGATTAAAACCGGTCTTCTTCTTTCAACTGTTCACTATCTATTGGTCTATTATTCCAATGTCTTCTGATCTATGGTCTGTTGTCTATTAATCTATTATCTATTAATCTA
>JAHDDO010000018.1:0-13631 GCA_020629315.1 Saprospiraceae bacterium | reverse complement strand
TCTATTAATCTATTATCTATTAATCTACTAGTCTGTTACCCTATTCTCTATAATCCAAAAACTTATTTGGGCATCTCCCTCAGTTATTCGGGCCGGGTGATTCCAGGCTTCATGTTCATTACGGTCCTTCGGACTCCTGATAAATCAGGACCCTACATCCCCCTGATGCGGGAAAAATCAAATTACAGATTATTATCAGCTGTAGTTTCCGACAAAAATCAGGATTTAGATATATACATTGATTACATGCGTCATTTCTTAGTAGATAGTATCTTTAGGAAAGTGAAACAAATACTTGTCATCTTGCCCCTCCTTTTCGGACTATTCGTTTCTAATGCTGTATTATCACAATCATCACCTCAACCAATAGAACTGGATAGTACTGTAATCAATCGTAAGAAGTTGGCCAGCGCCATTATAACGGAGTCCGCATTATATCTAGGTAGTATGTCTTACTTGCAGTTTGTCTGGTATAAAGATCAAGATAGAGCGCCTTTCCATTTATACAATGACGCTAAAGGTTATTTGCAAATCGATAAATTTGGTCATGCGTATGGCGCTTATATAGAAAGTTACTTATCATACAAATGGCTTAGAAGCGCAGGTCTTAGTAAAAAACAAGCCTTGCTCTATGGGGGACCGCTAGGTGTACTAATGCAAACACCTATTGAGATTTTTGATGGCTTATATGAAAACTGGGGCTTCTCGTGGCCAGATATGGCTGCCAATGCTGCTGGATCTGCTTTGGTTGTAGGACAAGAGCTGCTATTTGATCGCCAATTAGTACGCTATAAATTTAGTTTTTACAGATCTATTTATGCCCCTGGGTCCAATGGATATCTAGGTGACAACCCATTAGAAAGTTTATTTCTAGATTACAATGGTCACACATACTGGCTAAGTATGAACATTAATGAGCTAATAAGAAATAGTTCTTTCCCCGAGTGGCTAAATATTGCCATCGGCTACAGTGCAAATGGTATGTATGGTGAGTTCGAAAACCGAGAACGGTGGAAAGGAGTAGCTTTACCTACAGCTATACGACACCGGCAACTCTTATTATCCCCTGACATCGACTGGACAAAAATCCCTACCCAATCTTCCTTCCTTAGCGGTTTGTTTGAAGCCTTGAACTTTATAAAATTTCCTGCACCAGCCGTAGAATACAATCGAATCGACGGATTCCGAGCCTACTGGATCTATTGGTAATGCTCATTTGTTGTTCATAAATGTCCTTATTTTTTACGTATTGTAAAAAGCGATTGGTTTTAGTTGGCTTTTTATTCTTCTAGGTGAATCCATTCTTGTTTCGTTCCTATTTAATTGAGTCAATTACAGTATATACCTCCTTACTTAGTAAAAAAAAATCATGGCAACTTCATTCATTAACAAACAGGTCATTATAGAACTTCTTGTGGATTCATTTAAAGAAAACACTAGAATTACCTCGCTATTTCGAGTAGCTGATAGAGGAAACCTACGCGCCTTTTTTGAATACTGTTATCACTACACAAAAGAACTAGGTCACATATACTATACTAAAGAAGGCAATACCGTAATCTTCTATTTACAAAATTCTAAAACAAAACGAGTCTTCACCCTTTCAATATGGCTTATCTTCCTCGTTATTTTTTTCTTCAAATGGCGAAACATCTATTCGACTCAACGTCTCCAAAAACAAGTGAAGAGAATACGAGAAAACGAAGCCATGCGATCCAATCATGCAGACTTTATTTATGTGTGGTTTTTAGGTGGAAAATCAGGCTCGGCAAGTTTAAGAGGACTCATCAATAGTAAACGTAAGCTAGTTCAAGAATCAAAAAAACGACAGTTAGCTGTGTATATGGAAACAACTGTAGAACGACTAGTCCCTATTTATAAAAAAGCAGGATTTAGAGTGTATCACTTAGAAGCCAATGGCAGCCATAAAATATGGTTTTTAAAAATGGATAATCATGGATAAAAAAATCACCTATCAAAAAGCAGATTTAGCCTTTCAATCTGCCTTAAATAAAAGGGTCCAATTATATTTTGACACTAACAAACTTTCAAAATATGGTAACTCGACACTATATATAAAGATCATTCTACTTTCGTGTCTTTATGGAGCGGTGTTCATCTCAATGTTATTTACAACATCCATATGGGCATTATATGCTCATTATATTATAATGGGCCCTCTGTCTATATTTCTAGCATTAAACATTGGGCATGATGCCGCACATAATATTTTATTTAGCCATCGAAAGTGGAATACCATCTTTACTTACACGTGGGATTTCTTAGGAGCTAATGGAGAGATCTGGAAATATAAACATGTGGAATCTCATCATCCGCTAACAAATATTCAAGATATTGATCAAGAGCTGGAGGTACCTAAATTTCTACGCTTATTTACCAATGCTAAGTGGATAGCCATACATAAGTATCAACACTTATTTATGCCTATTATTTATGCTTTCTATATCTTAATTTGGTTTAGTTTTCGAGATTACAAAGACTATTACCAATTGCGGAAAAATTCTGTAAAACTTAGTTTTACTAGATTGGTGGTGGGCAAATCTTTATTTATTCTGCGAATGATCTTATTACCTTATGCCCTGCTTAGCTTTTCCTTTTCATCCATTTTTGTAGGATTTATCTTGTTTACTATTTCAGCGAGTTTAGCCACAACCTTTGCTTTAATATCGACACACTTAGGCGAGCATTCTTATTTCCCAAGTCCAGACAAGAATGGCAAAATGGCTACTTCTTGGATACGGCATCAAATTATGACTACCTCGAATTTTTCTACAGAGAACAAGATCATCACCGCATTATATGGTGGATTCAATCATCACTTAACCCATCACTTATACCCATCCATTTCGCACATTCATTATCCAAAGATTACGGCTATTATTAAGGAAGAATGTAGAAAATTTGACATTCAACTAATTGAAGAGCTTCCTGTGTTAAAAGCTATGAACTCTCATTTTATCCTCTTAAAAAAGCGCGGAAAATTGGCACAATGGATACCTTGGATGGAAATGTAAATAATTGAATACCTATGCGTATTAAAATCTGTTGTATTTCCTCGATTGAAGAGATCAAAAAGGCCATTACTGCAGGGGCTGATACCTTAGGTTTTGTTGGGCCGATGCCCAGTGGACCCGGCATTCTTAGTATTGACGCTATACGATCCTTGCTAAGGCATGTACCCTCTCAAATCAACACTTTCTTTTTAAGTGCCGAGCAAAAGGCAGCGCGCATCATCGAACAATGTTCACAAATAAAAACTACGCACATCCAGCTTGTTGATTCACTGCCAGAGAAAGAGTATAAAATACTTAGAGCAAGCCTACCGGATCTTCGTATAGTACAGGTAATACATGTACAAGATGACACCAGTATCCAAGAAGCTAAAAGAGCTTCATTAGTTGCTGACATGCTACTCTTAGATAGTGGCAATCCTCAGGCTATGATTAAAGAATTAGGTGGAACTGGACGAGTTCACAATTGGAATATCAGTGCTCAGATTGTACAATCTGTTTCGGTGCCCGTATTTTTAGCGGGCGGCTTACATAGCAGAAATATTAGCGAAGCCATACGTGCCGTCAGGCCCTTCGGCGTCGATGTATGCAGTGGGGTTCGTTCAAATGGCCATATAGATCAAAAAAAATTAGCCCAGTTCATTGCTGAAATAAGACAAAAAAATGGAAGGGCTTTAGTGTAAAGCCCTTCCCTATCATCATGCAAAAAATTAGCTTACTGTCCTTCCTTCAGTAAGATTACCTTCTTCCATATACATGCACTTTTGCCTTGCACCTGGAATTATTTTTTGTGCTGTAATAAAAAGTAATATTCTTTATGATCCGTCTATTCCCATTCAGGTCTAAGACTCTTGAGTCTGCTCCTTTTCTGAATTGTTGTTTTACGACTATATGATCGCTTTGCCCACCAGCATATTGGATAACTACTTTGGCAACGGCAAGGTCGCCATCCGTTACATGAAGTTTTAATTTAGAAAAAGCGCCATCTGCGAGCCCTACATGGAGTACATCTTTATCGGCACTAAAGCTGGCTGTTTTTACGCCTAGTTTTTTCCACGAATGTCTATAGGAGTCTATAGTAGTAAATGATGATGACGTAAGTGTAATACACGCTGTACTTAGAATTAATAGGAATGTTTTCATCTGTTTATGTTTTTATTTACTCCTTAGATGAAAACAATAGCGTGACGTTTAAAATGATAACGAATCTTTAACGAATAGCAAGTGTAAAAAGGAATACCCGTGATAAGGATCGGCAAGGTGACTGAAAGAGGATGGACCCTGTCTATCCGAAAGAAGGTCCCACAGTCAAGACTGTGGGCAGTCCGAAGAAGCAGGCACTGCGCCGAGGACGGCGTCCTGAATATCAGGACAACCCTGAGAGAGCCTGGTCCGGATCTATTCGATCCGGAATCACCCAACTCAAAAAAGGCCTTTTACTTATCTCGTTGTATCAAATAGTCCGCAAAATCAACCAATTCTTTCTTCTTATTAGAATTAGCCTCAGCAATGGCTTCAAGATGCGATAAGGCCAGTGATTTATACTCATTTTTCAACTCCTCTGCATAGACTCTTACATTTGCCTCATCAAACAAGGATGTAACCATATCGATCTTTTCGTCCTCGTCTTCAGCAATAGACGAAAATAAATGTCGCAACTGTGCGGCCTTGACCTCGTCTAATAAGGCCAGGGATTTTAAATATAGATAGGTCTTTTTATTTTGAAGTATATCTCCACCAATGCGTTTCCCAACTTTAGCCGTCGTACCAAATGTATCTAGAATATCATCTTGAATCTGAAAGGCAATCCCTATGTTTTTGCCAAATTCATAGGCATGCTTTTGTTGGCTTTCGTTGGCGTTTGCTAACATGGCCCCGAGCTGGATCGAACAAGCTAAGAGTACAGAAGTTTTCCACTCTATCATCTGAATGTATTCACTAATAGTGACATCATCTCTGGTTTCAAAATCCACATCCATTTGCTGACCCATACACACTTCCGCTGCCGTTTTTGTAAACAATTTTGAAGCCTGTGCAGCTACATCATTATCAGGGTGTTGAAGTAGTCGATACGATTCTATAAGAGCCATATCCCCAGATAGAATGGCTGCATTAATAGAATATTTCTTGTGCACGGTGGCATACCCCCTTCGAAGATTTGCCTCATCCATGATATCATCATGCATCAAACTAAAATTGTGAAATAACTCCACGGCCAAGGCCCAATCCCTTACTTTTCCGTGTCTATCACCTTCAAATAAATTAGCGCCAGCTAAGGTGAGCATGGGACGAATCCGCTTGCCCCCTAAATGTAAGATATACCTAATTGGGTCGAATAAATTTTGCGGATCTCGTTGCCAATTTAGCGCTCCAAATATTTGTTCCGTTACGGCATACTCTTCATTTAAAAATGGACTTTTTATCACGCGTTCAAGTTTGAGTTACAAAGGTAAAAACTACGGTTATCTATCTAAGCAATCCGACATTTTAGTCATCAGAATTACACGGACATTTAATATGCGTCGATTTTGCAGAAAATGTACTATCATTTGTTTATATTTCGCGATCTTAAAATCTTCAAAAATTAAATTTCAGGCGAATGAAAAAAATTTTACTTACTCTATTTGTTAGCGCCCTTGCTATTATGAGTTTTGAAACTCAAGCTCAAATGGCTCCTGGAAGTCTAACACCTAATTTTGAAGCTGTTGATATCAATGGAAATACACACAATCTATACGATTATCTAGCTCAAGACAAAAAAGTTATCCTTGATTTTTCTGCTACTTGGTGTGGCCCTTGTTGGTCTTATCATACAGGTGGTGCATTAGAAGAGTTATGGGAAACATACGGACCGGACGGTTCTGATGAATTAATGGTTTTCTTCATTGAATCAGATGATGCTACCACTCAAGCTGATTTAGAAGGTACAGGAGGAAATACAACTGGTGACTGGATCACTGGTACTGGCTACCCAATTATCGACAATGGTGAGAATATTGCTAGAGATTTCGAGGTGGGATACTATCCAACTATTTACACGGTATGTGGAACTGGAAAAATTACTGAGACTGGTCAAATTACGGCTACGGCACATGCTGAGTTCTTTATGGACATGGATTGTGATCGTATGGCTGAAGCACTTGGATTAGTGGGTGGAGAACCTGTTTCCAAATGTGACGGTCCCGTAGGGGCAGCTGTAGAGTTGCTTAATTCTGGAGCAAACACACTAAACAATGCTACCCTGGTTCTAGAAGGTTGTGATAACTGTCCTATCACTCAAGAGTGGGAAGGATCTCTAGAATATTTACAGTCTGAGACGGTAGAATTTGCTGGAGTAGAAGTAGCGGAAGGAAATACTACTTTACAAATATCAGGATTCTTAGCTGGAGCTAATGAGCCTACTGATGCGGTAGAGCAAAGTATTAGCTTAGGCTCTGAAACAGCCTTACAGGATTGGACTATTACTTACGATACTGACTGCTGGCCTTTCGAGACCACTTGGTTTGTTACAGATGAAGATGGTACTACATGGGCACAAGGGGGTCCATATGACAATAATACTCAGGCTCAAATTACTATTACAGAAGAATTCAGTCTGCCAACAACAGGTTGTTTCACATTCACTGTATTGGATTCATATGGTGATGGATTCAACGGAACAGCATTTAACTGTCCTGTTGATGGTAATATGAGAGTGGAGTCTGCTGCAGGTGTTATCTTCGAAGTAGGTGGTACTAAGCAGTTTTCAATCGAGCAAGGTAATGCTGATGTTGTTGAGTCTTCTAACAGCGAAGATTTGGCTACAGAGGCTGGTGTTACAGTTGCACCGAATCCTGCGGTTGATGTATTGAATATCAACTTAACGGATGTAACAGCAACAAATGTAGCTATTACTATAATTGATGTAGTTGGATCACAGGTATACAGAACTAATGTTGGTACTGTAGCTGGTAATTACAATGAGCAAATCAATGTAAGTGACTATGCATCAGGTGTTTATTCTATGGTAGTGACTATGGATGAAAAAACAGTTGTACGAAAGGTGATTATCGACTAATTCGTTAATCTTTTCATATAAAAAAGTCATGTCCGTACTTCGGGCATGACTTTTTTTATTTTTGCGCGCTATGAAAACACTGCGTATTATCTCATTGCTTTCTTTGTTTGTGTGTGCCAATGTTACGTATACACATGCACAAGAAATGAAACGTTGTAGAACAGGGCATATTTACATCAAATCCACTAATGCCATAATGAATCTTGAAGCTAACAACTATCAAGTTCAGAGTCAATTAAATACAAATACTGGAGCTATAACATTTATGGGTTTAAGCAAATCCTTTGAATGGGAAAAGGGGGCATTGGATCAAATATTTGCTAGTGAACGTGTTGATCTTACGGACTATCCCAAATTTGTATATGAAGGTACTATTACTAATCTAAGCGAAATAGATTTTACCACACCTGGGCAATATGCCGCAAAGATCAAGGGTGTTTTGACAATTGGTAATGCTACACGAGTAACACCTGCCACTGCTGTTTTAACGGTTGATCCTTCCCTATCTATTGATGGTCGGTCAGATTTAAGTTTCAAAATAGAACCAGAAAATGTCGAACGAATTAACAAGATTCTTGAATCGAAGACAGGCACAGATATGGAACAATTAAAAGTGTCAAGAAATATTACTGTTAAGGCTAAATTCCAATATAGATGAAAATAAAAACTATACTTCGGATTCTGGTCATACTAGTTATTCTACTACTGATTCCTTTTTTAGTTTTTCAATTTATGCCCCAAGCATCTATGAAAGGAAAAGAAGCATCATTTACCGTAGACACGCACATTTTATATGAAGCATTCAGCACTGATGAGTCTAAGGCAAACGAGACGTATCTTGGTAAAGTAGTAGAGACGTCAGGTTTTATAGTCGAGCAATTATTAGACGAGTCGGGGCGATCGGTTTTGATATTATCAAATGAATCTAATGGCGTGGGTCAGGTGTATGCAACTTTAGAAGAAGGCAAAAAAAAACCGGGTCATGATTACAGCCCGGGTAAAAAGATATCGGTTAAAGGACTTTGCACTGGGTACCTGATGGAAGTTGTTCTGAATAAGGCTAGTGTGATCAGCAGTGATTAAGAAAAATTGGGGAGAGCTGACTAATGAAAGCCAGCTCCTCCAATTGGAAAACCACAATGATCAAGTTAATTTTAGTATATCTCTGATTAGGATTTTGGTCGGTTTACGAGGGCTAAAATGAATAATATCTTCTTCTTTTAATTCGCTTAATACTCTAGCAACAGTTTGTCTTGATGTATCCGTGATGTTGGCTATCTCTTTATGGCTCAACTTATGGTTAATCAATATCTCATCAATACCAATTCGAATTCCTCTAGTTTCACCCATTTCTTTAATGAATGCCATAATTCGTTGCTTTGCTTTTGTAAATACAAAATTCTGTCTGCGTAGTTGTAAGGACTTTAAATTGCGGAGCATCTGGTTCAAAATTGCCTCTCTGAACTTTGGATACTTGCTTAGGGTAAGATTATATTCAGCTAGTGGCAGTGATAATATTTGACAATCTTCAAGCGCCACTGAAAAGTCTGTTCTATTCGTTAGTGTAAATACGTTTTCTCCAAAAACCTCTCCTGGGTAAACTAGATTTTTCAATAGATGTCTATCTTCCATACTCGTACATCCCACTTTAATCGATCCTTTATGTAAAAAATAAACCGCTTGGATTTTTTCTCCCACTTGATAAATAGGTAATCCTTTCTGCACAGTAAAGAAGGTCATTTTCTCAGCAACTGTATTTAAAGCATCCTGAGGAAGTGATTCCAAAATTCCGAATTCTTTTAGGATAAGGTATTTAGAGGCTTGTAACATAATCTGTGATTTTGACTTTAAAACGAATGAGATTTGGGATACCCCTAGTTTTTGCCAATTTTTTTTTAAATAAAAAAGGAGTTATTCAAGAATGACTCCTTTAATCAGATATATGTTTATTTACTTTTTATTTAAAATCAACAGAAGAGCCTAGTACGAGTATTGTTTCCATAGCTGACCCATCTCGTTCAAAAAGAATGTTCACTCTATCACCCGGTTGAAAATTTTCCAGAATAGACGTAACCTCTGCGCTTGATTTTACTCTTGTACCTTGTATGGATTTGATTATATCACCATAGTACATTCTACCATATTGGTCTTGTTGTACGCCTTGAAGGCCTGCTGCCTCTGCCGGTCCATTTTCAATCACATTCCTAATCATTGCTCCATTTTCATCAAAATATTGATCAGGTACCAAACCGACCCCTAGGAATGGTCTTTTTACGATGCCATAATTTATCAGATCTGGCACTACCCAATTAACCTCATCGACAGGAATTGAGAATCCGATACCGGCATATGCACCTGAAGGGCTATAAATAGCAGTATTTACACCAATTAATTCACCCGAGGAATTTAGCAATGGGCCACCTGAATTCCCAGGATTAATGGCTGCATCAGTCTGTATAACTCCGTCAATGGGACTTCCACTTTTTGATTTAATCTCTCTTCCCAATGCGCTGATAACTCCGGTAGTCAATGTTTGGTCTAATCCAAAAGGATTACCAATAGCTAAAACAGACTGCCCTACTCTTAGATTTGATGATCTACCAACAGGTAGTGGAATCAAGGTGCCATTATAATCCTCTATTTGCAACACTGCCAAATCTTTATTTGGGGCTTGGCCAACCACTCGAGCAGAGTACGACGTTTGGTCTGATAAGGTGACCGAAACTCTATCACTACCTTCAATCACATGATAATTAGTTACAATATGGCCTCTGTTATCCCAAATAAAACCAGATCCTGATCCCTGTGGAATCTCGTGAACATTTGTTGACCATCTTGAGCTTTCTAATGAAGATGTGGTTATATAAACTACGGAAGGCGCTGCTTCTTCAAAGAGACGTATAATTCTTCGTTCATGGTCGGTCAAGTCAAGAGATGCATCTGCTGCTGTCTTCTTTGAACTTGTTTTACTATCAGAATTCCAGTTTGTAGAATCAGCAGAGGCGTTTAATTCAGCAGAATTCCTTGACTCATTTTGTATGCCATGGATTTTGCTTCCCATAATAAAACCACCAATCAGGATAAATGAAGCTAAAATTATTTTTTTAATCATCGCGGTTAATTATCATTTTGCATGTCATAATCAAACGTAGTGAATGTCCTGAATCATATATATAGTATATGATTTCTTTATACCTATCCCCCTTGTTGCTGCCCTCCTCCTTGGCCTTGGCCTTGACCTTGTTTCAAATCATCGTTTTTAATCTTAGATTTTCGTTCCTTAAAATCTACCTTTCCAAATTTATACCTATAGTTTATACCAATGGAACGAAATGGAACAGTAAAATCTGTGACGTTTGTAAACGGATTGCCTTGCACACTATTCCAGGCTAAATCACCATCAAATCCCACATCATTATTAAATGACTTTGTACCTGTGAATGGGTCAATAATTCGAATGCCGATGCTAGACTTTTTAAACTCCCTTCGAAAACCAATACCTGTCATCCAAAAAGAAGTAGCCGATCCTTGCAAGGTTTGAGTCCTCGCTCTATAGAAAGCAAACACATCCGCTTTGAAATTCTCATTAAAGGCATAATCCCCTGAGAAAAAGAAATCAAAAGGAACGGCTTGTTTTACCCTTTCAATATCATCTATAATACCCTTGGCATCATAGGTATAAAGGTTAAATCCGCCCCTTACTGTCAGATCATTCATGTTTTTGGTTGTGAATAGGTTCAAACCAAATGAGTGGTTTCGCTCGACATTAATGTAATTAGTTACTGCGTTTATCCCATCCACAAACATAAATGCTTCAATTGGGTCATCAATGTATTTGTAAAACACACTAGAAAATATACCAAAACCCTTGATAAATGTATTGTACGAAAATTCGACCTGGTCCACTAATTCAGGACAAAGAAGCGGGTTTCCTGTAGTGACATTATATGGATCAGCAGCATTATTAAATGGATTTAAATAGAATAAAGACGGTCGTTGTATACGCTTACTATAACTCAATTTTACACTACTGAAATTTTTCAAACTTCTGGAAATGGATATGTTTGGAAAGAAGTTCTGGTAACTTAATTCACATTCAGCATCTTCTATTCCTGGAATGCTAGAGATTATATCATCTAATCCAAGAATTTGCGTGTTTTCATATCGAACTCCTGTTGTAAACTGGAATTTCTTGATGACAAAACCATATTGAGAATACAGTGAAAGAACTTGCTGCCCATATCTAAAATCTTGATCAAACGAGGAACCTAATTCTCTAAGTACTCCCTTAGCACCTACTTCTAATTTTCGCCCTTTTTGGAAAGGATGTGTATAATCTGTCTGTAGAGTATATTCAATATTAGTACCTGCATTTTCTGTATCAAAGATCAAGGTTTCTGGTTCTTGGCCTACCTGCTTGGTTCTTTGAGAAACCTCATAAAAGGTGTTTTGTATGTTACCTGACACCTGACTTGCTATAACGAATTCCCTATCTTTTTGATCTTCAAACTTTTTTGTGTAATCCAACGCCAAGTCATATCCACCTTGAGTAAATCCTGAGTTAGAGGTTCGTAGAATCTCTTGATCTACACCCAAGCTAGGATCTACCAATTGGCTAACCAGAGGATCACCTGGAATGGAATCAGATCTATTTCCAAAGCCTCTAAAAGAAGCGGTGAGGTTTATTGCGTTAAAAGCATTGAAGTCATAGAATGCGTTTGCTGATGCATTCCCTCCAAGCCAATTAGACCTAGTGGCTCCATTAGTAGTATAAATTCCTTGCCCTAATGAGCCATAGTCTACGACCCTTTCTGAGGTAATTACACTAGTATTCGGAAATGAATAAAATAAATTCCCACTAAGGCTAGAACCGAATCGACCTTTTCCTGCATTCACATTGCCTGTCAATGAGTTTTGTCGAGTACCAACCGAAAGATCTACAGAACCGGCTACGCCTTCGATATTACTTTTCTTTGTTATAATATTCACAATACCTGCTGAACCTTCACTATCGTATTTTGCGCTAGGCGAAGTAATAACCTCAACACTTTTTATTTGATCAGCAGGAAACATTTTTAAGGCATTAGCCACATTATTTGAAAACATCCCAGATGGCTTACCATTGATTAAGATTTGCAGATTCTGAGATCCTCTAAGACTAACATTTCCATCCAGATCCACAGATAATGTGGGTACTTTTCGTAATACATCTGTGGCATCGCCTCCAGAAATAGACGCATCCTGCTCTGCATTATATACGATCTTATCTACCTTAGTTTCGATTAAGGCTCGCTGGTCTATAATTTCAACTTGATCTAAAATATAGTCTGCAGGAGAAAGACGTATATTTTCTACGTTTGCATCCGGTTTTTTCGGGGTCAATGTGATGCCAGATACTATTTTATCATTATACCCAAGGAATGAAATGTAAAGTTCATAGTCCCCCTTTTTTACGTTCTCAAATCTTACTCTACCATTTTCATCACTAAGAACACCGTCTACTTCTTTATCTTTCCCAGCTTTCTTAAGTATTACTGTAGCGTATGAGATTCCCTGATTAGATATTGAATCTAAAAGTGTTGCCGTGATTTTCCCTTTAATTTCATTGGACTGCCCCCCAAAACCGCCAGGAGGAAATTGGCTAAACATTGGAATTTGGAAAAAAATCAGTGCCGTAAAAAGAATGGTAATTCGCATATAGCTTTGTTTGGTAATACTAATGTAGTCGTACTGAAATTTAGGATGAGAAAAATTCGATTAACGATTCGTGCTTACCGATATAATCTTAGATACGTTAGTACTTCTAGGGTTTGTAAACTTTTTAACATAATAGCCGATCAGGTATCCTCCTAAAACACCGGGCAATATCCAAAAAACCCAATATGCTGAAACAACATTTACTATAAATGCGGTGACAGCAGAAATATAGGCTGCCATAAATTTTGTTATATGCTCCTTCAACTTATCTGATTTACTCAGTTTTACTAATCGAGATCGCTTAATATCCATGACACCAAAATGGATGGATGCGCCCCCAAAAAATAATAATATGATATTGAAGCCTGTAGTAAAAAGGGGTAAAATTATCATAAGAATTCCAGTAGTAAGAATTGAAACTCCTAGGTACCTATCTATGCGTGCACTTCTTTCCGTTCTTTCATTGAATGCCCTAAACGCAGTAAGTGTAAAATAGAAACTAAAGACACCAACAGAAAAAAGAAAAATATTCGTGTGCGAAGGCATTACACAAATTATCATTGCCAAAGGCAGATTTGAAATCATTGTGTAGTAAAAGCCTTTCCCACAAATAATGTGAAACGTTGATCCTTTTTTGCTAATTATAGCCAAAGTCCCAAAGAGTAAAGCGGCTATGGCCAATACGACATGAGAAATTAAAAGTAATTCGTACATCATTTCCATTTTGAATTGTTTCTTCAAATATGGAGCGGATGAATGATCCATTCAAATGAATGGGATAAAGAGCAAAGATTTGGGACAATTAGCTTGGTTTAATAGGATATTGGGATGAATGACAAGGCTAA
>JAHDDO010000050.1 GCA_020629315.1 Saprospiraceae bacterium | reverse complement strand
ACCTTCGGGTTATGAGCCCGACGAGCTACCAACTGCTCCACGCCGCGATGTTTATCTTTTATGACTATTCTTAGTCATCTTATTTCTTTGAAAATTTTGGATCTTTATCCGCTAGGTACATACGTAACTTCAAAGGATCGCATTTAGTTCCACATTTGGAACGGGATTGCAAATATAATCGAATCTTATTTACTGACAAGCTTATATCCTATATTCTTAAAAATCGGTAAATGCCTGTCTGAACATTACTTTTTACCACTCTTCCTACTCAATAATTATACATTATATACGAATAATGACGAATATGTTTCCTATTTGTCGGACCTTTATGTGTACAGGTATATATTTTAGCTTCTGCTATTTTAGTGTACCGATATTTATTAAATCGTATATCTAGTCATTGGGAGTCATACAAAGACAAGGCATTAAACATACTCTCGTCAATTTTATTGGCGTATGTATTGGGCTTATTTCTACTGTTTTTATTTATCCATTGTCGGTAGAAATGTTTGGTCTTGCCCAAATAGTGCTTAGTAGTTGCTTCTTATGTACAGCCTTGTATTCCTTAGGTCTCAATGCTGTAGCCGTTAAATTTTTCCCTATATTTTCTCAAGAAAAAGATGGCGCATCAACCTTGCTTAGATTTCTATTGGCAGGTGCGGTTCTAGGCTGTTTATTATTCGTACTGAGCATGCCACTGCTTAAAAAATTATTGGTAAACGTTCTATTCGAATCAAATCCAAGGGTTTCCCTTTTAGAGGCCAACTTCATTTATATACTACCCTTAGTTTTTTTGATGATCTTTTCATCAATATTACTCAGGTACATTTCCAATTTTAGGCGCATCGTTGTCCCTCTTATTTTGGACCAACTACTGATTAAGCTGGTCTTGCCAAGTCTAGTTTTACTGTTCGCTTTTGGGTATATAGATGAATCGATGTTTTTCTACGGCTTGATTGGCAACTACATCTTGGAGCTGGTGGGCTTATTTTTCTATTTACGGCATCTTGGCTATTTAAATATCCAATTTAACAAGCAACTCTTTAGCCCATCTATGCGTGCTGAGCTTCGGTCATTTTCCGGCTACAGTGTTCTGAATACCTTATCATCACAATTAGCCTTCAGGATTGACACCTTAATGGTGGGTGGTATTATCAGCATCAGCTCTGGAGGAATATATGCCATTTCTAATTTGATAACCGAAACTATTTCAAAACCCGCTAAGGCACTACACGCCATTTCATCCCCTATCATTTCGGACAATTGGAATAAAAAAAACACCCATGAAATTGAAGCTATTTACAAAAAATCCTCCGATCTACTTTTGATAGCTGGGCTTTTTATATCTATAGGGATTTGGTTGAGTATAGATGATCTTTTTTCGCTTATGCCCGATTCCGAATTAATGCGTCAGGGCAAATACGTCATTCTACTATTAGCCATTGCCAAGTTAGTAGATTTATCAACTTCGGTGAATACGCCTATCATTGTTAATTCAGCGCATTATCGTTTCAACTTTTATGCATTGGTTTCTTTGGCTGTTATTAATATTGGTTTGAATATCATACTAATCCCGAAACATCAAATGATCGGCGCCGCCTTTGCTACATTAATTTCTCAAACTTTATTTAATGTAGCAAAGGCTTTGTTTATTAAATGGAAGTTTGACATGCAACCCTTTTCAATCAATACGCTTAAAATATTGTTGATTTCTTCTGTATCCTTCCTCACGGTATATTTTATTCCATTACCATTTTCAGCATTGGTTTGCATTATCTTGCGCTCGGTAGCCTTTGGAGGGGTATTTCTTTTATTGATTTTATGGTTTAAACCGTCGGAAGAATTGGATACTTTGATTAAAGGAAGTTTGGCTGAAAAGCTAGGACTGCGATGAATAAGCAACGAATCATGAACATAGGCATGATCTTGGACAAGCCGTATCCGCCTGATCCCAGAGTAGAAAATGAAGCCAGCTACCTGGCTGAGCAAGGGTTCAACGTCCATTTATATTGCTTCACCTTTGATAGTAAAACTCCGAAACATTGGGAACATAAAGGCTTTACGGTTCACAATTACCCAATGCCTTCATGGTTAAGTAAAGCCTATGCTCTAGCCTATACCCTACCATTTTATCACTGGTATCTAAAAAGAAGTATTCGCCAATTTATACTTGATTTTTCGATTACACACCTCCATGTTCATGACATGCAGGTGGCACGAACACTCTTTTGGTTAAATAAAGAGCTTAACTTACCCTTAGTCTTGGATCTACATGAAAATAGGCCCGAAATAATGAAGGCCTACGAACATGTTAATTCATTTTTGGGCAAGCTTTCCATCTACCCTAGATGGTGGAAACGTTTTGAGTATGATCAAATCAAAGAAGCTGATGCTGTGATCGTAGTTACTAAAGAAGCCGCTGATTATTACGTAGATCAAATTCCTATAAACAAAGACAAATTTATCATTGTCCCCAATACAGTGAAGAAAGCATTTTATGACGACCAACATCATGAACCTTTGGCTGGCATCGATACTCTTTGCAAACTACTTTATATTGGGGATACCGGTTCTAGAAGAGGGCTTCTTACTGCCTTCAAAGCGATTCAATATCTAAAGCATCAAGGACTGCCTGTAATACTTGACGTGGTGGGTTCTAGTAAATTTGATGCCTCGCTACAAAAAAATATTGCAGCATTAAATATTCAAAACGAAGTTCATTTACATGGCTGGCAGGACTTTACTCGCTTTCCATCATTTATTAAAGCTTGTCATGTAGGAATCTGCCCACTCCACAGGAACCTTCATCATGATACGACCTATGCGAATAAGATTTTTCAATATATGTCTTTTGCAAAACCCATAATAGTGAGTGACTCAACGGCACAAAAAAATGTAGTTGAAAAATATAAAGTTGGCGGTGTATTCCCAGCTAAGGATTTCAAAGCTATGGCATTATGTATAGAAGCTTTAATAAAGGACCCTGACAAGTATAAACAGCTATCTGCCAACGCTTCAAATGCTATCCAAAGTGATTTACATTGGGAAAAAACAGCATTAGCCTTACGAAATCATTACAATACTGAAAAAGTAAAGCTTACTAGCGCTACAAGCTAGCATTGGTATTACAATCATTACTTTTGTTTGATGGCATCATTTACCCACATATTCATTTTGAGTACCGGTCGCTGTGGTTCAATGTCCATTGTGGAAGCTTGTCGGTTTATGGAAAATTATACAGCTGCGCATGAATCTAGATGCCGAATGATCGGTGATGAACGCCTCAATTATCCTAGCTATCACATTGAATCAGATAATAGGTTAAGCTGGATGCTGGGACGATTGGATGAACGATATGGGGATAAGGCTTTCTATGTGCATTTGCGGAGAGATCGCATGGCAACAGCCACTAGTTTCACAAAACGTTGGGGGCCGTTCTCAATCATGAAAGGATATAGTGAAGGTATACTTATGTCAAAAGACAAAAGTCTTGATGTCTGCCTTGATTATTATGACACTGTAACTAGCAATATCAGTTCCTTTCTAAAAGACAAGACCCATACCATGACTATTCATTTAGAAGAAATGAAAACAGGTTTTGAAAACTTGTGGGAAGCTATAGATGCGAAAGGTGATCTAGACCTCGCACTGCAAAGTTTTGACACCCCACAAAATACCAGTCAAGAAAGAGGCTCATTAAAGAGCACATTAAATAGAAAACTATTTACACTAAAGCATAAGATAAGAGATGCCATTGATTAACCTACTTAAGAATATGACCATTCGGAAATTTCCGAGGCTGCACCTCTTTAATGGCGCTAATTCGAAATACTTTAAAGAGTCCGGTTGGTATCGCTCTTTTTTAGCTAAAGCGCCTGTTGACAAGGAAGGAAAACCGCAACCTTGGTTATCTATTGGTGCCAATCGATTCTTAGGCGAACGCTTACAAAAACGCTTCACCATTTTTGAATACGGTAGTGGCAATTCTACATTATACTATTCTGAAAGAGTCAATGCCGTGATTTCCGTTGAGCATGATAAAAACTGGTATTCAAAGATAGAGTCTAACATGCCTAAAAATGTGACTTTGCAATTCCAAGCTTTAGAAGGAGACCAATATGAAAACTATATCAAGACGCGGGATGAGCGCTTCCAACTAATTATTGTAGATGGTCGTAAACGACTACTGTGTGCTGAAGCAGCTTTGGGAAAACTGGATGAAGACGGCGTCATCATATTTGATGATTTCGATAGAATTGAATACCAAGCCTTTACCAAAACGGCATTGGACCATAAATTCAAGAAAATAGAATTTTGGGGTATGAGTCCTGGTTCGTCTCGATTTAAATCAACGGCTTTCTTCTACAAGGAAGGGAATTGTTTAGGCATTTAAACTACAGAGCCCAATAATCCATATCCTTCATTTGTCCAAGATAAGCACTCTTTATATCCATAAAAACAGGATCGGAGCTGGAAATACTCTTAAAGTATGCTTCATCAAAATGAAGATATTCTTTATGCATTACGGCCAGGATTATACCATCATAATGACTACCAATCTCGGGTGTTAATGTAAGTTGATACTCTTCTTCTAATTCTGATTGATTAGCATGAGGATCATGTATATCTACTTGCAAAGAATACGATCGCAAATCTTTTATCATATCAACCACCTTAGAGTTTCTAATGTCACTGACATTCTCCTTAAAAGTAACACCTAAAACAAGGACTTTAGCTTCATTTATATTTTTCCCTTTACTGGCAATCTTCTGAATAGTCTTTTTAGCTACGTATTTACTTAGGTTATCATTTACCTTTCGACCACTCAAAATGATTTCAGGTCTGTAACCTAGTTCAATACTCTTATGGGTAAGGTAGTATGGATCTACACCAATACAATGTCCACCCACTAGACCGGGTGTAAACTTTTGGAAATTCCACTTAGTGCCTGCTGCTTCGATTACGTCTAAGGTATTGATGTCAAGTCTATCAAAGATCATCGATAACTCATTCATAAGGGCTATGTTTAGATCTCTTTGCGTATTCTCTACAATTTTGGCTGCTTCGGCGACCTTTATTGAGGAGGCTCTGAATACACCCGCTTCAATGATCGACTCATACAAGCTAGCCACAAAGTCCAATGTTTCTTCATCACAGCCAGACACAATTTTTATGGTATTTGTAAGCGTGTGTACTTTATCACCTGGATTAATCCGTTCTGGCGAATAAGCTACTTTATAGTCGTTCGGGAATTGCAAACCAGACGCTGCATCCAAGATAGGTACACAATCTTCTTCCGTGCATCCTGGATAGACTGTGGACTCGTATATTACCACATCACCTTTAGAAAGTACTTTTGCTACATCTCCTGAAGCAGATTCTAAAGGTCCCAAATTGGGGACGTTAAATCGGGTTACCGGTGTAGGCACCGCTACAACAAAAACTCGGGCTTCCGACAAATCTTCTATCGTAGTAGTAAAGCGTATAGATTTGCCTACGAAGGCATCATCTTCTAATTCATTATTGGGGTCCTTGCCACTCTGCATGATATCTACCTTTTTTTGATTGATATCATATCCGATGACATTCATTTTCCCAGCAAAAGCCAATGCAATGGGCAAGCCTACATATCCAAGGCCTACTACTGCCAGCGTTTCTTTGCCAGTAAGTAAGTCATCCATTAGGGTATTTAGTCCGACAGATCCATGGTTTGCCCCGCTCATACATTCTCTTTTAAATAGTTAACGATCCGTTGAGTGGCCTTACCATCCCATAAAGGTGGTATTTCGCCCTCTTTAAATTCGCCTGCAAAAATAGCCTTAATATGTGTATTTATTACCATTGCATCGAGGGGCACCAAAACGTTACTTCCAATATCAATCGTTGAAGGTCTTTCAGTATTCTCACGCAATGTTAAGCAAGGTACTTGCCTGAAACTAGCTTCTTCCTGAATGCCCCCGCTATCAGTCAAAATATATTTCGCAGAAGCGATTAATTTTTGGAATGAAATATAGTCCATAGGTCCAGTAACGAGTATATTATTGTTTTCTCGAATCGCCTCCTCTAAACCAAATTTTTCTAAATTCTTTTTTGTTCGTGGATGCATTGGAAATACAATAGGTGCATCCTTAGCTATTTCGTTTAAGATATGTACTACCTTTTCTAAAGATGCTTTCGTATCCACATTAGAAGGACGGTGGATAGTGACTAAGCCAAAGTCCTTTCCTTGGACTGATAAGGTATCTAAAATGGTACTTTTCAGAATAGTATCATCAAAGGCTACCAGGGTATCAATCATAGTATTACCTACAAAGATGTGCTCGCCTCGATTTCCAAATTCAGCTGACAAATTATCTAGGCCACTTTGTTCCGTTACGAAAAATATGTCCGTAATACTATCGGTAAGAATCCGATTTATTTCTTCTGGCATGTCTCGATCATAACTTCTAAGACCGCTTTCTAAGTGTGCTATCTTGACACCTGATTTTTGAGCGGCTAAAGCAGCTGCTAGCGTAGAGTTTACATCACCAACCACGATCACCAAATCAGGCATATAGCTTTTAAAATAATCACCTAACTGACGGATAATCTCAGCTATTTGTTCCGTGACTGACTTGTGTTTGATTTGCAAGTAAATATCTGGTTCTTTCAAACCAAATTGTTCAAAAAAAACCTTAGACATATTCTCATCGTAGTGCTGTCCCGTATGTACTAGTTTATATTCGAAATGCGATCCGTGCTGAGCGAACATCTTTTCGAATTGAGTGATCTTCACAAAATTGGGTCTTGTGCCAACTACGATTACAACCTTCTTCATACTTAGATGAGTGTATTTAATTCCTTGACCAAACGTACTGCTAATTGCTCCCTTTGGTATTTTTCGATGTCGGCAAAGGTACCTTGCATTTGGTATTTACCATCAATATTTTCTCGCAAAAAATGGGTCACACCCTCAACATCACTATATGCAAAGCTTTCGCCTCTAGCGGTCTCTTCTATAATTTTGGCACTATCTGAGAGTGGATCTGCCAAAGATAAAATAGGTGTATCAGCGCCTAAATATTCGAATAATTTCCCAGGTATACATACACGGGCAATTTTAGTGTTGTGAACTAATAAAAGTAAAAGATCAGATGATTGATAATGCGCATCTAAGGCTGCATGAGGCAAGTACCCTAAAAGAGAGACAGAGGCATTAAGTGTCGGGTTGGTTTCTATTTCTTTAATTATACTGGGTGCCACCTTACCAGCAATATTTAACTTGATTTTTGGGTCTCCATTTTTTTGTAGTCCAATGGTATTCATGGCCTCAAACAAGGCTTTAGGGTAGCGAACTTCATTCAAGGTTCCAGCGTAAAAGATTCGAATCACACCAGTTTCCTTTACTTTTGTTTTGGCGGGACCCATAGTTTCGAATCCATGCGTAATTGTTATCATTTTATGGGTGTCGAAATCTTGAAGCATTTCTGGCAAGCTAAAGCTGGTAGCCAGAAGTCGTGTACAGTTTTCTAATATTTCAGTTTCAATCTTAGCTAATCGTTTTCTTACTCTATTTGACGTATTATATCGATCATACACATCCATCATTGAAAAAGGGTCTCTAAAATCTGCCACCCAAGGAATAGAGAGTCCCTTTTTTTTCAGGCCCAAAGCGATCATGTGCATACTGTGCGGAGGCCCCGTACTGATAATCAAGTCCACTGGATTAGATTGCAAATAGGTGCTTAGATATGAAATAGATGGCTTTACCCAATATACTCTAGGGTCAGGAATAAAAACATTACCACGCACCCAATTTAATACTTTCGTTTTCCAACCTGGGTTGTTGCCACCCGTCATTCCTGCGTTCTGATTCTTGGATAACAAGCCAAACTGTCTAGCCACTTGATAGGGTTCCCAAATAGGATGCTTCACAATTTCTGCTTCGCTAGGAACATCACGCGATAAGGTATCGTCTTTCAGATCAAAATCAGGGTTTTCTGGTGTATAAATAACAGGTTGCCAGCCAAGCGATGGCATATATTTAGCAAACTTAAGCCATCGCTGAACACCCGAGCCTGCTGAAGGTGGCCAGTAATATGTTATGATTAATGCCCGTTTTATAACGCTCGTTTTTTGAATATGGCAATGATACCTTTAGTATAGGTACCAGCATAAGAGCCATGGATAACTCTAAAATCTTGGATGGCCTCAGTAGATAGTAAATCATATCCAGCTTCATCATATTCCAAAATCAATTTTTCCAGTTTGCCGGCTGTTTCTCTGCCTGTAACAACCGGTTTGCTTTCATACCATTTTTTATGAGCTTCGACAATATCGATATATTCTGTCTTGTAATTTGGATAGTCCATACATTACTATTTTAATAGATCGGGTCTACGTTTTTTGGTGTGTTCCAATGCCATCTGTTCCCGCCATTCCAAAATTTTTGCATCATGCCCGCTAAGCAAAATGTCTGGTACTTCCCAATTATTGTAGCTAGCTGGCCTTGTAAAAACGGGTGGCGCTAATAGATCATCTTGGAAAGAATCTGTTAGTGCCGAAGAAGCGTCATTAATGACACCAGGAATCAATCGACTGATGGAGTCTACCAATACAGATGCCGCGATTTCTCCCCCAGATAAAACATAGTCTCCAATAGAAATTTCGTAATCAACCAAATGATCTCTCACGCGTTGATCGATTCCTTTGTAATGACCACAAATAATTATTAAGCCCGACTCTAGAGACAGCTTATTGGCCATCGACTGTGTGTACCGATCACCATCGGGAGTCATGTAGGCTACCGGATGATCTCCGAATGAATCTTTAATATACGATATACACTTGTCTAAAGGTTCGACCATCATAACCATACCTGCCCCACCGCCAAACTGATAATCGTCTATCTGTTTATTGGCGCCAATACCAAAATTTCGAAGATCATGTATGTGGATACTGACCAACTCATTTTTAACAGCCCTTTTTACAATAGAATGTCCTAAAGGACTTTCTAACAATTCAGGGACAGCAGATACAATATGAAAATTCATTTTTATTCTATACCTAACAGTTCTACTTCGAACACTAATGTAGAATATGGCTTAATCACGGCTCCTGCACCTCTATTCCCATATGCTAGGTCATACGGAATATATAAAAGGTACTTAGCGCCGACAGGCATTAATTGTAAGCCTTCTTGCCATCCTTCAATGACACCATTCAATGGAAAAGAAATAGGCTGACCTCGCTCTACGGAGCTATCAAATACGGTCCCATCGGTAAGTGTTCCGTGGTAATGTACATTGACTTTATCTGTCAATTTAGGTGTCGGGCCATTACCGGGTTTTACAATCTTGTATTGAAGTCCAGACGGGGTTACTTGCACTCCTTCCTTAAGCGAGTTTTCGGCCAAGAATTTTTTCCCTTCCTCGATGATTACTTCATGCTCCGCTTCTTGTGCTTTTTGAATCGCTGCAGAGAACAAGGCTTCCGCTTCTGACATGCTCATTTTACTTTGATCCATTTGGTGATCCTTAAATGCAGCAGCTAATGCATCAACATCAATATTCTTCAATCCTTGCTTTTGTAGATTATCTGCTAAGATCAATCCTACACCATAACTTGTACTATCCATACTTTGACCATTTATTAGTGAGGTCGACAAACAAAAGATCATTACGACCATCAACAAATTTTTCATATATAATTTTTATTTAATATGTTTTTAATTCTTTTTTAATTCTGCATAGAACTTATGGAAATACGGTATAGTTTCTATGCCTTTATAATAGTTAAATAAACCATAGTGCTCATTTGGCGAATGGATATCATCACTATCTAAACCAAAGCCTAACATTACTGATTTAACACCAAATACTTCTTCGAACATCGCTACGATAGGTATACTACCTCCGCCTCTTTCTGGAATTGGATCTTTACCAAAAGCTTCCTTCATTGCCATCGCTGCTGCCTTATATTCAGGAGTGTCTGTAGGTACTACTGCTGGAAATCCGCCATGATGTGGACTTACTGTTACCGTAACGCCTGGAGGCGCTATTGAAGTAAAATGATCTTGGAATAACTGGGTGATTGTATCAGGATGCTGGTTAGGTACTAGTCGCATACTAATCTTAGCGTTGGCCTTTGAAGGCAACACTGTTTTAGCTCCTTCTCCAATGTATCCTCCCCAAATTCCATTTACATCCAAGGTAGGTCTAATGGAGGCTCTTTCTAATGTAGTATACCCCTTTTCACCCATTACATCTTCTATACCCAAACCATTTTTATACTTGCTTAAATCAAATGGCGCTTCATTCATTTT
The DNA here is from genome assembly GCA_020629315.1 of Saprospiraceae bacterium. Classification (GTDB taxonomy): domain Bacteria; phylum Bacteroidota; class Bacteroidia; order Chitinophagales; family Saprospiraceae; genus JAHDDO01. Next base: position 8,768 of record JAHDDO010000050.1, on the reverse strand, counting down.
AGCTCTATCACCGGCTGATACATCAATCACATCTGCATAAAATCCAGGAATCGTTATTCTGTTGTTTTCATCTTTCAATGACGCGATCATTTCACACAAGACATTAACAGGATTGGCAACTGCTCCACCATATACGCCTGAGTGTAAATCTTTATTAGGCCCTACTACTTCAACCTCTACATAACTCAATCCTCTGAGTCCCACACAGATAGAGGGTGTATCATGGGCAATGATCGAGGTATCACTTAGTAAGACCACATCACAGGCTAGCATATCCTTATACTCCTTACAAAAGATGCCCAGATTATCGGATCCTACCTCTTCCTCTCCTTCAATCATAAATTTAAAATTAACTGGCTGCTCACCGTGGGCCATCATAGCCTCAAACGCTTTTACGTGCATGTACAATTGTCCTTTATCATCGCAAGCGCCTCTGGCAAAAATCGCTCCTTCAGGGTGAATCTCAGTTTTCTTAATAACAGGTTCAAAAGGCCCTGACTCCCAAAGCTCTAAAGGATCCGGGGGTTGCACATCATAATGACCATAGACTAAAACAGTGGGTAAGGAAGGGTCTTTAATCTTCTCACCGTAAACTACAGGATATCCTGCTGTCTCAAACAATTGAACCTTGTCTGCGCCTGCTGCCGCTAATTTTTCTTTTACAAACTCGGCTGTCTTCCTAACATCATTAGCATACGCTGGGTCTGCTGATATAGATGGGATTCTTAATAGTTCCAATAATTCTTCTAGGAATCTATCTTTATTAGATTGAATAAATTGTTGCACTTGTTCCATCTCGCTAATTTTTATAGTACTCTTTAATTATATGTTTTATTTCGTCGCTTGACACATTTCTAAACAAACGCCCATTTTTGGCATACGATATTTTACCATTCTCTTCAGAAACGATTAAGGCAATCATATCTGTATTCTCAGTAACGCCCAAAGCCGCTCTATGACGTAAGCCCAAGTCAGACGCCAGATCAGGGTTTTCAGACAAGGGTAGAATTGTACTAGCTGCAATAATCTTGTCCCCTTTTAAGATCACCGCGCCATCATGCAAAGGTGCATTCTTGAAGAAGATATTCTGAAGCAAGTCAGCACTTAGATCCGCACTTATTTTTGTACCTGTATCTGTAATCTGGTTTACATCAGATTTTGTTAACACGATTAAGGCTCCTGTGTTTTGTTTTGACATGGCCTGCATCGCATCTACGACTACACTATGTGTGCTATCTGATGATTCTACATTTACATTGCCATCTTTTATCCATCGTTCAAATACTCGAAAACGTCCTCGCAAGGTATTATTTCCTATAAGAAGCAAGAAACGTCTAATCTCGGGCTGGAATATGATAATTAAAATCAAGATACCAATGGAAAAGAATTGCTCCAAAAACTTAGAAAGCATATCCATCCCGATCTGATCCACAAAGATGTAGACCAAATAAAATAGGATAATACCAACGACTATATTAAAGGCGGCTGTTCCCTTGAAGAAACGGTACAATAGGTAAATGAGATAACCTACAATGAGAATCTCAAGTATCTTAATGAAGCTGATATTTTCTAAAGCGAATTCCAATATTTTGAGGAACGGTGTCTGCCTGCACAAGATACATTAATAGCTTATAGAATGTTCAAGATTTTGCCGTCATTCAAGCAATTAATAGAGGAATGTTGGCTCGAACTCGTTAAAGGATGTTAATACGGCACTTTTGTAAGTACTTTTGAGTTTAGCTTAATATGATAACCATGCAATTTAGGACGATTACGGCCCTGCTATTTTCGCTTATATTTTCGGGACTTTGTGCACAAGAAGTCCAAAATGATCGAATCGAAACCAATGAAGAACACCTTATAGTGTACTATGATCTAATAGGCGAACCAGAAAAGGTGTATACTGTTTCCATACAATTTCTGGGTGAAGATGGAACTATCTTACCTGCAGTAAGCTTAAATGGCGATTTAGGTAAAGTACAAGCCGGAAAAGGTAAAACGATTGTATGGGATATTTATAAAGACCTTAATGGCTTAGAAGGCACCATCAGTACCAAGTTTGATGTGGAAGTTATGGAATACAAAACCTCGGATGTAGTGCTTCCTGCACCAAAACCAAAGCCTCCTTCGAAAGTGGTCGATGTAGTAGACGAAACCAAGAAAAAGCAAAAAAACTGGCGGACAGGACTCAAGGTAGGATTAGGAAGGTCACGCGTAAATACTAATCAGCGGTCTCTATTTTATAAAGGTAAATTTGCTCCTGAGATCGGGTTCTACACAAGGTACTATCCCACGAAACGATTTCATCTTCAACCAGAACTTGTTTATCGACAACAAAATTTTGAGGAGTTACTCAGTGATTCAGAAAAATTAATTCATAGACATCATGTGCTTCGCGGACAGTTAGTCGCAGGCGTGGCTCCTATTGGCGGAGGTCTTCACTTTAATTTTGGTGCCTATTATGGATATCGACTATCTGGGGATAGTTTTTCAGAAGTAGAATTGCAATCGGCTATACACGATATTGCAGATGTCAATTCGGCAAATCTAGATCGCCTTCCCTTCGACAATCATGATGTAGGCTACATTCTTGGCGGGAGTTGGAGTTTTTTTAGAGGTGGATTTGTAATGGGCTTTCAATTCAGTGGAAGCTTTGAAAGTTTTGTTACCGGCAATTATGAATTATTGTCTGAACAAATTATTGATCAGCAATTGAGAAATCGATCCGCTCAATTTTACATCCAAAAAGCATTTTAATGAAAAGATGGTGCATTTTGCTTCTGATTCTTTTAGGGGTTTCATCGCAAATGGAGGCCCAAGTCGAGGTGACTTTTCCTCAAAAATCGGATAAGGAAATAGCTAAAATTAGGAAAGAAAACGCCATTGATTTAAATGGTCTTTGGGAAGGCGAAGTGAGTCAACTCACTTGGAATGGTCAACCGGCGTTTGCCGGAGCAACAGGTAAGTTGCACGTAGAAATAGAACACATAGGCAATACCGTTAAAGGACTTATTGCTTGTAGAGCCAAATTTGCTGATAACATGGGTTATCTAAGCTATGACAAATACTTTCAAGGCACTTGGAACGGCGATGTTTTAATCTATGAAGATGAACGAATAGAAAATTACATAAACACGCATAAAACAATGCGTCATTTAGAAACTTGCCTAAAAGAGGCTACACTCTCGTTTTATAGAACTACTGGCAAATTTCATCTAGAAGGAGAATGGACAGGACAAGGACACGTAACTGGTATTGATTGTGTCCCTGGGAAAATTCATCTAACAAAAGTAAATCCTGAAGACTTGGCTTTAGAATATGCCCAAACAGCGAATTTGAATTTTGCAGAAGTAAAGGGCCGTCCTGCTGAATTAAAGTGGGACGAAGGATCTAGAATCAAAAAGATCCGAGGGAGAAAGGTAGAAAAAGGAAAAGTCATTGAAGTAAAATCTAAGACCTTGAGCATTACTGTTTATGATCATAAAAAAGATGATGGAGACATCATTTCTTTGAATTACAATGGCTTTTGGTTATTAGAGAAATTTAAGATTCATAATGAAAAGCACAAAATAGATGTAGTCCTAGATGATGCTAAAAAAGCTAAGGATTATCTGTTGCTCTATGCACACAACCTGGGGCGATATCCGCCTAATACTGTGGCAGTTATTGTAGACGATGGTGTCAGTCAACAACGATTTATTCTAAATTCTGATATGAATGTGTGTGATGTGATTTACTTCGATTTAGTCAACTAATCAAAAGGACATTGGACCAAAAAGCAAAAATCCTGTACTTTTAGAATGACTTCTATATAGATGAGAAATTCGAACATTGCCCTAATAGTATGCATCATACTCTGCATTTCATCAGACATGCTAGCTCAGTATGACCATATGCGATTCAAACCAGAATCAGAAAAACCCGACCACAGTCAACCATGCAAAATTGTATTTGATGGATATGACCAAAAGTTATTGGTAGACAAAAAAGAATTTGCTTACGAAAAGCTGCTAGGATATACCCATCCTTCCATCAAGCAATTAGCGCCTGATTTAGAATTGATAGAAGTTTTTGCAAGTACCAGTATTGTGGATGGGTATCATTTTTTAGATATTCAGGTCATCTTTCATAGCCCTCAGGCGAAAGCTAATTATGGGGGTATAACAAAAAATGCCAATATAAAAATTCGTTTTATAAACGATGAGTACATCTATTTACCTGCCTTAAAAACGGATGCTGGAACCATCAATGCTGATCGATCCAAAACCATTTTCAAAAACTCGTATCAGCTACAGGATTATGAAATAAAAATGCTGAAGAAAATGTATGTGGACGAATTAGAGGTTGTTTGGCGATTTGGTCTTGAAAAGTATCCCATAGAGAACATAAATTTGTTCAGAAGACAACTATCTTGCTTAGATGGAGAAAAGTAAATTAGGACTGCATTTGCCGACGGATCCACGATGGGTAAATATGGCAGAAATGGATATTTCCGAAATTCTAACGGATCACGCGTATTGCGAAATGAAGGCTGCCACCACTTGCATTTCTCTTATCAATCTGAACCCAGACAAAAAGCGATTAGTCAAGGAGCTGATGCCCGTAGTGACCGAAGAATGGGGGCACTTTCGTATGGTATTACGAGAATTGGAAAAAAGAGAATTAGACTTGGGCAAGCCGAGGAAAGACGAATATGTAAATGGCTTACTCGCCTTTCAAAAAAAAGGTGGCAATGAAACCGATCGCCTAGTCGAAAAGCTCTTAACCGCAGCCTTGATAGAAGCCCGCAGCTGCGAACGATTCCGCTTGCTCTCCTTACACATCTCAGATGAAAACTTAAAGGGGTTTTACCATGATCTTATGGTTTCTGAAGCTAGCCATTATAAAATGTTTTTAGCGCTAGCAAAGCACTATGGTGAAGAAGAGGTAGTGATGAAAAGATGGCAGGAGTACTTAAGCTACGAACGTTCGCTACTCGAAGGCATGGAATTGAGAGGTGATCGCATGCACTAGTATAACATTTAGCCTTTTTTTTCCAACCTAAATGAACAATACATCGTCTTGCCACTAAACACAAGCTACTATGCTGCTACGAAAATGGACACTAGATGATTTAGACAGTTTAGTGAAACATGCAAATAATAAAAAAATTGCTGATAATCTGACGAACATGTTTCCTCATCCATACACTAGGGAAGGCGGTGAAAATTTTATTCAATATGCTCAAAGTCATGATCCGCAACAAATATTCGCGATTGAAATTCATGGCGAAGCATGCGGCGGTATTGGCATCCATCCTCAAGAAGATGTGTTTTGTCGCAATGCAGAATTAGGATACTGGTTAAGTGAAGTGCATTGGGGAAGTGGGTATATGACCCGCTGTATTAATGAAGCCGTTGATTATGGCTTTAGCACTTTCGCTATTGATCGAATCTTCGCTAGACCTTTTGGTAGCAACTTGGCTTCACAACGCATATTGGAAAAGAATGGATTTGAGTTAGAGGCCCGATTTTCTCAGGTTGTTTTTAAGAATGGAAGGCTAGAAGATTTATTAGTGTATGGTTTGCGCAAACCTTAACTACTTATAAAATTCGAGTAAGGACCATTCTCCTTTTTCTTTTGTGTAGTTCAATGTTAATCCTAATTCTTTATAAGCCTTCAGTAAACTAACTCTATTTTCTGTAAGGACACCCGATATTAACAAAGTACCGCCTATTTTCAATCTTGAATAAATAGCCTGTCTCGTTTCCATTAATACTGGTTGATTGATATTAGCTAGAATCAATGGAAATACGTCTTCAGGTACATGATTAATATCTCCATGAATAGTTTCAGGAATTAGCGGTATAGCATTGCAATCAAAGTGTTCTCTAATATTAGGTATTGCTTCTGCTTGAATGTCATTAGCCACAATATGTTTTGCTCCTCTCATCGCAGCAAATACAGACAAGATTCCAGTACCCGCACCATAGTCAAATACGTGGTCAGGAAAAGAAGCGTAGCTAGCCATCCTTTCTAACATCATGTAGGTTGTCTCATGGTGTCCTGTGCCAAAAGCCATTTTGGGTACAATAATTATTTCTGGTATATCTGTGTCTGTTTTGTCATGAAATTCAGCTCTGATATATACGGTATTCGGAATCAGAATCGGTGCAAAGTTAGCTTCCCATACAGCATTCCAATTTTGCGGTTCAAGGATATCTATGCTCACTGAAGATGCATCCACATGAAATCCAATTTTCTGCTTTAAATCTTCTTCAGAAATCGCATTATAGGGTATATAGGCGATTACTTTCTGATCTGTTTGTTCAAAACCCGTAGACCCCAAGTTATCAAGGATAGGAATTAACTCTTGTTGCAAACGAGGATTTGCAAAAATTGAACAGGCGTAAAATTTTGACATCTAAACTGATGTATTTTGTTCGTAGGCCTTTAGTGTATTCTTCAATAAGGCCGCCACTGTGAGTGGACCTACCCCACCCGGAACAGGGGTGATGAAGCTACATTTTTCTGATACCGCATCAAAGTCAACATCCCCGACTAATCTAAATCCAGATTTTCGACTCGCATCTTGAATCCGATTTATGCCTACATCGATGATAATGGTCTCAGGCTTGACCATATCCTCCGTGATAAATTTGGCTCTTCCGATGGCTGCAACAATAATATCTGCATCTAGAAGATGCTGTTTTAATGCTTGTGTTCTACTGTGAGTGAGTGTTACGGTAGCATTACCAAATGGATGATTTCTTGACAATAATATACTCATCGGTGTACCTACAATATTAGACCGGCCCACAACGACTACCTTTTTGCCTGATGTTGTAATTCGATAACGTTCTAACATTAGCATAATGCCATACGGCGTAGCCGGAATGAATGTGTCCAAACCTAGGGCCATCTTACCCATATTACTAGGATGAAAGCCATCAACGTCCTTCGAAGGATCTACGGCCATTATTATTTTTTGTGGATCAATATGCCTAGGCAATGGTAATTGGATAATAAAACCATCTATGGCTGGGTCTTGATTTAGTTTTTCAATACTGGCAATCAACGCTTCCTCGCTGATATCATCCGGTTCTTCTATTAAGCTTGAACTAATGCCTACTCGCTCGCAAGCTTTTATTTTATGTCCAACATACACTTTACTTGCTGGATTACTGCCCACTATTATGGCTGCTAAGTGAGGGGCTCGTTTACCTTGTGCTAGCCATTTATCTACCTGCTCATTCATTTCCCTTTGAAGGGTAACAGATAGGGTTTTTCCATCTAAGATTTGCATTGACATCGTATACGATCTTGATCAAGGAACAAAGGAAAGTATTATCCATAAAACTTATGTTCTGAAAGACTACTTTTTTATCTACATACGGTTGATATCTTCCAATGTCATGTTTGCCCAAAAACAGAGGTATTCATAGTTCTAATGAAGAATTTATATTTACAGAACAAATTTGACGAAATGTTTTCAACAAAAATTAAGAACTATCTTTTGAAAGCTAGTGCTTCTAAAGCATTGAGTCTTTACAGAGTCTTGTTTGCGTTGCTAATGTTCAATCAATATTTCAAGTTTTCAAAACGAGTCTCTTTTTATAAAGATCCCGATTATTTATTTTTCCCCTACCCAGAACTTGATTGGTTGGCGGTTGGCTCTTATCCTATCCTACTCTTTATTTTACTAATAGGAATCCTCTCAAATATAGGAACCTTACTCGGTGTTTTTTTTAGGTGGACCACATTGATAAACAGTGTTTGTTACTTTATTTTATTTGCCCAGGATAGTGTTTACTTTAACAACCATTATTATCTGATGGCCTTACTTTGCTTCCTGCTTAGTTTCACTGGTGCAGATGGCAGTATAAGCCTAACTAAGAACAAAAAAGCTTTAATCCCTCGTTGGCATTATGTCATTTTACAACTGATGGTGGGGATTGTTTTCTTTTATGGTGGACTAAGTAAATTGAATACTGATTGGTTTTCTGGAAGAATTTTGGCTGGCATGGATCTGCCGGGATCCATCGTCCAGTTTTTGATCTACTCGGGTGCATTCTTCGATTTACTTATCCCATTCTTCTTAGTATGGAAACGCACTAGAATTGTGGCACTAGCTTTAGTAATCGCTTTTAATATTACCAATCATTTCCTTTTTAATGATATAGCCTCTTTTCCTGTATTGATGATAGCCACCTTGCTTGTTTTCTTTGATAGTAATATGGGTATCAGTATCCTTGATACATGGCAAAACAAGGGTATAACCAAGAAGATAAAAACAGCATTCACTACCCATTCAAATGCACTTATAATAATTATTCTGGGCATCTTTTTCTTTCTCCAATTAGGGTTACCCCTTCGTCACCATCTTATTCAAGGTCATCCTGATTGGACTGGGCAAGGTCACTATTTTGCTTGGCGTATGAAAAGCTATAAAAAGGAAGTCTCTGTTGACTTTTATGCCTTTGACAAGAGTAATAATACTCGTCTTTACAAAATAAATCATGGACTTGATGACTATACGATTCAACGGAGCACAGCTATGCCTTTTATGCCATTAATTATCGCCAAAAATCTTAAAAAGAAAATCAACAAAATGGACGGATTTAATCCCAATCTTGGTATTTCTATGGATTATAAAGCCGTGCTAAATGGACACCCCGAACAATATGGGATTAACCCCCAAGCAGACGTAAGTGAGGTTAAATACCGAGCAATGGGTGTCAATGACTGGATATTTCCGTTTAAGAATTCAAAGTATCTTTCAAAGTAGC
>JAHDDO010000049.1 GCA_020629315.1 Saprospiraceae bacterium | reverse complement strand
ATATTAAATAAAACCTGAGTTGTTAAAGTTTTACTTTTCATAGGATATAGTGTTACCTGTAGTACCTCATTGATTATTGGTATATTACTTATTCGTTCTCAATAATTCTAATATAGACATGAATGGACACAAACAACGTACGAATAAAAAAAACAAAGAGTGACGCAACGTTTTTAATTGTAATAGCATACTACCATTATTATACAATTAATTATCATATAAAAAATCAAATATTATGACAAAAAACAGATTGTTATTAGTGCTTCTGTTCTCTATATTTCTTTTTCTAACTTCTTCATTAAATGCTCAAAGTTTCGAATTGTTAGGTGGTTCTCAATTTTATGATATGTGGACAGCTGATGTTGCATTTTCGGACATAGACAATGATGGGGATCAAGATGTTCTATTAGTAGGAAACAGAAAAGTTTCAAATTTACCTCAAACAGTGAATTACACAGCAGTTCTATATGAGAATGATGGCAATGGTAATTTTGAAGAAATACCTAATACCCCTTTCTTGGGATTAGAGCAGAGTGCAATTGCATTTGCTGATATTGACAATGACAATGATGAAGATGTTTTAATTACAGGTTTGGATTATTTATTTGACCCTTATACAAGATTGTATACAAACGATGGTAGTGGAAAATTTACTGAAGTAATAAATACTCCCTTTAGAGATGTTTATTCAGGCGATGTTGTTTTTGCTGATGTAGATGACGATAACGATTTGGATGTTTTTGTATCGGGCTCAATAGCTTACGGTCAGTCCGATGGCTATACTGCTCTATACTTAAACGATGGTAATGGAATTTATGTAGAGATGCTTAATACTCCATTTCGCGGGGGACAAAGTTCCGCAATAGATGTAGCGGATATAGATTTAGATGGCGATATAGACATGATATTCTTGGGAACTTCAGAGGTGCCAGGACCTTTGACTGAAGTTTATCTAAATGATGGAACTGGAAAATACTCTGTGTCAACAAACAGTATCTTTTTACAGTTGACCAGTGGTGACGTAGAGTTTTCAGACATTGATAATGATGGTGATGCAGATCTGCTTATTACTGGTACAACAGATACGGGATTGACGCCGTATACACAATTGTTTAGAAATGACGGGACGGGAAGTTTTAATGAAATACAAAACTCTGATCTCTTTGATTTGAAATGGTCTAATTGTATGTTTTTTGATTTTGATAATGACAATGATCAAGATTTATTAGTACATGGTAAAAATGCCTCAGATCCAGATATTTTTAATGATACTGGCAAAATGACTTTGCTTCTTTTGAATGACGGAACTGGTAATTTTACAAAAAATGAAGCCCATCCTATACCACCTATAGATTTTGGGAAATCTGCTTATGCGGATGTGAATGGAGATAATCTCATGGATATTTTCATAACCGGTAGGCTCTTAAATACACCAGAGTACTATTCTGAAATATTTTTAAATACTACTATAGTTTCTTCAACTGCTAATATTCAGGAATCGAATAATATAGAACTTTACCCAAACCCTGTGTCTGATGGATTTCTTAATGTGAAATTAAATTTTGAACAATCATCTGAAGGATTGATTTCAATTTTTGATTTAACAGGTAAAGTTGTCAAAACAGAGAATTATTCTGCAAATAATAGTGAGTTATCTATCGACCTCTCAGGAATAGAAGTTGGATACTATATTTTGAATTTAATGTCAAAACGTGAAATATATTCAAAAAAAATCTGTATTGTCTATTAAGAAAATTGTTTAATAATAGAGCAATTGCTTTTTAATATGCTTGTATCACTTTTTTATCATAATGCTACACCGATAAATTCTATTTTTTTGAATGTAGGAGAATTACAGGTAACGGATGATGATAAGAGTAGTAGTGACGTAGGAGCTATTACTTCTTATCTATTGTTACATGGCGTTTTTTTTCATTTAATATTTGCATTTATGCAAAGGTATATCATATATTTGAATTCGGAATGATTGTTCTGGTTTAAAATTGAGATTATGCCTAAAGCAAAAGCATTTGATAGAAAGGAAGTATTAGCAGACTTAACAGGTTTGTTTCAGCAGAAAGGATATAATGGTACATCTATCCAAGATATCGTTAGGCACAGCAAACTAAGTAGGTCGAGTATTTACGATACCTTTGTGTCCAAAGATGGTTTGTTTTTAGAAGTCTTAAAGACCTATTTGAGCGACTTTGGAAAGCTAGTAAATAAAGTGGTTAAAGATGCAACGAACCCATTTGACGCCATAAAAGGCATCTTTGATTTGTCAATAGATGTCGTAGTAAAAAGTGATAAAGATAATAGTGGATGTTTGTTTGTTAATTCGAAAGCCGAAATCTGGTGTGAAGAAAAAATTGTTGGCAATTCTATGTCGAATTCCGAAAATGGTCTTTTTCAATTATTTGAAAATTTGGTCCAAGATGGACAAAATCAAGGAATCATAAGTATGAATAGAGTGCCTAGTGACTTTGCCCGTTATTTAGTAACTTCTCTTCATGGCTTTAGATTAACAGGTATATCTAATCAAAATCGTAAGGAGTTAGTTGAGTTAGCTGATATAATTTTATCACCTCTACAGATAGAATAAAAAATTTATAAACAAATGGAATGTTCATTCTGTTATAGACGCAACAAAAGTCTATTTTTTTAGACATAAATGGAATGAACGTTCCTATAAGTATAAAAGCCTGAAATTATGAATTCTAAACTTAATGTATTGTTTTTTAATAAAATGAAAAATGACATTCTTGCAAGTATTATTGTCTTTTTGGTAGCAGTGCCATTATGCTTTACCATTGCCTTGGTATCTATTGCGTCATTATATTCAGGACTCATAGCTTGTAGTGTAGGCGGAATCATAGTCGGTGTATTGAGTGGCTCTCACTTGGGTGTAAAGGGACCAGCCGCTGGATTAGGCATCGCATCAATAATGGACTGTACAAATTTTATAACGCTAAAATTTAAGTTATGCCAAAAGTAAAAGCATTCGATCGAAAGCAAGTACTCGCTGATCTTGTAAATCTATTCCGTCAAAAGGGATATAACGGTACGTCTATTCAAGACATCGCAGATCTTAGTAATCTGAGTAGATCCAGTATCTATGACACATTTAAATCTAAGGATAGGCTATTCCAAGAAGTGCTACAGACGTATGTTGGCGGTTTTGGAAAGCAGGTGTCTAAAGTTGTAAAAGAGGCTGATGATGCCTATAATGCTATCAAAGGAATATTTGAACTTTCGATAGACGAAGTGGTGAAAAAAGACAAAAAGAATAGTGGGTGTCTTTATGTTAATACTAAGGCAGAGTTATGGCGAGAGCAACAAATTGTGGGTAATGCATTAAGCCATGCAGAAAATGGACTTTTTGAACTATTCGAAAAATTAGTAATAGAAGGCCAAACCCAAGGGCATATTAATACATGTGGGGAGGCAAGAGAGCTTGCGTTATACCTCATAACAGCATTACATGGATTTAGAATCACAGGTATTTCTAATCAAAATAGAGCTGAATTGAGGTCATTGATGAATGTTATTTTAACCCCATTAAAAACGAGTTAAATTTTTTAAACCGTAACGGAACGAATGTTCCTTTTAAATACTAAACTAATGAAAAAGTACATTTTAATATTTCTTTTGGCGATAATAGCATGGTGTAATGTATCAGCACAACTAATGGTGCATAGTCGCTATACACCTTCTAATGATAATGAGGTATTACCGGTGATCAATTATTACGCCTCTAAGCCAATTGCGAATAAAATAAACCTTACACTGTTTACCACGGTAAATGAAAACTTTGCACAGGGCCTTCTCGGCATATCCTATGCACCAAAAAAATGGCTGAATATAGGCATGAGTGTTGGAATTGAACAGAGCTCATCCAAGTATCGTTTTGCAAATAGTCTTTGGATAGGAAATGAAAATCAATCATTTCTGTTGTGGTTAGAAAAAGGAAAAGGAGCTGATAATTATTTTTATCGTGCAACCTATAAGTATGACTTTGATAGAACATTTCTTGCCTTAAACGCATGGCGATTTCACGGATTAGGACCTATGTTTGGATACAAAATGAAGAAACTAAACCAAACTCAATTTTGGATTGCTCCCTTATATGATGTTGAGTTGGAGGTGGCACGATTTGTAGTAGGGACAACAATCAAAATTTAAAAACTGAACCTCACATAGGCTGCATGGTAAAGGACTTATTGCAGTAATAAAAGCAAATGAGTGGGGCAGGTGCTTTTTGTACATAGTAGAGGTACCATGTTACCCATGCTACCATGAGATCGATAGTGCTTATCCCGTAGAGCATCCAGTAATACTTTGGTCTTAAATTTGATTTGAATTTTCTTCTCTTGTTAACAGTATGTTGTTAGCTAAAATCAAATCAATTTTACTATCTTTTTTGGGTTAAACTCCACTAAATGCTATCGAGAATTAACTATAATTTTGAGATGAGGAAAAAAATTAAAATTTATTTGGAACTGTCGTTCCGTTATAGTATATTTGTACTATCGATGGTTAAAGAACACATTGATAAGCATTTTGAAACGCTGTATTATTTCGCTCTTAGATTACAAGAAATGTAAAATAGTAGATTTCAAAATCATTTTTTTGACCAATAACGGAACGATAGTTCCAATATTTATTTAAAAACTTAACGAGGAGAATAGTCCTCACATAAAACAACATTATTCACAAAAATTAAAAAATATTGAAATGAAAAATTTAAATCAATCTTTAAAAACACTAATGGCACTAATAGCGATGTCATTTACATTATTCACTACTTCGAGTGCCATGAATGGTAACACTCTTGGAGACTATACCAATAATGTTAAAACAACAGAAAATGTACTATCCAATGGAGGAGAATATGCTCCATCAAGTACACCACAAGAAGCACTTAGAAATCTTGAAACCTACATCAACACTCAGGATATGAAAGGAATATTGTCTTTGTATCATGATAACGGAGTATTTGTTAACCAACCAGAAGGAGCGATCTTAAAAGGAGATGCTGAAATTAGTGCAGGTTTCCAGGGATTTTTCGATCTAGGTGGACAAGCTGATATTCAACTTCGTAACATGATCCGTAGCGGCGATCTTGCTCTAATGGTAGTTGATTGGACATTTGCAGGTACAGATTCGGAAGGCAACGCTTACAAATTTGGAGCTACTGCAACCGACGTTCTACAACAAGATGAAAATGGCAACTGGTACTACAAGATCGACAATGCTTTTGGTGTAGCTAAGGCTGAGAACAAAGCGAATTCAGCAAGTATAGATAAGAAAGATATTGCATTATCATCAACTACTCCAAGAGGCGTACTTAAAAAGCTAGAAACTTACCTCAATACTAAAGATATGAAAGGTATGATGTCTCTCTTTCATGAAGAAGGAGTATTAGTTAATCAACCAGAAGCTACACCGCTAACAGGTTATGATGCGATTAGTGGCGGTTTCCAAGGTTTCTTCGATATGGGAGGTAAGGCTGACATTAACGTTCGAAACGTGATTAGTGCTGGCGACATTGCCTTAGTGATAGTCGATTGGACTTATGGCGGCATAGGTGCAGATGGCAAGCCATATGAATTTGGAGCAACTGCTACTGACGTTTTAGAAAGAGATGAAAACGGTAACTGGTTGTACAGAATTGACAATGCATTTGGTGTTGCTAAGGCTAATTAAATTTTTTAACCAAAAACGGAATATTTGTTCCAAATAAACAATATTTATTTTTCACATTATTTAAAAATTATAAAAATGACTTATTTAAAAAATTATTTTTCAATACTATTGTTGAGTGCCACGATGCTCTTACTCGTAGCAAGTTGTTCGGACAAGGAAGTTCTCGATGTCATTTATGCTCCATCGGCAACACCAGAAGAAGTTCTTAGTAACCTTGAAACATATTTGAATGCACAGGATATGGATGGAGTGATTTCACTTTTTGATGAAGAAAGTGTTTTTGTCACGGAACCAGAAGGTGAACCTTTGGTCGGACATGAAGAGATTAGTGAAGGCTTCCAAGGTTTTTTCGATTTAGGGGGTCAGTCTGATATACAGGCAAGAAATGTGATTCGTAGTGATGACCTTGCATTAGTAATAGTTGATTGGACCTTTGGAGGTGTTGATTCTGAAGGCAATGCATATGAATTTGGCTCTACAGCAACAGACGTTCTACAACAAAACGAAGATGGTAACTGGCTATACAAAATTGACAATGCCTTTGGTGTTACTCGCTCCGATGATCCGACGAATACCGAAAATTTTGATAGTGGCATATTAGAAACTCTTGATAACCTTGAAATATATTTGAATACACAGAATATGGAAGGAGTAATGTCTCTCTTTCATGAAGATGGTGTATTTGTTACTGAGCCTGGAGGTGAACCTTTGGTCGGTCATGAAGAGGTTAGTGGAGGTTTCCAAGGCTTCTTCGATTTGGGCGGACAATCCAACATTCAGGCACGTTTTGTGATTCAAATTGGAGATCTTGCTTTGGTTATCGTCGATTGGACCTTTGGAGGAATCGATGCAGATGGTAATGCTTATGAATTTGGGGCAACAGCTACTGATGTATTGGAAAGAGATGAGAACGGTAACTGGTTATACAGAGTTGACAACGCATTTGGCATAGGAGAATAAAACGGAAGGAAGTTTTCGCATTATTCAACATTGCTCTCAATTAATTGAATATTATCGAATTAAAAAATTAATTCGATCAAATGGAATAAAAACAGAAAAATTATTCAATGCTTAAATAAAAAGAATATTTTTTTGTTTCTATTTGGAATTATCGTTCCGTTACTATATATTTGTACTATCAATGGTTAAAGAACACATTGATAAGCATTTTGAAACGCTGTATTATTTTGCTCTTAGATTACAAAAAATGCAAAATAGTAGATCTCAAAATCATTTTTTTTGACCAATAACGGAACGATAGTTCCAGTATTTATTTAAAAACTTAACGAGGAGAATAGTCCTCACATAAAACAACATTATTCACAAAAATTAAAAAATATTGAAATGAAAAATTTAAATCAATCTTTAAAAACACTAATGGCACTAATAGCGATGTCATTTACATTATTCACTACTTCGAGTGCCATGAATGGTAACACTCTTGGAGACTATACCAATAATGTTAAAACAACAGAAAATGTACTATCCAATGGAGGAGAATATGCTCCATCAAGTACACCACAAGAAGCACTTAGAAATCTTGAAACCTACATCAACACTCAGGATATGAAAGGAATATTGTCTTTGTATCATGATAACGGAGTATTTGTTAACCAACCAGAAGGAGCGATCTTAAAAGGAGATGCTGAAATTAGTGCAGGTTTCCAGGGATTTTTCGATCTAGGTGGACAAGCTGATATTCAACTTCGTAACATGATCCGTAGCGGCGATCTTGCTCTAATGGTAGTTGATTGGACATTTGCAGGTACAGATTCGGAAGGCAACGCTTACAAATTTGGAGCTACTGCAACCGACGTTCTACAACAAGATGAAAATGGCAACTGGTACTACAAGATCGACAATGCTTTTGGTGTAGCTAAGGCTGAGAACAAAGCGAATTCAGCAAGTATAGATAAGAAAGATATTGCATTATCATCAACTACTCCAAGAGGCGTACTTAAAAAGCTAGAAACTTACCTCAATACTAAAGATATGAAAGGTATGATGTCTCTCTTTCATGAAGAAGGAGTATTAGTTAATCAACCAGAAGCTACACCGCTAACAGGTTATGATGCGATTAGTGGCGGTTTCCAAGGTTTCTTCGATATGGGAGGTAAGGCTGACATTAACGTTCGAAACGTGATTAGTGCTGGCGACATTGCCTTAGTGATAGTCGATTGGACTTATGGCGGCATAGGTGCAGATGGCAAGCCATATGAATTTGGAGCAACTGCTACTGACGTTTTAGAAAGAGATGAAAACGGTAACTGGTTGTACAGAATTGACAATGCATTTGGTGTTGCTAGGGCTGAAAAATAGAACAGACAATGCTATTAAAAATCATAAAAATGTAGTCTACTTAGATTGCAAAGTAAAATAAAAAGATATGAAAAAGAATAATGATTTAGGTCTATTAATTATGCGTGTTTCAGTGGGATTTTTAATGTTGCTACACGGCATTGGAAAACTCAAAGGAATTGGATTTGTGGAGGACATGTTTACTGTAAAGGGATTGCCGGGATTCTTGGCAAACGGTATTTATATTACAGAAATTGTAATGCCTATACTCATGATTATCGGTTATAGAACACGTCTCGCATCAATTGTTTTTGCAACAGGTGTATTGGTAGCGATATTCTTGGTCCATGCAAGTGATATTCTCAAATTAAACCAATATGGTGGCTGGGAAATCGAGCTTTTAGGACTTTTTCTCTTCGGTGCAGTGGCATTGATATTTACAGGAGCTGGCAAATATGCTGTGTCCACAAAAAGTCAATGGGATTAAACAATGTAAGCGTATTACGAAATACTAATCCTTTTAAGCTGAACTTTTTTATTCGTAAAATTTAAATTAAAAGAAAATGAAAAATTATCATTTATTAATAGCATTACTTACTATGGCTTTATTATACAGCTGTAAAACATCAGAGGATGTCTCAGCAGCGGTAGGAACACTTGAAGTTGTAGCTGAAATAGATATAAACCCTGGAAACCTTGCTGTTTCAAAAGACGGTAGAATATTCACGACCATTCACCCATTGCGTAGAGGTGATTTACAATTGATTGAAATCGTAGAGGACAATAAATATGTTCCATTTCCAAATAAGGAAATGCAATCTACACCAGATAATATTTCACTTAAAAACTTTGATGCACCTTTGGGACTTCTGTTTGATAATCGTAATAGACTTTGGATGGTTGATGTGGGTATGACTATCGGTCAAGCCAGAGTATTTGCTTACGACATTGATACCAAAAAAGAGTTATATCGTTTTGAAATACCTGTAGAATTAGCTGGAGAAGGGAGTTTTGTACAAGACATAGTAGTTGATGAAGACAATGATATGCTCTATGTGGCAGACGCTATGGGAGCAAGCATTATTGTCATTGATATCAAGAAAAATACGTTCCGCAAGATTGTTGATAAACCAAGCATGCGATCGGAAGATAAAGACATGGTGATAGATGGCAAGGTGCAATACTTTTTTGGAGATCCAATAAGAATTGATATTGATCCGATTACGATTTCCGAAGATAGAGAAACGATATACTATGGTGCTATGAGTAGTACTAATTGGTATCAAATACCAACAAGAGTTTTAGGGGATAGTAACGCAAGTGATGAAGAAATCAAAAAACAGATTTCATTAGCAGGAGTAAAACCAATTTCTGATGGCGCCGCTACTGACGATAAAGGCAACCATTACTTTACTAATGTACAGAACCGAAGTATAGATGTTCTTTCGAAAGAAGGAAAATTAAGAGTGCTTAAGCAAGATCCCAAATTAGATTGGCCAGACTCAGCACGTATTTATGGAGATTGGTTGTATGTATCAACGAATCAAATACATAAAACGGCAGCATTTACAGGAGATAAAGATCTTGCAGAAGGGCCATTTCGAATCCTAAAATTGAAATATAGGTAATCAATTAATCACTTTAATGCCAAGCATATATTAAAATTTGGACATCTACAAAAAGGTTAGTGCCACATTATTAAAACTTTAAAAAAATGAATTATGAAAATCAATAAAATTATTCCTCTGTTTATGCTCATGGCAATGTTTTCGCTAACTGCCTTAACTGCACAGAGTTCAGAAGAAACTAAAGTAAAACAACAAGCTGATAGTTTCTTTAAAGCCTTCAATGAAAAGGATATGGAGAAACTACTCGACTTCTACGATGAAAATGCTATTGCAGCACTTCAAAATACGCCTATCATGATCGGTAGGGAGGCAATCAGAAAAGGGTACGAAGGGTTCTTTACTATAGCGATAAACTTAAAGCATAGGGTCACAAGTATTGATGTAGGAGAAAACAGAGCTGTTGCCTTAGGAGAAGTTTATATAACGGGTACCGATGAAAAGGGTCAAAACTTCACTGAAAAAGGACGCTTCTTTTTTGTATTCAAAAAATCCACTGACGGCATATGGCGAGCAACGTATGATATGGATAATCGAGCTCCAGATATAGATCCTTCTAAATGGCAATAAATTTTTAATTTTATTTGGAATGAATGTTCCAATATTGTATATTTGTTATACCTTCTTAAAATGAAACACAATGAAATTATTAAATAATATGCAATTGGGCAGTTTAGACTTGAAAAATCGAGTAATCATGGCACCTATGACAAGGATGAGATCTATGCCGGATGGTGTACCTACGGACCTTAATGCTACATACTATGCTCAGAGAGCTGGCGCTGGATTAATTATTACAGAAGCTACCGCTATTTCTAAAGGATCACTAGGATACATTAATGCCCCATCTATTTATAATGCAGATCATGTGGATGGATGGAAGAAAGTAGTCAATGCTGTGCATGCAGAAGGAGGGAAGGTATTTTTACAAATGTTTCATGTAGGTAGGATATCACATCACGATTTGCTTGGCGGTTCTGAACCTGTAGCACCATCAAGTGTTCCCGCGAGAGGAGAAGTACATACATTGAGTGGGAAGAAGTCGTACTCGACTCCAAGAGCTTTAGAGCTTAGTGAAATTACCGATGTTATAACTGAATTTAAGATCGCAGCACAACATGCTAAAGATGCTGGGTTTGATGGTATAGAATTACACGCAGCCAACGGCTATTTGCTCAATCAGTTCATAGATAGCACAAGTAACCGGCGTACTGACAACTATGGCGGATCAAAAGAGAATAGAGGTAGATTCCTTTTTGAAGTTATTGATGCAGTTACGAAAGTATGGGATAGCAACAGAGTGGGTATACGCTTGTCCCCATCAGGTTTACTACATGATGCTGGAGATTCTAATCCAAGAGATACATATGGTTATATCATTGAAAAGTTGAATGATTACAATCTTGCATATTTACACCTAATGAATCCAACTTTACCCATAGATAATCATCCTGAAATGGAGCCAGATGTTATCGGTTTCTATGGTAAACTATATAAAGGAAATGTGATTATGAATGGAGGTTTTACAAGAGAAACAGGAAATGACCTTGTAGAATCTGGTCAGGCTGATATGATCTCTTATGGGAAATTGTTCATTTCTAATCCAGACTTACCAAAGAGATTTGAATTGAATGCAGGGTATAATGAATTTGATCCTAATTCGATTTATGGTGGTAGTGGAGCAGAAGGATATACAGATTACCCAATATTGGAATAATATTTTTTTATCATAAAACGGAATGATTGTTCCGTTAAAAAGATTATCTAAAATGAAATTATTAGAAAAGACACAATTAGGCACATTAGAATTAAAAAATAAAGTAGTCATGTGCCCTATGACAAGATCACGTGCTATTGGTAGTATTCCCAATGATTTAATGAAAGAATATTATACGCAGCGTTCAGGGGCAGGCTTAATCATTACAGAGGGTATAGCTCCATCACCCAATGCATTAGGCTATGCCAGAATTCCAGGTCTTTATAGTAAAGAGCAGATTGATGGTTGGAAAAATATTACAAGAGCAGTGCATGACAAAGGAACCAAAATATTTGCGCAAATCATGCATACAGGTAGAGTCGGGCATCCAGATAACATGCCTGATGATGCAGAATTATTAGCCCCATCGGCACTACCTATGGCAGGTACCATGTGGACCGATACTGGTGGAGCACAAGCCTATCCTATAGCAAAAGAAATGACATCAAATGACATACAAAATGCTATAGAAGAAATAGTACAGGCTTCTAAAAATGCAATTATTGCAGGTTTTGATGGAATCGAAGTGCTTGCTGCGACAGGTTTTCTTCCAGATACATTCTTAAACCCAAAGACTAATCTACGTACTGATGAATATGGAGGATCATTAGAAAACAGAATGAGATTCACTATTGAAGTAATGCAGAAGATAGCAGATGCTATCGGTAAGGACAAAACGGGTATTCGGATTTCTCCTTATGGTGTATTTAATGATATGCCACTATACGAAGGTACAGAAGAAGCGTTTACCTACTTAGCAAAAGAGTTGAGTAAAATAGGTATTACTTACGTACACATGGTGGATCATGAATCAGTAGGAGCCCCACATGTGCCTGGAGCTGTTAAAGAATTGGTGAAGAACAATTTTGAGGGTACATATATAGCAAGTGGTGGTTTTGATGCCCAATCGGCAGAAGCAGAAATTAGTGACGGTATAGGAGACTTGGTCGCATTTGGGAAACCGTTTATCGCCAATCCGGATTTGGTAGAAAGAATCAGATTAGGCCGACCTTTTGCAAAATCAGATGCAGCAACACATTATGGCGCTACAGAAAAAGGATATACTGACTATCCGATTTTTGAAAATCAATCTATGGCAACAGACGAAGCACAGAATTATTAATCTAAAAAGAAAATATTATGAAAAATTTTGAGTATAAAAATCCAACAAAAATCCTTTTTGGTGAAGGACAAATAGCTTCATTAAATAATGAAATACCAGAAAATGCCAAAGTAATGCTATTGTATGGTGGTGGAAGTATCAAACGAAATGGCATCTATGAACAGGTAAAAGCTGCTTTGCATCAGCGTGATACTGTTGAGTTTGGCGGCATCCCGGCGAACCCAGAATATGAGATTCTCCTCAAAGCACTCAATGAGATAAAAGAAGAAAAAGTAGATTATCTCTTAGCTGTTGGTGGTGGATCAGTAATTGATGGGGTCAAATTCTTAGCTGCTGCAGCACTATACGAAGGTGAAGAGCCATGGGATATTTTAGCAAAAAATATAGGTAGAGATGTAGGATTACCCTTCGGTACTGTACTTACTTTGCCAGCTACAGGAACGGAGATGAACTCTTTTTCAGTTATTTCCAGAGCAGAAACTAAGGAGAAATTAGGAATGAGTGGTTTGGGTCTATTTCCACAATTTTCTATTCTGGACCCAAAAGTTGTACACTCGATTCCTAAAAGGCAAATTGCAAACGGAATTGTAGATGCCTTTAATCATGTAATGGAGCAATACATTACCTACCCAGCAAATGCAAATCTACAAGATCGGATTGCAGAAGGCATATTACAAACTTTAATTGAAGTTGGGCCTAAGGTAATGAATGACCCTACCGATTATAATGCCGCAGCCAACTTTATGTGGTCGTGCACCATGGCATTGAATGGTCTTATTCAGAACGGAGTTCCAGGAGATTGGGCAGTACACATGATGGGACATGAATTGACAGCACTGCACCAGATAGATCATGCTCGTACATTGGCAATCATTGGTCCTAATCACTACAAGTACAATTTTGAGAATAAAAAAGAAAAGTTAACACAATTCGGAGAGCGAGTTTGGAATATTACCGAAGGTACAATGGATGAAAAAGCACAAAAAGCTATAGAACATACAATAGCGTTTTACCATCAATTGGAAGTACCAACAAAGCTTTCTGAATATACAGAAAATTATAAAGGAAGCTCGCAATTTATCGTGGATCAATTTACAAAAAGAGGATGGACCGGCATTGGCGAACGTGGAGACCTTACACCAGATGATGTCAAGAAAATCGTAGAAATGAGCTATTAGACAACTTTTAAAACAATGAAACAATTAATTTTTTTAATGACAATAATCACATGTTCGCTCTCATGCGAACAACAAAATAATTTAAAAATGAAAGAATTTAAAGTATTAAAATCAGCAGACGTAGCTGTTGCACCAGTACCAGCACTTAGTTCAGGCTTAGTAGATGGAGACAATATTTATATCACTGGACAACTGGCATATGACCCGAATGTAGAGGGTGTCATAGCAAGTGCAGATGATGTAACTGGTCAAACAGAATTGATTATCAAAAATATAAAGTCACTATTAGCATCGGAAGGGGCAACTTTTGCTGATGTAGTAAAGACAAATATATTTTATACGAATCCATCAGATTTAGCCAAAATCAATGCGGTATATAGTAGAGAAGTTAGTGAGCCCTTCCCTGCCCGAAACTCTATTGGTGTCGCATTTTTGGCATTACCCAATGCAACTGTAGAAATAGAGGTTGTAGCAAAAAAAAGAAATTAATATTTAATCAAAATTTAATAAAAAAATCATGTTAAAATCAAAAACAATACTTGCGAATTTAGTCGTTTTATTCGCAGTGGTATCTTTCTTAAGCAGTTGTGCCGTTAAAATCCCAACAACTGTGAGCATAAACGAAACAGCTCTACATCCAGAGGGAATTGACTATAATCCAAAAAATAAAAAGTTTGTGATTGGTTCATTTAGAATGAGCGAAGTGGGATATGTTGATCCTGCGACAGGAGCTTATGAAACTTTTATCAAGGATAAAAATTTAGCTGCAGTCACTGGTGTTTATGTAGATGCCAAAAGAAAAAGATTACTTGTAGTATCTGGTAATGCGGGAAATCCTATCAATAAAAGTACTGAGGCCTTTGTAGCATACTTAGGAGTCTATAACTTAACAACAGGTGCCCGCCTAAAAGGGGTAAACCTAAATGAACTATTACCTAAAGGTGCTCCTGCATTTGCAAATGACATTGCAGTGGATGACCAAGGTGACATCTATGTGACAGATAGTTTTTCTCCAGTAATTTATAAAGTGGATGGAAAGTCATATGAGGCTTCTATTTTTTCTCAGCAAGACAAATTTGCTGTACCAGCAGGTTCATTTGGTTTGAACGGAATCGTTTATACTAAGGGCTACTTAATCGTTTCTAAAACGGACAGTGGTGAGCTAATCAAAGTGCCTTTATCAGAACCTAATACATCAACAATAATTAATGCCCCTAAATATATTTGGGCTGATGGTTTAGAATTTGATAAGGATGACAATCTTGTTGTGGTGGTGAATGGCAATGGAGAAAGTCCAGGTGCAAAAACATTATCTACTAAGGATAATTGGAATAGTGCAACTCAGATTTCTTCATATCCTACGGATGCAATTGCATCAACGACAACAGCCGCTTTGGCAAGTGACGGAAACGTGTATACGATTACATCATATTTCGGCAAATATTTTAATCCTGACTATCAACTTGACCATAAACAATTTGAAATTTTGAAAATTGAATAGTCAAATTTAAGGGATATGACGTCGTTTTAAATGTGAAGGAGTAACCAGGTTTTATTCTATAAGCGGAATAAACAAACTGAAGAAAGACAGGGTAAATAAAGGCTTTTTTTATATCACTATGACACGATCTGGCGTAGAAACCTTATTATAAATTCCTTATGATTTTGGTTGATAAATCGCGGTAAGCTATTTAAGATGTGACTCAAAAGCCAATATTTTAGTAACTCGAAGTAGCTAATATCCAAGTCTATCATCCGAATTGATAAAGAACCTATTTTTTACATCTTCTCTTGTATTTTAATTTTTCAACTATAACTTTTGACCTTTTAACCAATGTATATAAAAAGAAATTATTCGATAAAAGATATGTTTTCGTGGACACGAAAAAGTATTTTAATATTTATAATCTTATCACTTATTCCTGTCCTTTTGTATTCGGGCTTACGATGGTATTGGTTACATATACCATGGTTACCTATTGGTTTAATTGGTACTGCTTTGGCTTTTATTATTTCTTTTAAGAATAATGCATCTTATGACCGTCTCTGGGAAGCTCGAAAAATTTGGGGGGGCATAGTTAATGCATCCCGTTCGTTTGCAATTAGAACCAACCATTTTATTACAAATGAACATGCGAAAGAGAAACTTAGTGAAAAAGAATTATTTGACATTAGAAAACAATTGATATTGAGGCATGTTGCATGGATGAGTTCTTTAAGGCATGCACTAAGAACTCCTAAACCATGGGAAATATCTCATATCAATAAATCAGACAGAGATTACGTCGATAAACGTTTTAAGGTAAGAGAGCACAATTTCAGCTTAGATAGTGAGCTTACTGGTTATGTTACAGAAGAGGAGAAAGCTTATATTTTAAGCCAGCGAAATAAACAAGCAGCTTGTTTGAATTTACAGTCGAAACAATTATTAGATTTAAAAGAAAAAGGATACATATGGGAATTTTCTCATCTTGAAATAGAAAAGTCATTAGTAGAATTTTTCGCTCTACAGGGTAAAGCTGAGCGTATTAAAAACTTTCCTTACCCTCGTCAGTTTGCAACTTTAAACCGGTTCTTTATTTGGATTTTTGTGGTTTTACTACCGTTTGCCATAATGCATGAATTTGATCACATTGGTCGAGAAGTTGTCGAGTTTATGTTACAATTTAAACCCTATCCAAGCGGTGGATACCACCATCTTATTGAGATTATAGGAAGGCATTCTGTATGGTTTACAATTCCTTTTAATGTAATTATTTCGTGGATATTCTATACAATGGAGCGAGTTGGAGATGTTTCAGAAAATCCTTTTGAGGGAACATTAAATGATGTACCAATTACTACTATGTCTCGTGGTATAGAAATAGACATAAGACAAATAATAGGTGACGAAAAAAGTAAAATTCCTAAGCCAATCGAACCAGTTTATCACACACAATTATAGTGTGTCATTTAAAAAATTAAGATTTAGAATTAAAAAAGAATTGAAAATTATGAAAAATTATATGGTATTATTACTATCAGTCTTTGCACTATTTGCTTGCAATGAACAAAAAAATGCAAATGTCGTTGACAAAGAAAATAAGATTAAAAGTACAACAGAGGAGAAGAAAGCTCAAAAAAAGAAAAGTGTACTGTTCGTAATCACAAGCCACGATGAGCTGGGTAATTCCGGTGAAAAAACCGGAGTCTGGTTAGAGGAATTTGTGGCACCTTATTATTTCTTGAAAGATAAGGGAGTAGACATAACAATCGCTTCACCAAAAGGAGGACGACCTCCTATTGATCCAAGAAGTGAGCTCCCTGAGTTTCATACCGAAGAGTCAAAAAGATTTACAAATGATAAAGAAGCACAAAAGCATTTTTCGAGTAGCATTAAGTTAGCAATGGCTAATCAAAATGATTATGACGGAGTTTTCTATTCAGGCGGTTACGGTCCATTATGGGATTTGTCGGAGGATAAAACCTCAGTGGCTTTAATAGAAGACTTTTATAAAAATAATAAACCCATAGCTACGGTTTGCCATGGCCCTATCATTTTTAAAAACGCAAAAGATGCAGATGGTAAATCACTTATAGCAGGTAAAAAAGTAACAGCCTATTCAAACTCAGAAGAATCAGTGAACGAAAATAAGGATGCACTTCCATTTTCAGTAGAAGATGAATTAAGGAATAATCAAGGCATTTATTCTCAAGGTCAAAACTGGACACCATACGCATTAGAAGACGGATTGATTGTAACTGGACAAAATCCGTATTCTTCAAAATTAGTAGCAGGATTCCTATTTGAAAAAATGTAGTAAGATCTAAGAATTTAATTCCGAAAAGATTTTTTAAAGTAAAACAAATTTTGAAATGAAAAAGAAAATATGGGTAATAACAGGAATATCAAGCGGTCTCGGCAAGGCACTTGCTGAATCCGTGAGGAGTAGAGGAGAGTATGCAATAGGGACTTTCAGGAAAGAATCGCAAGTCGAAGCATTTAATAATCAGAAATTGGAAAACGGACATGCTTATTTCATGGACATGACCGATGAAAAAAGTATGGAAAAAGCTGTGAATCAAATTATATCAAAGTTTGGTAAAATAGATGTCTTAGTCAATAATGCAGGTATGGGATTTGTAGGTGCTGTGGAAGAAGCATCAACCGATGAAATACGAATAGTATTAGAGACTAATTTTTTCGGCGCTTTGAAACTAACACAGTTGGTATTGCCCTTCATGAGAAAAGAAAAAAGTGGTGAGATTGTTCAAATATCTTCTCAAGCAGGCATTAATGCTTCTCCTGGCTTTGGAATTTATAACGCCAGTAAGTTTGCTTTGGAAGGCTTTAGTGAAGCCCTGGCAAAGGAAGTTGCCCCTCTTGGCATAAAAGTTAGAATTGTAGAACCAGGCCCTTTCAGAACTAACTTTGCTGGTAATGGACTTGGACTTGCTAAGCATATAATTGATGATTATGCAGAAACAGCAGGAAGACTAAGGCATAATTTGAAGGCAAAGGATGGACAGCAAGATGGGAGTCCGAAAAAAGGAGCAGAAGCTATAATCAGCTTAGTAAATGCTGGTAATTCCACCTTGCGTTTCCCTTTAGGAAAGATTGCTCTTAGGCTTATTGAGAATAAAATAAATATGGTAAAATCAGATTTAGAGGTGAATATATCACTTTCTGAGAGTACCAGCTTTTAGGTTGAGTTCAAATGTCCCAAAGGTGTATTTTTCAAGTAGAGGACCTTAGAGTGATGTTATTTAGTTGTTTTTAGATTTCTTAGGATTCTATTTGATATGGTTTCAAAGTGTCTTATACTGTCTTATACTGAAAAAGTAAACAGTTTTTGAGGTTTAAAAAAAGTGTTTAATTCCAAATTTCATTGATGCTAAAATTACCCCATTTTTTATAATCAAATTTACCAGTCAAGTGTGCTTGATTAGGAGTCATAAGATGACAAGAAAAGTGAGGTCTAAAGTTGTTGTAAATTTCGATTGCGTTTTTAACGACGTTTTCAATTTCAGATCGATTGATTCTGAGATCCGAAATTGAAAACTCTTGTTTTAGGATTCCGTTGACTCTTTCGGCGATAGCATTTTCATAAGGATCATATTTAGTAGTCATGCTAATTTTGATTTTAAATTTATCAAGAACATTGGTGTATTCTGGACAACAATATTGTATTCCTCGATCGGAGTGATGTATCAATTTTCTCTTTGGATAAATTCGATTTTTGATAGCATTGATAAGGGCAAATTTTGAGCTTTCGGCTTTCAAGTTATCAGCAAGATTGTACCCCATGATTTTCTTAGAATAAGCGTCGGTGATTAAGCTCAAATATAAGTTGCCGTTGTTAGTTTTTAGATAGGTGATATTGCTGACCCAAAGTTGTTCAGGCTTATTTATTTTCATTCCCTTAACGAGGTTAGAATGTTTATTGAATAAGTGATTGGAGTCGGTAGTTCTAATCTAAAGAACATTTTCTTTCGAGGTACCAGTAATCTCAAATGTTTTAGCGCTTTGTGGAATTTGTCTCTTCCAATGTTAATTCCTTCGCACATCAAATCGAACTTTAGGATATGGTAAAGTTTGATGCTACCACATCTGGGTAATATTTTTCTTACTTGAGTTACGAGAAATTTTATTTTTTGGAGTTGATTGTTTTGAATGATTTCGTTTTTTCTCCAGCGAATAATAGTTTTTCTCGAAACGGAAAAAGTATTGGCGATATGAGTCACTTTGATTCCTTTTTGATTTTTCTCAAGACTGACTTTTGGTACCTTGTTAGAAACTTTTTTTTTACATCGACGCCATATTCTTCTTGAATAACTTCCATGGCTAACTCCCAGATGTAATTTTGTTGTTTTACTTGCCTGAGTTCTTTTTCTAACTCTTTGATTTTCTGTTGTGGTGATTTGCCTCCCAATTCTTTAAGTTTAATATCCAAGTTAGCATATTTCTTTTTCCATTTTTGAATAGCGGCTCTGGAGCAATCATATTCTTTGGCAGCTTGATTGATTGAAAGTTGTCCATTTTCGATACGTTCGATAATGGCAATTTTAAAGCCATAGGTGTACCCTTGATAAGTTGGTTTAGAAGCCAGGGTGATTCTTTTCTTCTTTCTCATAGTTACTAGTTTTTGATTAAAAACTGTAACCCTATATCAGTATAACACTAAGCTATCAATGCCATGTAACGTATAATGATATGTCGTCGTCTCTGTGAGGAACGAACAGATATGCTATCATAGCACCTATGTAAAAGTAGTAACTTGATAACTCAATAAAAACATTACAAAT
>JAHDDO010000048.1:15711-20046 GCA_020629315.1 Saprospiraceae bacterium | reverse complement strand
AAATGATTTGTTAATCTGCCAATTGCATACGCCAAGTCATCCATTCTATTCCATCTAGCTCAAAAACAGATCAATGAGATACGTACTATTATCCCTTATCGTCTTGCTCACTATAGCGTGCCAAAGAGAGCACTCAACAACAAAAAACAAACTTGGAAATTATACCGTGGATGGCGTCGCTATTATGAGCGAAGAAATTGAAACAGAGCCGCCACGAACGGCTCATCCCCCAAATGGAAATACAATAGAAAAACCAAGTCCTGGATCAATGATGATCAAGACTGGAAATATTTCGTTTTCTGTAAATGACGTTCAAAAGGCCAAAGATGCTGTTGATAGTATCGTCAATCAAATGGGAGGGTATTATGAGAATGAAAGCTACTCATCACAAAGTCAATATTTACGGTATAGCCTCCAAATTCGCGTGCCCAATACGGCCTTCGATAGTTTGATCTACCTACTCGAACTAGGTGCTGGGGCATTGCAGCATAAAAGTCTATCCTCGAAAGATGTAAGTGAGGAATATGTAGATCTTGGGATTCGCCTTGAAAACAAGCTGGCAGTCTTAGCACAGTATCGACAATTACTCACAAAAGCAAATGAAATCAAAGACATCTTAGACGTGCAAGAAAAAATCAGACGGTTAGAAGAAGAAATAGAAAGCAAAAAAGGACGCATGCGATACCTCGAGTCAAAGGTCCAATTTGCTAGCCTGCATGTAGATTTACAACAATTGCTTAAAGGAACAAAGAAGCAAACTGATGGATTTCTATCCCGTTTAGCTCGAGCTTTCAAAGATGGCTCTACCCTATTTCAAAACTTCATTTTAGCAATGGTTCATCTTTGGCCCTTTCTTTTAATTGTCATCCTTTTATTTGTCGGTCGAAAAAAAATCGCCACTTTATGTAAAAGGAGCAAGGATCAAGTCTACAAAAAATAAAGGGTGCCCACTTTTTGGACACTCTATTTTGGGGCATTATCTCTAAAGTATACGAGAAAGTTTTTATTGATGGCTTGGACAATATCTGATTCGTCCAGTTCATCAATAGAAATGCCTGAATAATGCCCCATTATTCCTTGATAATAACCATTGGCAGAAGCTAGAAATTCATCAAGCTCCTCTATACTACAATGAAGGTTAAATATTTCTTCAATAACGATTGGAGACTCAGATGCATTAGCCATGAGCTTCATAACGGATGCCTCGATTTCTCCAGACTTAGGATAAATGTGCGGACTTAAATAATCCAGGTCTTCTGCAAATTGGTTATAGGAGCCTAAATCAATGACTCCAAAGGTGATGGGCGTTATGGGATCGTGCACTCGTATTGTATCCGTTAGTGTAGCTATCCATTCTTTCATTGTTTCACTGTACATATTATCGGGGTCTCTGGTAATGTTTTGTACAAAATGGAATCCACCAAAGGAATCACCAGGCAACCATTCGCAATTTGTATTACTAGAGCAACCCACTGATACAAGGGGTTCATTCATTAAATTATAAGCGAAAACAGCCGACTCTCCATTCATCCGTAAAGCCAGTTCTGCCCAAAAGTTCTTATGTGATACCCATCGCATTGAATCATTCAAATTATCATAAAAAGCGGGTTGATCCCCTTTTCTGTAAGCAGCTAAACCCGTTATATCTAAATAGAGCTCATTTTCGTTTGCCAATGAAACTAAAGAATCAAGTTTATCAAATGATGATTCATTCGGTGTGTCGATATCTAACATAAATTGATGGTACTGCAGATGTATTCGGACAATATTTGCACCCAAAGCTTTCATGTCTTTAAAGTCTTCCTCAATTAATCCCCAGACAGCGTTATCATACCATTGATCTTCTATAAGATTGACTCCTTCTGCATTCGTATAATTAAGCCCCCATGGCGTAAACACCTGACCCTCTTCATCAATAAATTCGTTACCCACAATAGTTATGTCAGATAGTGTTACCATCGGGTTATCGCCATCATTGTCATTGGGGTCTTCCTCCCTACAAGCTGTAAAAAGTAGTAAGGGTATAACAAGTAAGCTAGCATAGCTAATGGATGGATTTGTCATTGTTGTGATTTTTATGTGAAACGAAAAAGCACGACGATTATTGAATGGTTTTTACTACATCTACCTTGGAGTACGGCAAAAAAGATGACTGAAATCAAATATAGATTTACATTTATGTTCTAATACTAAGGGCATGTCTAAGGACATTATACTAGAGCAAATTATCAAAAGGCTAGATGTAGAGCCAAGGTCAATAAAGAATACCATTAGCTTAATAGAAGATGGGGCCACTATACCTTTTATAGCGAGATATCGAAAAGAAGCCACAGGTTCACTAGATGAAGTAGCGATCGCGGATATTAGCAAACTATGGAATACTTTTCAAGAGCTTAGTAAACGAAAAAAATATATCCTTGACCAAATACAGGAGCAAGGTAAATTAACGACTAGTCTCAGCGCTAAAATAGATGCTTGTTGGGATGTAAGCACAATTGAAGACCTGTATCTACCTTATAAAAAGAAAAGAAAGACCAAAGCATCGGTAGCTAAAGAACGTGGTTTAGAACCACTAGCGACCTTAATCATGGACCAGCGAGAAGAACAGCTAATGGCTAAAGCCAAACAATTCTTAACTAGTGAGGTACCCACCATTGAGGATGCCTTAGAAGGCGCTAGGCATATTATTGCTGAGTTAGTAAATGAGCAGGCGCAAGCCCGAGAAATGGCTAGAAAGTGCTTTGAAAAAACGGCCGTATTGAACGCTGCTGTTGTTAAAAAGAAAAAGGAAGAAGCCCTCAAATACAAAGACTATTTTAATTATCGAGAATCAGCTATAAAAGCACCGGCGCATCGTGTATTGGCTATTTTTAGAGCCGAAAAAGAAGGGCTACTTCGAGTACACATTGACATTGATACAGATGACCTCAACTATCGTTTACACCAGTTTTTCATTCAAAGACAAAGCAGTCGTTCTTGCAGAAAACAATTAGAAGTAGCCATAGAGGATAGTTTACATCGTTTGCTAAAGCCTTCATTGGATACCGAATTCAGAAAACGATACAAGGATGCTGCAGATAGTGAAGCCATAGCTGTCTTTTCTGAAAACCTAAAACAACTGTTATTAGCGCCACCTTTAGGAACGAAAGCCATCATGGGGATAGATCCGGGTTTCAGAACCGGTTGCAAAGTTGTATGTCTAACTAAAACAGGCGACCTAGTACACAATACAACCATTTACCCGCACCCACCCCAAGCAAAGGTTGAAGAAGCCCAAGCTGAGATTTCACGACTAGTGAAAAAATATGCAATAGAAGCGATCGCTATCGGTAATGGAACAGCGGGCAAAGAGAGTTATGGCCTGATAAAAGCCATTCCTTTCGAAAAGAATATCGATGTATTTATGGTCAATGAAGCGGGTGCTTCTATTTACTCTGCTTCGGAATTAGCTCGAGAAGAATTTCCGGATCAGGATGTAACCGTACGGGGTGCAATTAGTATCGCACGCCGGTTGATGGACCCTCTTTCAGAGCTAGTTAAAATAGACCCTAAATCCATTGGTGTAGGCCAATATCAACACGATGTAAACCAGAGCAAATTAAAAGAAGATCTAAGTCAATGTGTAGTCAGTGCCGTAAATGCCGTAGGGATAAATCTGAATACAGCTTCAGAGCATGTCTTACAGTATGTCTCTGGATTGGGACCTGTATTGGCAAAAAATATTGTCGCTTATAGAAGTGAACAAGGTTCATTCAAAAAGATAATTCATTTAAAAAAGGTGCCTAGAATGGGCCCTAAGGCCTTTGAACAATCTGCCGGATTCTTACGCATAAGGAACGGTGATGACCCGCTTGATAATACGGGCGTACATCCTGAACGATACGCTTTGGTCAAACAAATCGCCAAGGATTTACAACTTGATGTTACAAAAATGATTGCTAACAAAGAGGCCTACTCTGGTATTCAATTTTCTAAATATGTAACTAAAGATGTAGGCCTGCCTACCTTGAAAGACATTGTCAAAGAACTCGATAAACCCGGGCTTGATATTCGAGGAAAGGCGGCGGCTTTTGAATTTACAGCAGGGGTACGAACGATAGAAGATATCCGGCCTGGGATGTTTGTAAAAGGCATTATTAATAATATCACAAAGTTTGGTGCCTTTGTGGACATTGGAATTAAGGAAGCTGGCTTAATTCATGTTTCCCAAATGGCTAACCGGTTTGTAAAGGATCCTATGGAAATAGTGAAGCTCAATCAAGAAGTATCTGCAAAAGTGATCGAAGTAGATATAGCAAGGAAACGAATATCTCTAAGTTTAAAAGAAACGTAAAG
>JAHDDO010000048.1:0-15611 GCA_020629315.1 Saprospiraceae bacterium | reverse complement strand
TCGAAGTAGATATAGCAAGGAAACGAATATCTCTAAGTTTAAAAGAAACGTAAAGCAATAAGGTAATTTGCGAGGCTTTCTTCTGTCAAAACCTAGCACTGAACGAATAGATATTATACTGCTTAGCATTTTGAGAGATGAATGGATGCGTTATGCAAAAAAAAGTTTAGAGAAGCAATTGAAAAAATACACTATTCATAAAAACAAATAATGAAATCGATCTTCCAAATTCCAATAAAAACTTTTATAATTATAGGTATTGTTGGACACTTGAAAGGACAAGAAATGAGCAATATACCTCAAACAGTAGTTACAGAAATCATTGACACTACTATTGATACGGCATTTGAATATATAGTGCCTGTTGAATTATCACACATATTTAAAAGGTATAAGAATCTTCCGGCCATTGTCAAAACAGATGAAACTGAGAAATGGATAAGGCCGGGTTTAACACGTACCGTTTATTTTGAGGACGGGACCACGGCTAAAGAGAGTCTATTAACTGTAGATCGGCCACATAGCTTCTCGTACAAAATAGAAGACTTCACATCTCCTTTGCGCCACCTTGCTAAAAAAGTAGAAGGAGATTGGGTATTTACACCCCTAGAAGATGGCCGTACAAAAATACAATGGACATATAAAGTGATCCCTAGGAATAGTATAACGCGTATTATTATTAAGCAAGTTCTTCTGCCTCGTGTTCATGTCCTATTAAGCAACGCAATGAGAATACTAAAAAATGATTTAGAGCAATAAGGAAAATTAGATGTTCGTCGAGGTTTGAAACCTCGATGCTTTACACTTTACCCATTAAGCCAGGGTACCATCATCAAAATGGAAACGTACGTAAAGGATACCCCAATATGATTTCCAAGCAGAAATAAATAAAGAACCAAAGCAACAGGATAGATATAATATTCAATCGCAATCCTGCCCTTACCATATCTTTTATACTCAGAAGACCGGAACCAAAAACGACCGCATTCGGAGGTGTAGCCACTGGTAACATAAAAGCACAAGAAGCGGCCATCGTTGCTGAAATCATTATTAAAAAAGGGTGGATATCAATACTTTGAGCCACCGCTGCAAGTATAGGTAATAACATGGCGGTAGTAGCCAAATTTGAGGTGATCTCTGTAAGGAAATTTACACTAACTATCAAAACAAGAACAAGCAAGATGACTGGTAAATAATTGAGCGCTGTAAATTTTCCTCCAATCCAATCCGCCAAACCTGTTTCTGAAAAACCAAGAGCCAAGGCCATCCCACCCCCAAAAAGAATGAGGACACCCCAAGGCAAGCGTACAGCTTCCCGCCAATTCAAGATGGTCCCTTTCCGTTCTTTAGAAGGCAAGATTAAGAGTGTAATCCCTGCCATCATAGCTATGATTGTATCATCCAATTGAGGAATAAAATGTTGCAACCATTGTCTAAGTATGAGTAAAAGAGCCGTCAAGATAAAAATAACGGCTACTATAATTTCACCACGCTTCATGGGCCCTAAATCACGTTTCAATCTTTGGATTTCTTCAAGGCCGCCTGGAAAGGCTGTGATGCGCAATTTGAAAGCAAGCTGGGTCATATACCACCAGGCTATGGCTAACAGGCTTATGGATACGGGCAAGCCGATAGCTAGCCATTGAGCAAAACTGATTTCTATATCATATAGCTCCTTTACAATCCCGGCAAAGACTAAATTAGGTGGTGTACCAAATAGCGTAGCTATACCACCAATAGATGCACTATACGCAATTGACAACATCAACATTTTTCCAAATATGGTATTCTCATTTTCTGGTGTAGATGGATGATCTTCCAATTGTTTTATAATAGCTAGCCCTATGGGTAACATCATAACGGTAGTAGCGGTATTGGAGATCCACATAGACATAAATGCGGTGGCTATCATAAAACCCAACACTATCCTAGATATACTAGCTCCAACTATGGAAATGATATGCAAAGCGATCCGTTTATGCAGGTTCCATTTCTCTATAGCGATAGCTAAACAAAAGCCACCCAAGTATAAGAAGATATACTTGTGTCCATAAGTAGCTGTGGTATCAGATAAAGACAAAGCTCCAGCCAAGGGAAAAAGAATGATAGGCAAAAGGGCGGTTACTGAAATGTCCGTCGCTTCTGTAATCCACCAAATGGCCATCCAAAACGTGGTAGCTAACACAGCCACGCCATTCATCGCTAATCCAGCTGGTCTAAAAAAGAACAGGATCAAGAAAAAACCAAGCGGTCCCAAAACTTTGAATATAGCTTTATTCATCCACAGCTATCTATGTAGTTTAAATATAATATCCTTCATCATAGAATTATCGTACCTTAAACGTATTCTTCAATCTAACACACTATCAAACATGCCTTTAGTTTATCACCATCGCTTTTTCCAATTAATGTTCACGTGTTTTATTCTCCTCGCTGTAGCTTGCCAAGATCCTTGTGAAGGTATCGAGTGCCTGAATGGTTCAGAATGTGTAGAAGGGATTTGTGAATGCGCAACAGGATACACTGGTGAACAATGTGAAAATAGATTATATCTATTAAAAACAGTGCGTAAGAATAATCTAGCCTTCCAAACATTTGAATACGATGACGAACAGCGAATTAGTAAAAAAACGCAACAAGATCTAAATGGTCATCTGTACCTCTTCGAATACAAATACGAGGATGACACTACTGAAATACAGATCATTAATACGGTAGCGCAGGATACCATTAGCTACCATTATTATATTGACCTGGATGATACTATGTGGTATATATACGACAAAGGAAAACCAACAGAGCGAATCAGTAGTTATGCCAATCCAGATCAAAATTGTGGATACACCTATGGAGAACTCCAAAATCAAGCCTCAACTATATTCCAATATGAAGAAATTAGCTATTCAGCTAATTGTGATTTTACGCAGTCTCTATATTCATCCATTGACAATTCATTAATATCTTCCATAGATGTGACAATGGATGATAGTGAATCCATTTATCAATCGAAGAATCGCTTTGGTTACAACCCAAATTTTGAATTTGTAAGCAGCCAAGGCAACTTTAAAAAGGTAGTGTATAATGTACCCAATATAGAACTGGGTAAAATGCTATCTTACGAGTCTACATTCACGCTTAATGAAGACCATTATCCGGAGACAGAAACTAGGCAGTTTGAAGATGGTAATGTAGATTTTTATGCCTACGAGTATTATTAAACTAGTGATATATTTTCCTGGACCAGGGGGTGATAGGCCGTAGTCCTGACGCTGCCGCAGGCAGGTCTGGATGAGCGAATAGCGAAGCCGGAAACACCCGATCCGAATCACTCGATTATCGAGGGAGGCGGAGGGCCCCACATATTAACCCAAAACTAGCATCATGGGTGAATGATCAGATAGCTTTTCCTCACGCCATTCGTGTAGATAATAACATTCCTTGATGACGGCTAACAGGCTCTTGTGTGCATAGCTATGATCGTAGCGATAGCCATTCCCTAGGTGACTAAACCATGAAAATTCGGACAGCTCATTATGAAGATATCTGAACGCATCGCACATCCCTTTTTCTTCTAAGGTCTTTAGCTTATCTGTATACCAAAATGAATTCCCTTTCTGGTCAATAAAATTTTTACCCGTATTAAAATCACCAACCATAATGGCTGGTTTTTCTCGTTGTGCCTGCTGGATCAAAAGATCAAAAAGTACGTGCTTTTTCTTATGAGGTAAGTACATCCCATACACGACAAAGGCTTCGTAGGAGGCACTGATCACATTATGATGATAACTTGGATCTGATCCTGGATAATGCTGAAAATTAGCGGGTATTTTTGAGAAAATAGCGGCCGTATTTTCATCTGTTTTGGCCGCACCAACATACTGGTGTTTATAGCCTGCTTTGAGCAAATTATTGCGTATAGCATGACCAGATGCATTATTGCGAAACTCGGAAAGGACCAGTATCTCAGCTTTGCTATCAACGAGTTTTTGGCAGATTTTCAAAAGCCTTGTCCCACCCCCTTGACGGATATTCCACGATAAAATCCGTAACATGATTTACGCGCCTTTTTTTGCTTTTTCAATGCTAGCCTTAAGCACAGACATGATATCTACAACCGGTGTTTCTTCCTCCTCTTCAACAACACTAACGATCTGCTTACCATCCACTTTGGCTTGAACCACTTCCAGTAAAGCATTCCGATAGCGATCTTCAAAATCAATTTTATCAAAGGAAGTCGCCAACGAATCCACCAAAGTTTCAGCAAGTTTTAATTGAGCATCATCCACCTCCACAGTCTCCAGGTCTGGCACGTCCTCCATGCTTCTGAGTTCATACGGATAACGCAACTTATACAAGATCAATCCCCCTTTATGTTCTACAAGTAAGACTACATCTTCTTTGTCCCGTAAGATGATCCGCCCAACACCTGCTTTCTTAGTTTTGCGCAACACCTGCGTAAATAAGGAGAAGGTTTTTTTGGCCACTTCATTGCTTGGACCTACGAAATAAATAGCTTCAAAACGAGTCGGATGGACTTCTTCTAGATCTACAAATGCTTCTATATCTATCGCTTTATTGGACTTTAATTTGATAGCTTCAAAATCTGATTTTTCAAGAACCACATAGTTATCAGGTTCATATTCGTAGCCCTTGACGATGTCGCCATATGGTACTTCTTTATCACAAGATTTACAAACTTTTTTGTAGCTGATCCCGCCATTATCTTCATTGTGCAATTGTTTGAAACTTATGTCATTTCCTTTATTGACTGCACTAAAAATTTGGATCGGTATGGTTACCAATGAAAACCGAATATGTCCTTTCCAGATCGATCTCATAGTTTAGTTTTTTTCTATTAGTTTTTGAAAAACGGGTTCTCGAAGTGTGCCATTGGAAGACAATGAAGCATACTTCACTTCACATTGCAAGATAGGTTCTAACCAGATAGACCTTGCCGCTTCTTCCACCTTGTCAGAAAACGATTTCTTATCTATCACTAGCGGTTCGAACAAGGTAAGCAATTTCTTCATCTTAGGGGTATCAAATCCTGTGCCCACCCTACCCATATATTTCATAGTACCATCATCTTGGGCAGCCAAAAGATGTAATGACCCGAATAAACCTGATCGATCCCCTTCCCCTTTTGTATAGCCAGCAATGGTGCATATGATATCATGTCGAAACTTAATTTTAAGCCATTCATTTCGCCGTTGGCCGAGTATATATTTACCTAATTTATCCTTTGCCATTACACCTTCTAAATTCATGGCTCGTGCTGCCTTAAACAAGCCTTTGCCATCATCCATGGTCTCACTTATGCGATAGGTACCTTGCTTTTTAAGGCATACCGACAACCATGCTTGTCGCTTTATCAAAGGCTTATCCGTGATCCATACGCCATCTATTAGTAAAGCGTCAAATAGGTAGCAAACTACAGGATATTTCTTTTTATTCGTTTGTATTGTTTTTCCAGCTGAGTGCATTCTTGAAATAACCTGACTAAATACAGGTCTACCTTGCTCATCTAACACAACGATCTCACCATCAAACACGCCTTGCTCCACATCAAATAAATCAGGATCGCAAAGTTCGGGGAACTGCTTGCTTATATCTCTGCCGCTCCTCGAATAGATCTTGACGCTATCTCCATCAAGATGAATTAAGCTCCGTATACCGTCCCACTTGATTTCAAATGTATACTTGCTTAGTGTAGGTAGCGTTTCGCTCACCCCTGCCAACATTGGCTCTAGGGGCATGTGTAGATCAAGGGCCTCTGAAGTGGAAGCTAACTCTATGATCCATTGATCCTCTTTAGTATTATATATCTTGTATGAGCGTTTAATTTCAGGGGTGTCCAATGTAAAACTTAGTGATTTATCTTTCTTGGAATCCCACTTGAATCGTCCTCTGGCAAAAACCCACATCTGTCCAGCCCCGTATTGTCCTTTAGGAATTACACCTTCAAAGTCTAGATATTGAAGTGGGTGATCCTCTGTCCGTATTGCTAATCGTTTTACGCCTTTCTTAAATGGTAATCCTTTAGGGATAGCCCAACTGAGTAGGACCCCATCAGCTTCTAATCGTAAGTCATAATGCAAATTTTGAGCATCATGCAATTGAATACAGCATTGATCTCCTGTAGCGGTGTGGATGGCACCACCCGGTTCGGGTGTGGCATCCATATCGCGTTTATCGTAATAACTCTTCAGTTTTTTATCCACCGCCGCTTGGGTCTCAGGATCGGGTGCTTCAGGAATCAAGGGTCTTGCTGACTCGTAAAAATTTGCCCATGCATCACCTCGCTTATCCAACCAATCCTGATAATTACGAATATGAATGTCTTTACTAGTAAAGACTTCATTTAATTCAGACCAAGTTATGGGAAAGGAAATGGGGCTTCCCGTTTTACCCCGCATGCTGTAGGGTGCTACAGTAGTATGTGCTTTATGATTTCTGAAAATATCAATCAGTGTTTTTCCTTTCCGCTTTTCCTTGGACATAGCCAGGGTGCAATCTTCTTTATTTTGTTTGACGAAACTTGACGCTAACACTTTTACTTGCTCGACCATCTTTTCATGATCGTGTTCTTTAATGATGGGCACAAATATGTGAAGTCCTTTACTGCCTGAGGTTTTAATGAATGGAATATAGCCTTGTGATTCTAAGAAGTCCCGCAATCGAAAGGCAATGCTTTTAAGGCCTTCAAAATCGGTGCCCTCTGGTGGGTCTAAGTCAAAAATAAAGTGGTCTGGCAAATCCATGTTGTCCACTGTCATTTGCATCGGGTGGAGTTCCAATGCGGCTAAATTTGCAAGCCATACCAGGCCTGGTTTTTCCTTGATGACGATATATTCTATAGCTTCCTCTGAATGTTGGATGAGCTGACCTCCAATCCAGTTAGGTGTCCATTCAGGTTTAGTTTTAGTATAAAAATGGCCTTTATCTATTCCATCTGGGAAACGAATCAGAGTGAGCGGCCTTGCTTTGACAAAGGGAAGCATAAGCGGGGCAATGGAAAGATAATACTGTATAATTTCAGCTTTACTAACCTGGGTGTTAGGATAGAGGACCTTCTCCAGATTACTCAGTTTGAGCTTTCTGCCGTCTATATCGGTATGGACTACACTTTTGGCCAAGATCTTTTTAAAATAGTCTCTACCTTGTAGTATAACAAATATGTATCCAATGTTAGGTTTACGAACTTGTATTTACAAAGTGACGGATTTGGCGAAAGCAAAAGATTGGTTTGCTAGCGCCTTTAATACTAAGCCCTATTTTGATGAACCCTTTTATGTTGGCTTTGAGGTGGGTGGCTATGAATTGGGCTTACAGCCGACCGAACATTCTAATCCAGTTAGCGAAAATGTCTTAACTTATTGGGGTGTCGATGATATTGAAAAAGCCTATGCCCACTTACTATCGTGTGGTGCTGTTGAACATGAATCGCCTAGAAATGTAGGTGGCGAAATTAGGGTTGCCACCGTGGTGGACCCTTGGAATAATGTGATTGGCATTATTTACAATCCTAGTTTCAAGGTTTCATAAATGCTTGATAAAAACGTGTTGTCCATTCATTTTGATTGTGAGCCTTCGGCCCTATCATCGCCTGAAAGCATTGCAGGAGGGGATAGTTCTTCAGCCCTGACCGTGGAGCTATATGGAGCATCATATTTTGTAAAATACAATGAACACTCTTGCGCAAAAAACATGTTTACTTCAGAAGTAGAAGGATTAGTAGCCTTAGCTGAGGCTGGCATTCCTACTCCTTCCGATATAAGGCTTAGCCATGATCCTCGACCCTTGTTAAGTATGGCGTTTATTCCCAATCAACACCCAACAGCAAAACACATGGAAGGCTTAGGAGAAACTTTAGCCAAATTACATGCAACTACACATACTAGCTTTGGTTGGGGATCGGACAACTATATTGGTTCTCTAGAATTAAAGAATAGCTGGTCCGATAATTGGGTGCATTTTTATGTTCATAATAGACTCATCCCCCAGTTTACTATGGCCAAAGAGAGAAACTGGATTAGCGAAATACCAAGTATTCAGCAGCTCATTAGTTTAGGAGAAAAATTAGGTAATCCAACTGCTCCTGCACTTCTTCATGGTGATCTTTGGTCAGGGAATTATCTGACAGCGCATCAAAGTAGCGTCTATTTAATAGACCCAGCTGTTTGTTATGGCGATCCAGCCATGGATATTGCTATGACCTTACTTTTCGGAGGATTTGATGACCATTTTTATAACACCTATTATCAAGCTAGCAATAGTCAGATGCCAACGGAAGGTACGATAGCTTGGTATCAATTATATTACCTATTGGTCAATGCAAATATCAATGGACCTTCGTATATCAGCGGTGTTCTACGTTTACTTCGAAGGTTGCTATAAATAAAAAGTCCCTACTGTTTTTGAATGTAGTGAGATCCCCATGTATAGTATCCTGTTTCTTTACACAACTTAGTGTAGCTTTGGGTTATGGCACTCAGCTTTATCAAACCATTCATCTCGGAGCTACCTGGTGACGCTATCACAGAAAACTATAGTAGGCAAGTCAAAAATGCCTGTTTTTCATATGTAGCCCCAGAGACGTTTTCCAATTCAAAATGGGTGCATAAAAGTCCGGCTCTTATTACAGAGTTAGAGCTAGAACATATTCATGACGACGAACTGCTAGCTTTATTTTCTGGGCAAAATCTCAGTGTTGCCAAACAAAGTTATGCCATGTGTTATGGTGGACATCAGTTCGGTCAATGGGCTGGACAATTAGGTGATGGAAGAGCCATAAATCTAGGTCAGCAAATTCACAAAGGATCGATGTGGACCTGGCAATTAAAGGGCGCGGGGCCCACACCCTACTCCAGAATGGCCGATGGATATGCTGTACTCCGTTCATCAATACGAGAGCATTTATGTTCAGAAGCTATGCACGCTTTGGGCGTGCCCACTACCCGATCGTTAGGCATTATCGAATCAGGAAAAGAGGTAGAAAGAGATATGATGTATGATGGAAATCCGAAAATGGAGAAGGGAGCCATTGTTTGTAGAATTGCACCTAGCTTTATTCGTTTCGGCAATTTTGAAATTTTAGCAGCCCAAGAGGATTACACATCGCTAAAGCAATTAGCCGACTATACCATTCGTCACCACTTTCCAGAAATAGTATCTACAGACAAAGAGGCCTACATCCAATTATTTAAAGAGGTATCTGAGCGAACACTGCAGTTAATGCTAGCGTGGACAAGAGTTGGTTTTGTCCATGGGGTAATGAATACAGATAACATGTCTATCCTTGGACTAACAATAGACTATGGACCATATGGATGGTTGGAAGGATTTGATCCAGGCTGGACACCCAACACAACAGATAGAATGCATAAGCGCTATCGTTTTGGGCAGCAGGTTCAGATAGGCTTATGGAACTTAGTCAAACTCGCTAATGCATTATACCCTTTAATAGAGGAAGCTAAACCCTTAGAAGAAATATTGAATTCCTATGATAAACAGTTCGGTCC
The DNA here is from genome assembly GCA_020629315.1 of Saprospiraceae bacterium. Lineage (GTDB taxonomy): Bacteria > Bacteroidota > Bacteroidia > Chitinophagales > Saprospiraceae > JAHDDO01. The sequence goes on along the minus strand of JAHDDO010000048.1, from coordinate 6,090 downwards.
CCAATTTATAGAAATGATGTCTATGAAATTAGGACTAGCTTCCAAGGGTACTAAAGATTTAGTAGATAGTTTAGTAAAACAATTGTCCGTTTTGGAAACGGACATGACGATATTTTTTCGAAGCATCATGGACATTGGACCAGACGATGAACCCCATGAAATGCTAGAAAAAATAAATCCTGCTTTTTATGAAGACCCTGATGAAGACCAACTCGAATCTTGGACAAAATGGTTGCTTTCATATCAAAAAACAATGGCAACTGATATGAATGATGGAAAAGCTAGACGAAAGTTGATGAGCCAAACGAATCCAAAATATGTTCTGCGAAATTACATGGCGCAGCTAGCTATTGATAAAGCAGAACTTGGGGACTATACCTTAATTAATGAACTATATACCCTTTTAGCAAATCCATACAGCGAACAAAAAGATATGGAGAAGTGGTATGCTAAACGGCCAGAATGGGCTCGACATAAAGTCGGTTGTTCTATGCTATCTTGTAGTTCTTAAATAAGGGGATCAACCAATGGCGTATAATCAAATGATCTAAGCCCATTCTTACCTACAATGATCTGTGTTCGACTGACAGTCTCTACCACTTCAACTTTAGGTCGATGCTTAACATGTTTGTACTCGCCTTCTTGATGACAATGTAAAATAGCTTCCATGCTAACAGGGTCTAGCCTATTATTGAAGCGTTGTCGATTTTCTTCAAGATCTTTCGGATCATATAATGTTGAAGACATCCAAATATTAATTTCAGAAGAATCTAGGGCCTTACCATGTTTATTTTCGCCGTCCCAAACCCAGCTAAATAGTTCTTTATCAGCACTAAAATAGACAAGCGTAAAGGGCTCAATATTGTCTAAATTCATTTGATACCATGCCTCCACAATGTGATCTGCAGCCATTAGATCCAAAACAATCAATCCCCTACTTTTTCGGTACGGCAGCTTTCTTTTATGGGCTACAAAACCGCCATTCAAAAGCACTACACAATGACCATCTTCATCCGCAGCAATCCATGTCCCGCCAGCGGTGTCCCTTGGGAACTCAATGCGCTTAGCATGTAAAACGCTCTTTTCTAAAAAAGCTGGGCCTCGATGAATACTTTCATCTCGATTAGAGCTAATCACCCAATGATCATCTAAAGGAATGACACTTACGAGGCACATGCTTTATCCTATTTTCTCTTACATCAAAACACCATTCACGGCTTCAATACCTTTCGGCAGCTCTGTTTCACCCAACATTTCTCTCATGTCAATCTCAATAGTTCGACTGAGCGCCAACATTGGAATATCATTACCGAGGCCCTCGAATGGATTCTCTGAATAATCGCCGACTAACTCCATCATAATATACACCCAACCCACTAAAACAGTAAAAGGTATTTGAAGGAAGTGTCCACCAGGTACGTCATGAAAAGCTGTATTCATTCCAAACGGAAGTAATAGAATGAAAATACCCACGAAAATAGATGACATACTTCCATACTGTCTTGGCAATGGAAACTTTTTAATTCGTTCCGCTTTTCCTTGGTGCACATAAAAATCGTATAAAATCTTTTGCAACTCCATGTGGCGGAAATCGTCAATCATCTTTTGCCCCCTCAATTTCTTCAAATCCTGCGCTTGGGTGTCAATGATTTGTGTAGCTGTATTCTTAAAGTTAATTAAGGTCTCATACTCTGATTTTGGTAAGAACTTCATCAACTCTTTCTCGGTATAATCATCATCTAAAAGTCCAACACCAAAGCGCTTCATTCGTTTCTCTGTAGCACGCCTCATGTGCCCTCCTTGCCGAATGTGCTCCCATGAAGTCGGTATTAACAATTGGCTTCTAAGCGCATATAACCAAGCGATATGCCTATAAATTAATCGCTTATGAATGGCCTGTATCTCACCATCCGATGCGTCTATATCTGTAAATTGATTACCTACGAAGCCTTTTACGGCAGCCCCCCATGCTCGACTCGAATTGACAATAGCACCCCATATTTTTCGGGCTTCCCATAGACGATCATAGGCTTGATTATTTTTAAAACCCAGATAAAAGGCCACCGCTGTACCGATTACTGAAATCGGTAACCAAGGAATTTCAAGCCAAGTCCAATGAGTCCACCAAAAAAACAAAGCCACAAAAGAGGCCCAGGCTGTTAACCATATTAAATGATTACCTGAGAATCGCATAATGGACCTAAATCCAAAATTCTTTTTTACATACATCTACTCTATTCGTTTTTTAAAGAATTCTATAAGAAATCAACTTTTCCACTATCTAAGTTGTAGTAGGCCGGTGCTATCTTAACGTCTCCCGATCGTACTGCATTTCCAATAATTGATGATCTAGACGAAAGCTCCTCAGCTACTAGTTTAGCATTGGTTTTAATTACAGCTGTTACATCAGCGCCTTCTCCTGCTGCTTGGATTGCTGGGGTAATATGCGCTAACAAATGATTTAGATTATAACCATTGTCTCCGCCTCCAACGGCAGCCGTAACAGCTCCACAACTTTGGTGCCCTAAAACCACAATTAGTTTTGTTCCACAATGGGCCACTGCGTATTCCATACTCGCAATAGAAGAAGTATTCGCAATATTACCGGCTACCCGCACTACAAATAGCTCTCCTAATCCTGTATCAAAAGCTAATTCAGGTACCACTCTACTGTCTGCGCAACTAAGGACTATAGTATGTGGTGCTTGCCCAGCTGTTAATGACTCTCTTCGAGTACTGTCTTGCAATTGACCATCTAATTTGTCTTCTACGAATCGTGCATTTCCTGCTTTTAATCTTTCTAATGTTTCTTGTACACTCATGTTTTAAAATGTTGTTGTATTTTAAGATATTTCGTTTAAACTCGCTAAATGTCTAAAATAACAATCTAGCAAGTATTGATATAGAACTAATATATATTTCTTCGATATGTTCAAATGTAAGCAAGTCATACCAAACATCTGTTGGTTATCAGTAGTGATCCTTCTTTTTTGTTTCGTTAATCCTGATAGTCTTCGGGCTCAATCCCCAAAAGTGGTCTTTATAGAAGAAGCCGTAGGTACATGGTGCGGCTGGTGTCCACAAGGGCAAACCCAAGCGAGACAGCTTTTAGCAGATTATCCAGACCAAATTTTAATTTCGGCGATTCACGTTAATGACCCCATGGCAAGAACACCGGCTTACTATGATAGTACAAATTTGATTGGTTTTCCAGCCAGTCACATGGATCGAAACCTACTTAATATCGATCCTGATGAATGGCAGGACCATATAGAAGAATTGCTAAATCAAGAAGTACATGCTACACTTTCGTTTTCTGGGGGCTACAATGCTGATAACACAAAAATTCTCGCTGAAATTTGTGTAGAAATTTCTGATCCCAACTTGGTGCCTGATCTTTCTTTAGCGGCTCTTATAGTGGGTGACAATGTATCGGGAGAACCTAGCGACTATTCCCAAAACAATTTCTATTCTGGAGGAGCGCAAGGCGAACAAGGTGATTTTGCGTCTCGCCCTTTTGAAGTCAATGCTGAGTTTATGGTTTATGATCATGCCGTAAAAACACTCTTAACTGACTATCATGGTGATGACACTATAATCCCAGAAAACCCGGTGGCTAATCAAGCGTATTGTTTATCGATTAATCAGGATGTGGATTGGCCCGTTGATCGAGATCAACAGCGGATATATGGGCTTTTGATCAATCAAGAAGATGGCACCATTTACCAAGCAGGAGCAGGTACATACTTAGCAGGCAATTCTTTTGGCTTCCCTCGTTTTCACGGACCTACTCTTGAGCATGTAAACAAAGGGGCTAATCTTGCAATGGACGTTTTGTTTCATGATGTAGATACACCAGATGATGAATTGGAATTTTCAATTGCGGAAAAGCCGGATTGGATTAGCTTGGAAAATGATGGCCCATTTGGCTATCGTCTACTGGGGTCAACAGATGTTCCTGGTAACTATCAAGTTATGTTTAACCTAAAAGATGAGACGAATTCCCTACAATTCCCTTACACCATAATTGTTGATGAAGAGGAAAATCCTTGGGATGTAATCGGAGGCGCAAATTTTAGTGTACAAGAAACGGAAAATCTAGTTACATCCGCTAGTAATACAGATGGAAGCCGAATAGCCGTCATGGGCATAGATAGAGATGACCAGGTTTTCGTCTATGAATACCATAATGATACTTGGACTGATCTAGCCATTGACAACGATGGATTTTCCGATTTTGGCGCTATTTGTTATGGACCTAATGATCAAGATATATATGTGTTTCATCGAGTGGCAAATGACAGTCGAGTCTTTCATTTTAATGGGGAGTCATGGAATCAGCTGGGCGATGCGCTAGCTCTAACTAGTTATCATAACATAGCTTTCACTGATGGTGTTCTGCACATATCGGGATATCGGTCTGGTACAGGTATTGGTTTCTTCGCATGGGAAAATGATGCTTGGCAGCCCTTGGATAGTCCCGTTTCGGACCAGAATCTACTTCGTCCACAAATGGTGCGTTCTCTGGATGACCAATTATATATGCTAGTAGCAGAATTTTTTAATGGCCAATCCTTTTCTCGTGTTTTTCATTACCAAAATCAAGAGTGGCTGCCAGTAGGGACATTGATCAACCCAGAAAAACCTACTTCAGAAAATTATAGATCCTATCATAAAATAAGCGTGGCTGATAATGGTCAATTGTATGCCATTTTAGGACACACGAACGCAGCCGCTCTCTACCAATTTAATGGAGATGAATGGATAGAATGGTTTGATAATTTGGATCAAGGATCCTCAGATGCCTTTGACATACTTGCCTTAGGAGAGGATCGCGTTTTGATTGCATACACTAATGAATATCGAAAGTTAGTGAGTTTTATATTTGATGGAGATGAAATAAACATAAAAGAATTAGGTGTGGAAGGGATTACTAAAAACTTGATTGATCTCGATCTGGTCGGCTTAAGTAACCAAGAGGTGGGTTTGTTGTATGGCGATAATTACGAAAGTCTAGGTCGTTTGAATGCTATACGTGTGGATCTTTCTACCTTAAGTCAAACGAATACTACATTCATTGAAGCTGAGTATAAGCTAGCTTACCCGAATCCAACACAAGGGCTTATTTACTGGGAGCCCGAAGCCATAGGACATCCATTTACTATTTGGACGCTTGATGGAAAAAGGATGATAGACGGGATTTGTAACCAGGCCCTAGACATAAGCAAACTCCCAAAAGGGGTATTCATTATTCGCTTAGATAACGGTAGGTCGCAAAAGATAATCAATCAATAAAAGAGGGAAGTCTTCACTCCCCCCTCATAAATATTAACCAAACAAACTTGGAGTCTCCATGACTCCAGTATGCGATTTCGGTTTCTTGATTGTTTTGATAATTTGTCTGTGCGGCTAGTCTGTAATTTCATTGCCTTCTGTCTACAATACCGAACCAAGAATAGAAAAGTTACAGTGAGCGTACATTTTTTTTTTGCAGGGCGATCCCCCCGACAATTCGGTCGGTGGTCGCTAGATTCCGTAGCTCGCTTTGCTCGGCTGAGAATGCTACGCATCCTCATCTCCAGCCTATGGCTGGACTACTGCATAGCGCTATCGCAGGAGATAGAGAATAGAGAATACTAGATGATAGATGATAGATGATAGTTGATAGATACTAGATACTAGATACGAGTCCACATCTAAAATCTTTCGTTCTAGTGACTATATATCTAAAACCTCCGATATTTTGATGCAATCAAATTCATCGGGACTACTGTCTCCCATATTTTGATCCAGTCAAATTCATTGGGACCACTGTCTCCGATAGTTTGACTCTGTCAAATTCATTGGGACTTCTGTCTCCGATATTTTGATCCAATCAAATTCATTGGGACTTCTGTCTCCGATATTTTGACTCAGTTAAATTCATTGGGACTTCTGTCTCCGATATTTTGATCCAATCAAATTCATTGGGACTTCTGTCTCCGATAGTTTGACTCAGTCAAAATCATCGGGAGCTCAACATATCCATTACCATATCTGCCACATTGGCTCCTGTAAATCCAAATTTTTCGTCAAGAACTGTATAGGGTG
>JAHDDO010000047.1:4141-20483 GCA_020629315.1 Saprospiraceae bacterium | reverse complement strand
TTTTGATTGTTTACCACTTTTACTAAAAATAATTGATCTTTATTGTTTTGCCTAAACAAATCAATATAGTTAAAGAAGCGAAGGTCTTATCCACATATAGTAGCAAGAAAAGCTAGTTATATACAAAGCAACACATATTATATGGTTCGGAATACTACTCTCATTGGAACCGAGCGGCTATCCTCTATTGTTATAGTATAAAGTAACAACATGGGCGGTAACGGACTACATATGATGGGACGCGTTCAGTCCAATAGATCTCTTCAAAAGAGGCGGACCGATGGCTATCGGAAACGTAAAGAATCATTCCTTACGACTACGAACGACGGTCGATTTAATTCGGAGGATTTTTCAGGTACTAATCAGAAAGAGCTTGGCCAATTTCGCAGAACCCTTACCAAAGACTTGTGGAAGAGAAGACTACGTTTTGGTAGTCTGTCATTGATAATCCTTTCCATTATCATCTATGGTCTATATTACTTTTTCACGTCTTTCATTTTGCCTGTGATCCATCTAGGCTAAGTTGTATTCCCGATTTTTCGCGACAAGGGGATGGAGGTTTTATCCTTATTCTGATGAGAATCAGGATGAGGACGAGCCTAGCGAAGACCGGAATCACCTGGTCTCCGATCGCCTGTTAAGGCGCATCGGGAGTCGCCAAAGCCTTTATTTGTAATAGTCCAAGACCGTGGAAATAACATGATCTTGCTGTAATTCATCCAGATAATAATGAATAGGTAATCGAAGGAGACCTTCGCTAAATGCATCGGCATTGGGAAGCGCGGGGCCTTGATATCTATCCTTCATAAAATCTGATTTGTGTAATGATTGATAATGAAAGTAGCTTTCAATCCCATGCGATTTCAAATGATTTTGCAACTCCTCTCGCTGTGATAATCCTTCTGTCACTACATAATAAATATGGCCATTATGACTTGCGAAGAATGGGACCTGAGGCAAGTTTAGTTTTTTTGCTTGTAAGGGTGCAAAGGCATCATCATAGCGTTGCCACTTGCGTAATCGATCCTCTTTCAGTCTATCTGCATTCTCTAATTGAGCCCATAGTACTGCCGCTAAAATATCCGAAAGCAGATAGCTAGAGCCTATATCTTTCCAGCCGTATTTGTCGACTTCACCTCGCCAGAAAGCCGCACGATCTGTGCCTTTCTCCCAGAGGATTTCCGCTCTCTTTTTGAATGCCTCTTCATTAACCGCTAATAGCCCGCCTTCGCCGCAAGAAATATTTTTTGACTCATGAAAAGAAAAACTACTGCAGGCACCAAATGAACCAAGAAATCGACCTTTATAGCTGGCCCCTATGCACTGAGCGGCATCTTCGATCAGGTAAATATTATGCTTCTTACAAAGCGCCAAAATGGGTTCAATATCACAGGCTACCCCACCATAATGCATGATAACAATCGCTTTTGTTGCCGGAGAAAGTAAAGGCTCGATTTCATGAATGGTACAATTAGGGTGCGTCGAGGAAGAATCGGCAAAGCGCAGGCTTGCCCCTCGCAATACAAACGGATTAGCTGTGGAAACAAAGGTGTATGACGGAATGATGACTTCATCACCAGGCTGAATATCGCAGAGTAAGGCTGCCATTTCGAGTGCATCTGTGCAAGAAGTCGTTAACAGGTGCTTTGCATAAAATTGCTTTCTAAACCAAGATGTACAGCTCTTACTAAAGCTGTGATTCCCTGAGGTCTTTCCCCTCTGGAGTACGTCCTCCACATAAGCCAATGCTTTAGGTGCTTTATAAGGTATATTGAATCGTACCGTCACATTGTAAAGGTATGGTATCTTTGACACTATGAAGATACTAGTTACAGGTGGGGCCGGATATATAGGCAGTCATACCATTGTTGATTTGATGGACCATGGATTTGAGCTTATAAGTGTAGATAACCTTTCAAATGCCGATGGAACAGCCTATGAAGGGATTGCCGCTATCACTGGGAAACGACCACATCATTATGAAATAGACTTGACGGATCTAGCGGCTACACGTCGGATATTTGAAGAACATTCCATTACTGGCATTATTCATTTTGCGGCATTTAAAAGTGTAAATGAATCCGTTCAAAAGCCCTTGGAATACTACCACAATAATGTAAATAGCCTTACTAATTTGTTACGTTTAGCCAGCGAATTTGGTGTGGGTCAATTTATATTTTCGTCATCATGCTCAGTATATGGAAATAGTACCGCACTGCCCGTGCTAGAGACGACCCCTCTACAAAAAGCAGAATGCCCCTATGCCTATACTAAGCAAATCGGTGAGCAAATATTGGAGGATTATAAAAAGGTACATCCCGAAATACGTATTATTTCCTTACGATACTTTAATCCTGCGGGTGCTCATCCAAGCGCCAAAATTGGGGAGTCTTCATTAAATGCTCCGACAAATTTAGTCCCCGTAATCACAGAAACTGCAATAGGTAAACGAGATAAAATGACGGTTTTTGGTTCTGACTATACAACTCGAGATGGTACCTGTATCCGCGATTATATTCATGTGATGGATCTGGCTAATGCACATACTAAAGCCTTACAACTAGCACAGCGAGCAGACACTGTAGATATCGTTCAGGTATTTAATCTAGGTATTGGCGAAGGGGTGAGTGTTATGGAAGCCATTAAAGCCTTCGAGAAAGTAAGTGGACAAGCACTAGCTTATGAACTAGGCCCTCGAAGAGAAGGGGATGTTATGGCCATCTATGCCGATATTTCTAAAGCGAAAGATGTGTTAGCTTGGTCTCCCAAAAATGACATTGAACAAATTATGAAGACCGCTTGGGCTTGGGAAAAAGTACGTTCGGCGGTTCATAATAAGGGGTAACCCTGAAGAATATGGTGTGAATTTTGTTGGTTTACTAATGGTAACATCCCATTTTTTCCAAAACACGCATATTTCCTGAATTTTTGCTAGACTTTATTGCTGATATTTTATTAGCTTTAAGTAACCAACCCTAGTTAATTCCCTGTGGAAATTCAGAATTTGAACATCAAAAAAATGAAATTAATGAAGAATTTACTATCACTCTTATTTGTTTTAGTGAGCCTGACTATCTCACAAGCCCAAATTAAAGTAGTAGCGCCAAATGGCGATGTAGGTGTAGGAAACTCTGCGCCAGATGAAAAGCTACATGTAACCGGAAATTTAAAAATTGATGGTGAAGAATTTAACGAAGGTTTTGAATGCGTAAAAACAGGTGCATCTGCATCTGCCCTATTTAATAGAACTGACAGAGCGGCGATGGCCCTTGGTGGTGGATATCACGCCTCAGGTGTAGTATTTGACCAGGTATATGATTTTCAGGTAAGAAGTACGACTAGAGGTGCGGTAACTAGCCGACTTATTGCAAACGGAGCGGTACGATTCCATGTAGAAGGATCAAATGGCTTTGTAGGAATCAATACCAATGTACCTACCCATAATTTAAGTGTAGACGGTACGGCTTCAAAACCAGGCGGTGGTGATTGGGCTACGTTCTCAGATCGACGATTAAAAAATAACATTAAGCCTTTTAGAGCTGGATTAGAAGAAGTTATGCAGCTAAAGCCGGTTAGTTTCCAGTATAATGGAAAAGCTAACATTTCAGATACTAGAACAGAATATGTGGGTGTAATCGCGCAAGATTTTGAAGAAGTAGCGCCATATGCCGTTAAAGAGCAGACTATTGAAACTATCGAAGAGGTAGAAGAAGATGGGATATGGAAAGAAAGAGTAACATCAGTAGATGATTATCTTACTATAGATGCTAGTTCAATTAGATATATGCTTGTCAATGCTGTACAAGAGCAACAAGCTATTATTGAATCACAAGAAGAAAGAATTCAAGATTTAGAAGAAAAGATTGCTTTATTAGCTGATCTCATCGAAACTAGAGATGGTGAGGTGATCAAAACGAATCTTGAAAGCCCTAAAGCTGGATTAGGACAGAATGTACCCAATCCATTCGAAAACACAACTGTAATTGCATACGATGTACCTGAAAATGTACAAAATGCAATGATACTGATCTATGATTTAGATGGTAAAGTATTGAAGCAGATCAACATTCCTGCTACAGGTCGGGGTACCGTTGAAATTACGGAAGCGGAGATCGTAAACGGAACATACACCTATTCATTGGTGGCTAATGGGAAAATTCTGGATACTAAGAAAATGATTAAAGCTAAATAAAGCTTTTTAGAATATACTTGAAGGCCTTACCTTAGCGGGTAGGGCTTTTTTTATGGATGCCATTCAACAACTTGAGAAGACCTATGCATCTCTGGAACATAAACCAGAGATCCTTTTCCATTTTGGATACCCCAAAACTGGAACCACTACCCTACAATACTTTTTAGCGAATAATCAAACTCGCTTACGTAATAAAGGCATTTTTTATCCTTTACAGAACACTATGTATGGGAAGCACGGCTTCCTTATTGGCTGGATTAATCAAGTCCAAGAGGACCCATTTTGCAGTTATTTACAAAAAATCTTGACGAGAATAAAGCCCAGTGATACCAAGATCATCTTTAGTATTGAGGGTGTAGGATTTAAAACACCTTATCTGAGTGAGGCATCCATGAATATGCTATTCAATATTCTAAAAGCCTTAGAGGCGAACGTGCTGTTCTATTTCAGAGATGCGTACGATTTTGCTTGGTCTTGGTATAAGCAATCATTGATAAATCCGCCGAACCACCCCATTATTGATTCCTTTGGTCGCTCTTTATCTTTTGCTTCTTTTGTTACTGATGAAAAGATTCAGTTCCTACTCAATTATGAACGGTTTCTTAGTTTTTGGAAAGCAGGATTATCGGAGGAAAAAGTAACATTCCGAATCAAGACCAATGACATCATTGCCGATTTCCTTACATTTCTAAACATAGAGGACAAAGGATTCAAGCGGCAAAAAAATAAAAATCTTTCTATCTCTGATTCAGGGATCTTCTTTTTCTCTGAGCAAAACGAACACCTAGCTCAGCATCCTAAACTGAGAAAATGGTTGGTAAATCATAAAGGATATATAGAAAATGAAAAATATGCTTCCTTCCGAGAGGCCTCATTTGACACCTTAGATTCGAATACCCTAGGCATGTTACAAGAAAGTAATGGTTATCTGGGGCTACCGACAAAGAGCAAGGCTAGCACACCAATACTATCTATAGATAATTTCACCTTATCTAATAATGAGTTTTTGACATACATGAATTCCGTAGTTAAGAAATTAGAGTCGTCAAAATGATTGAGATATTAGCAGATATACAAAAACAAAAGAACGGCAAGTTGCAGCTTGCGTTTGACCCAAAGAGTTTTGAGTTAAAAGATACGCTTGAAGTATGGATCAATGATTCGCTAATACACACCTTAGATGTAGATGTAAGTCAGCAGCGATTATATAATCTAGACGTTCCACCACCCACCGATGAAAATTATTGGTTACAAATAATTTTAGAAGGGGTTACCATATGTGAACATCTGGAGATGAAATTTGAAGCCTTATCCTTCCATTGGTCAGAAATATACCAGGGAAAAATAGAACGAGTGGATCAAGGGGTGGTCAAAGGATGGTTACGGTTTAAGGATAAACGACGGAACAGTTTACCATTTACTATCAAGGTATTACCTGGTGGTTTCAGTGTTGAAGGTATTGCTGGTATTCATAGAGATGATTTGGTCAAGAAAGGATTTGAATTTGGAAATGTAGGTTTCGAAGTAGACCTTTCCGCTATTCTGTGTGATTCTGAAATGCATCATATCAGTCTATTAGTAGATGGCGAATTGATTGGACAGCATAAAAATTATGTGTGTACCACAAATGTAAAAGCAGGTATTACGTCCATTTCGGATAATCGCATTGAAGGTTGGGCTTTAAACACATTGGAGGAAAGTAACCACTTAAAGATCGAGTTAAAAGACAAAGAAGGTTTACTAAAGTTGGCCATTGCTGATTCTGCTATAAATGATTCGATCACTAGCGAGCGATATTCCATGAAGAATCATAGTTTTTCTATAGATTATGAAGGCTTGGATCCAGAACAACATACCCTTTTTATTGCTGATGAGTTACAAATAGATCTTAAGAAGACGTAGATGACGGGAAAGAAATTAATGGCTTGTATAGTGGATAAACATCCTAGGTTTTATTGGGAGTTTATTAATTGGTACTATTGCTGTGATGCCTATTTGGATTCGAATGTGTTTGATTGCAAGGTTTATTTTATTGGGCCTGTCCCGGAGGATATCCTAGATTTTTGTGCGCAACACAACATCCAAAAAGTGGTTACAGATACCTTCCATGTGGAGAGTCCACATTGTAATAAGATTTTGCCTTATTTAGATGAAGCTAATGCCAGTTATGATCATGTGATCGTTACGGATTCGGATTGGTATGTAGTTGAGGATATCCAATATTATTGCAATGACCAAATCAGGCTTGCACCTAATAATAGTAATAACCCTCCTTTGCCCGTTTTTGAGCGCATCTATCAGAAACTGGGAATGACGGATAAGATCGCAGCTGGGGTGAGTTTGTTTGCTTCAAAGCACAGTCGAGAATCTCATATACATAATGTAAGTGGTGGTATAACCATTATTCCCAAGGCCCATTTTGCTCATTTTGGTGCTAATTGGGCAAAATGGGCCTTGTGGTTAATTGAAAATAGAGCCCTTTTAGGCAAATGGCGCGTACATGTTGACCAAGTAGCTACAGCTATTACCGTCGATGATATGGATACCTTTATTCATTTCCTTCCACCTCAAACGAATACCGTACTTGAGCTCTTGAAGGATGTTCGTACAGTAAGTGCCTTTCATATTGCAAAAACGCACAGAGAACATTTTCACTACTTTTTTGATGAAGAAGGATGCTTGGATTCATCCCAATTTAATCCAGGATTAGCGGGCAGTATTTTAAAACTTAATGATTGCATTAAGAAAACTAAAGAAACGGCACAGACCCTACCTACCCTATTGGCTTTTGATTATTATCTAAATAATGAAAAGTCTCTTAAGGTAAAATATGCGGGTCCAGAAAGCCACTATACTAAAAAGCCCAAACGAAATCTAGAGCTTCAAGATAAAATTGGACAAATCAAAGCCCTCAAAGTAAGCGATAGAGAGATTATCGCTTATCTAAGAAACTCAGGTCATTTTGATGAGCAATATTATCTAGAACAAAATGAAGACATAGCTGCTTCTGGTATTGATCCTATTGTACATTATGTCAAATCGGGCCATACGGAAAACAGAGACCCGAGTAAAGCCTTTGACAATAAAGGGTACAAAAACTTCTATAAAGAGGTTAAACTGACTAAGCTTAATCCGTTCTATCATTATTTAACTTTTGGAAGAGCCCAAGATTATAACCCAAAACCTGGCGTCTTTAGGTTGGATCAAAAAGAACTTGGATCTACGGTAATAGACAGTACATGTGAAGCTCAGAAAAGTCTAGTTGGAAAATCCGATATCCGACCTGTTGCTTTCTATTTACCTCAATTTCATGAGATACCAGAAAATAACGAATGGTGGGGCAAAGGGTTTACTGAATGGACTCATGTTAGAAGTGGTCTTCCAAAATTTAAAGGACACCATCAACCTAGGATTCCACATCCAGACCTTGGATACTACGACCTCAGCACACCGGATATGCTATATAGGCAAGCCGAAATGGCTAAGCGTTCAGGTATGTATGGCTTTTCCTTCTATTATTATTCATTCTCTGATAGTCGCTTATTGGAGACTCCGATCGAACATTTGTATGCTAATAAAGACATAGATATTCATTACAATATATTTTGGGCCAATCATCCTTGGACAAAAACATGGTATGGCCAAAAACGTGAAATACTGAAGTCCATCGATTATACGCCTGATTTCTACAAGAAATTTATTCAGGAGGCAAGTAAATACCTAACTGACGAACGATATATACGAATTGATGGGAAACCCGTAATCATGCTGCTACACCACAAAGGTGGAGATGGACCACCATCCCCTTCTGAGTGCAGGAGAATGACAGACATATGGAGAGAGCATTGTTTTCATGAAGGGATAGGTGACATTCATATCATGTTTTCTCAACTTGACTTAACGAAAGATCATAATGAAAGTTTTCGAGGTCTTGGGTTTGATGGTTGTTTTGAATTTGCACCTGCTGTCGAACTTTGGGGTGGACTAACGAATAGGATTTTCGAGCATAAAACAAGCGCCAATTTTAAAGGTGCTATTTATGAATATCTAGACCTCATCCATAGACGAAATGCTACCCGAGAAGAAGCCGCTCATAGACTCTACCCGACCCTCATTACGGAATGGGATAATACGGCTAGGTATGGTAATAAGTCCTCGATCTTTAGAAATTGCAATCCGCTTTTATTTAAAGAATGGTTAGAAAAAAGCATTCAATATCTAGATGAAAATTATCTCAAAACAGAAGAAAAGTATCTATTTATAAATGGGTGGAATGAGTGGAGTGAAGGTTCTTATTTAGAACCAGATACAAAGAATGGTTATGCATATTTAAATGCCGTTTGTGACGTCTTACAAGAAAGAATCAATGCAAGGTGAGATAGTCATAGTATTAGGCATGCATAGATCTGGTACTTCGATGGTAACAGGCATCCTCAATGAAATGGGCTATGAGACCGGAGAGACAATCAAAGCTTCAAAAGATAATCCAAAAGGATATTTTGAAAATTCTGAAATACTAGCATTAAATGAGCGTATCCTAAATGGGTTGGGTTACGCTTGGGATAGTATCACCTTTGCTGAAGAAAATGTAACCAGTCGAATTCCATATCCTGCGTTTATTGATGGAAAGGAACTCTTGTTACGTTTACTTAAAAAACATAAAAGAATCGTTCTTAAGGATCCCCGGATCTGCTTACTTCTCCCGTTTTGGCAGCAATTAATCGCTGGGATTCCGGACCTTACACATAAATATGTGTTCACCTTTAGACATCCGATGGAAGTCGCTATGTCTGAATTAAAGAGAGCCACCACCTCTAGAGGATATCATTCCTTAGGTGGTAAAGTTGATTATAATTTACGACTATGGTTCATTTATAATTTAGAGATACTTACCCACTTGGATCAGTCTAGCTTTATATTGTCCTTTTCGGAACTCATTAAAGAGCCTGGGCGTGTTCTGAACCCACTACCAGAATTCTTGGATATAGAAATGGATAATGCGAAAGTAGAGGAAATATACACGCAATTTATTGATAGCAGCTTGTATAGAAACAAAACAGAATTATATCAGCAAAGTAAAGACAAACCTCAAAATGCCTTCATTTGGTCTTTGTACGATACCTTAGTCAGATTGAATGAAAAAGATATAATTAGCGTTAGTGATGCTAATACAGCTATCAAGGCATTTTCTTTTATGCAGCATGTTCACAATTTTAATTATGCCATCAAGGAAATGCCTAAGATTGTAAAATCTCATATTAGTTAGATGACATCTTTCAGGTTCAAAATTCACATCTTAAACCGTCTTGGATTTGGTCCTTCATTTACGTCTATTAACGAATACCTTACCCTAACAGAAAGACAGCTTATCCAACGACTTATTCAAGAATCAAAATCATATACCCCTATTCGTTCTTTTGACCCTACTAAAATTAGCTACGATGATTTGGATGGACTTCGAGGCTTTAAATCAAAGATCAAACGCAAAAATCAATTTAAAAGACTAAAGCAACGAATTAATAAGATGTGGATCGATCAGATGATCGGTAGCAAAGCGCAGCTAAGAGAAAAGATGGCCCTGTTCTGGCATGACCATTTTTCCACTGATGTAAATAATCCTAGAAAGACTATGGAGCAATTAAATTGCATCCGAAAACATGCGTTGGGAAATTTCAAAACCTTACTTATAGAAATAAGTAAAGGGCCTGCCATGATTGATTATCTAAATAATAAAGAGAACGTCAAACAGCATGCAAATGAAAACTTTGCCAGAGAAATTTTAGAGCTGTTTACATTAGGCGTAGGTAACTACACAGAAAAAGATATTCAAGAAGCGGCACGAGCTTTTACAGGCTGGCGATATAACGAGAAAGGAAAACAATTTACTGATCTGACTAACCATGATGATGGTATTAAAACATTTATGGGTCACAAGGGTGCATGGAAAGGTGAGGATATTATCAGAATAATTCTAGAAAATCCTCAAACGGCCAGATACATTACATCCAAAGTATATTATTTCCTGACCGGTGTTAGCATTGACAAACAAAAAGAGTCAATATTGGCTACCGATTTTCTATCACACTATAATATTACCAGACTTATAAAAAAAATAGTACTTGACCCATCATTTTTCACTACTGATATAATGGGTACACGAGTAAAATCTCCAGTCGAATTAATGGTTAGTAGTTCAAGGATGTTGGGTGTACAATTCCAAGGAGCGGCATTGGCCAAAAAAATCCAAATTAGATTAGATCAGAATTTATTAAATCCACCAAATGTTGCCGGTTGGAATCATGGAAGTTCTTGGATAAATACAGGTACTTTACCTGACCGTATGTTATTAGCCTATAACTTGTACACCGGAAAAGCGAATCACCTACTTAAAACCACCGAACAAACAACTGAAGGTGATGCACTCATAATTTCAGAAAATAAAGAAGGCATAAAACGCATAAATAAAGCAGGTTTGGAAAAATGGGTAAAGCAATCCTGCGGCCATAATTTAGAACTTGTGAGTCAGGTTTTATTTTCATGCGACACCCATCATTTAGGGCCAAAATTGAATAGCCTTCAACAAGCCCTATTGGAAGAACAAGTAAGCGGTAGTGAAGCTGTAGTCATATTGATGTCCATGCCTGAATATCAAATGAATTGAACATGTCAGACCATTTAGAGCATATGCCAAAACAACGTGCAGGGACGCTAAGAGCTAAGATGCTCGAGCCTACTCACCCTCACAAATTGATCGTAATTCAACTTAGTGGAGGCAATGATGGCTTGAATACTATTATTCCATTCAGGAATGACATTTACTATCAAAATAGACCTGTCTTAGGGATACGAAAGAAAGGGAACTATCGTCTGAATGATGAAGCCCTGTTTAATGGTATGCTAAAAGGTTTTAAGAAGTTATATGATGACGGCCTATTAACCATTATTAATAATGTCGGTTATCCAAATCCCACTAGATCCCATTTTAGTGCCATGGATATTTGGCATACAGCAAGCTTAAAAGTAGACAAGTATAGTACAGGATGGCTAGGTCGATTTTTAGAATTACCTCAAAATAAGGGTAGGTCTATTCCCGTAATTGAATTATCGGACACGTTGAATTTGGCCATGAAGGGTAAACACAGAAATGGGGTTGCTGTCAATAATCATATTGAATTCTTTAAAACCTTAGATTCAACCCTTTTACAAAGAACGATATCAACTGGAGTACCATCCATAGATAATAAAGATCTTTCGCTGATTTATCAAACCCTTCATGAAAGCTACTTTTCCTTTAAGCCCATTGTAGAAAACTCACTTTCTACCCAGCTTACAGATACCTTTGATAACAGTGAATTTGGCAGAGACTGTTATTCCATATGTAATATGATTGTTTCTGGAGCACCCACGCAAGTTTATTATGCGTCTCACGGCAGTTTTGACACCCACGCTAATCAAGAAGGCACCCATAAACAACTTTTAAAGTCACTAGGTGATAATGTTCATAAGATCGTCAAGACCTTGCGTAAGTATGATGCTTTTTCCAATGTCAGTATTTTAATTTTTTCTGAATTTGGTAGACGAGTAAAAGAAAATGGAAGTAAAGGCACGGACCATGGTACAGCCAATAATCTATATCTTATTTCTGAACATCTTCAAACAGCAGGGATGCTAAATGAGATGCCAGATCTTACAAATCTAGAAGATGGAGACATACCATTTAGTGTTGATTTTAGAACTATTTATGCAGCTATCCTAGATCAATGGTTGGGGGTAGATCACAAGTATATCTTAGATATTAATTTGCCCGTGCCTAACTTATTTAATGTGCGATCGACTATCGCATAGACGTATTAAATATAAAGCTACGCACCATCAGGAAGGTAAATCCTACCCGCACTGGCATTGAAAGTAATACATTCACGAAGTCAGAAAACCCGAAATATTGTTTAAGTAAATAAATACAAAGCAAGCCCATACCCAATCCTAAGAAATAAATAAGATAATAACGTAAGCCATCTTGCGTATTCCGTTCTCGATTAAATGTATACTTCGCATTAAAGAAATAAGAAATAAAGATTGCAATGATATAAACAACTATGTAAACTGGATACACAGGCCATTGGAGTACATCCAATAAGACGTAAAAAATAACAATGCTTGCTACAGCCAATATGGCTCCAATCGAACTGAATTTTAGTATTTGCTCAAGGAAATTTCGCAGGTTCATGATTTAACCCAACTGGTAATAACGGAGACACCAAACGGTAATTTTATTTTCTTTTGTATCCATCGTTTTTCTATAGAAAAGATTCTGAACAGCAAAGTACTCAGTAAAGATTCTCCTTTGTATTGAATATCAGATTTCATGTCTTCTGGCTTGACGCCACGTAATTTAGTTATGGCATTATTGATCTTTCTCACCAGCCAAACCAATGGAAATAAAATCGTATTAAAATAACTGTCATAATGAAAGCGGCCCTGTTTACTGAACAAATCCAATAATTGGTTTTTAGTATATCTTCTAAAGTGATGATTGATGACATCATGTGGACTCCATAGACTCATAAAAGCAGGTACAGTCAGAACCATAGCCCCACCTTTTTTAAGCACACGCTCCATTTCTGAAACAGCTAAACGATCATCTTCGACATGCTCTACAACATCAAAGGCACAAACAAGATCAAAGGTCTCATCTTCAAATGGCAGCTCCAAAATAGATCCTTGGATAAGATTAATGCCAGGTACATTCTCTTTAGTAAATGCGAAGCAATCATCATCATACTCTACTGAAGTAATGGCACCTAGGCTTTTTAATAATTCTGACGTGTGCCCAGTTGCTACACCGACATTTAAAATAGATAAAGGACCTTGAGAACTCCGATGTTTTAAAACATCATGGATATGCGTCATAATGATTTCATTCCTAGCTTTAAAAAACCAATGATGACGTTCTGCTAAATAATATTCCTTATAATAAGCTTTATCCATTTAAGCGTCCTTTCTAATGACCTGATCGATAATGAATACCGGCCTATTTTTTACTTCAAAAAATACGCGCACAAGATATTCTCCAATGATGCCCAAACAGACTAAATTAAGGGATCCAAAAAAGAGAATAAAAAACAAGATGGAGGTAAATCCTGCAGGTGGACTTTTATCTAGCAAGCTCGTCGATATCAGATAATACATTACATACATAATGGATATGAGTATGCCAAAGGCACCTATCCTAGTAATAAATTTAATTGGAAACTCACTGAAATTAAAGATGCCATTATACGCTAAACCAAACAACATCTTAAGTGAATATTTGGATTCACCACCAGCACGTTTGTCTCTTTCATAGGGAACGCCTATCTGTTTAAATCCTAACCAAGAACGCATGCCCCGCAAGTAACGACTTTCCTCAGGCATACTATTCATTAAATCAAGTACACGTTTGCTCATCAAGCAAAAATCACCTGAGTCTATAGGAAGATCAATATTGGCAATCATTTTTAAAAGCCTATAAAACATAAAATAGGCTCCCTTTTTAAAGATATTTTCTTTGCGCTTTTGTCGCACCGCATATACAACATCATACCCATCTTGGATATAGGTATAAAACGAATCTAATAGCTCGGGAGGGTCTTGTAGATCTCCATCGATAATGAATGCTGCCTCGGTACATCTAGCCACTGACATACCTGCTGTAACTGCTTTTTGGTGGCCAAAATTTCGGCTCAATAATACGGCTGTGTAATGTTCATTAGTTTTTGCCAAACTAGTGATCATTTGAGGCGTTTTATCCTTGCTGCCATCATTAATAAGAACGACCTCAATAGATAGAGGTGAAGACTCAATCAAAGCGTCAAGTCTTTCTATCAATTTAGGTAAAATCTCCTCTTCATTATAAAGCGGAGCAATGATTGATATTTGAGGATCCTTTATCGCCATTATTCAAAGTAGTTTTCCGGAAAAGAGGGGTCCAATTTTTCCGCGATAATAGACAAAATTTTAGTAATCTCAGCATCGGTGAAAAATTCACGGTATTCCCCACTCATTCCTTTTCTAGTTTGAAAGGCATTCGCATTACTCTTATCAGCTACGTATGACCAAGGCGTATTACCCATATTCTTTTGATCTTCCTTCATTCTTTTTATAGAACACCGCTGTATAGCTGTTTCAATATGTTCTTCCGATACATCATAGCCTAAAAAAGCAAATACCTCCTTCATTCGGTTTAAAGGCTCATTTTTTAATGCCTCATAACTGAGTGCCATAACCCGATCACTACATTGAGCGCTATATCTGTTCCATTTATTCATAAAACCAATAACTTTTTCCAAACCCACATATGGATTGGAAATGACCTCTTCCTTAGGAAATGTTTTAAATCCGGTTCTATTTTTAATGTGGTAATATTGGCTAACTAATATGTCTTTGGGGTCACGATATAGGAAAATCACCTTCCCATGCTGATAATTCTCAATGTCATCTTTTTCAATTTCACTAAGATCTCTAATTTTTTCTTCCCACGAACTTCCTGCATGTGTCGTCAGCAAAGTAGGGAAGCTAGCACTATAATCCGATATTCGAGATACTTCTTCGATATTGGCGTCAATGTTCTCCTTAGCTTTTACAGTCTCAATAATTATGCGTTGCAACCAAGTCCTTCCAGATTTAGGATAGCTAATTAAAAAATTCTCAAAAGAAGTTAAGGCACTATACTTACGTAATCGAGTAATATAGAAGAAAAGAAAAGACGGTTTACTCAAGAGTAAGCGTACTTTATTTTTAAAATTAGCTTTATAAAAGTTAGCTCTAGTACCTATCATTTTGTCATTTTCATGGCAAAGGCTGCGTAAGGGAGTCGGTGATAATTAGTATATAATTCACTCTCTATATTGCTGAAATATTTTTCAGCCAATGCTAGGTATGCCTTTGGATACTTAACATTTTGACCCCTGTCTTTTGAAACTAACCATTTAGATAAGGCCCCTTGTCCATTAAAATAGCAGGTATCAAAACTAACCAAATATCCACCCGGCTTTAAATATCTAAACGCACCTTCCAATACTGTTTCAATATCTTGATCGGCTAAGTGATGAAATAATCCATGAGCATTCATCGCATCGAAATGCCCTACCCATTCTTGCTTTACTGAACCGCCTACTTTTTCTAATAAGAACTGACCACGATTACCATATTTATTTTGGCAGTAACTAATGTATCCTGGTTCGAAATCAACACCTGTATATTCAATATCCTCGCTAATGTTTTCTAACATTACCCCTGAGCCGCAACCAATATCTAGCACTCTTGAGCCTGGCGCAAGGGCAAAGTATTTATCAAAATACACCTTACGAAATGCATTGCCTCCTGTGAGTTTGTGAAACAGGTTATACACAAAAGGCATTTCCAATATCTTTCGAATACCCGTATTTACATGTGTGTTACTCATTTAAAATTTCTGAGTGTTTTCGAAGGTTTCTAATCAACTATCAATAAGCAGTATATTGCTTTTTCATAAAACACCACAAGGTACAAATACAATAGTATTGGCAAGTTGGTGAAACTGTTAATTTGAGAGCTATGCTAAACAAAATAACTAGTTACGGCTTTAGCTTTAGTAAGCTCACGTACCCGTTTTTCCTTTTAAGTAATACTCCGTAATTATCTGCTCCAGGAGGCATTAGGCAAGATAAAAGAACAAGATGTTTGAGTTTTGGCTTTATTATTTCGCCATCCGAGCCTTGCTTTAAGCCTAAAGCAGAAGAAACCTCCATGCCTTGATAAAGTGTGTACATATTTCCGTCTCTGCTATAGAAGTACAATCGTTCTGGAGGATATACTTTTTCGTTACATCCTACTGTCATAAAACTACCCGCACTTGTAGCATTAAACTTTATAAGCTCCATTTTCGAATCAGCATTATGGCTTACGTCTTTTGCTTTTACCTGAATTGGAATTTTACAAATATGTAGATCAGGTCTATACATTCCATCCCTAATGGACTCTTTAATTCGTTGTGATATTACTTGATCTGAGGACGATAGGTTTGCATATTCGCCAATCATATCTCCTAGAAATGTGATTCGTTGTTTAGGTATGCTTGCTTTCTTTGGTATCTCATAGGCCATTCTTCCTATGTAGATTGCCGCCGACAAT
>JAHDDO010000047.1:0-4041 GCA_020629315.1 Saprospiraceae bacterium | reverse complement strand
GTATTATATGAAGCCCCAAATAATAGAGACGTAATTGTCCGCGTGCAATAAGAAACTACATACATTATAGTAGCGCCTAGCTTTGGAAGTATTGAGACATCACTTCCTAATTCTTGACTGGCTCTGCGCATCGGACTTTCTATAATGTGAAAATAGAAAAGCACTACTGTGAGGATAAGCACAATTATCACTGTAGCCCATTCTCTTTTGCGTAATCCATTTTTATCAAAAATATAGTTGTAAGTCAATAGTAAACCGATTCCAATAAATGGAAGAACGGCTAGGTGCCCATGAACGAAAACTGAACCAATAGCTAAGGGTACAAAGTAAATCCATTTTTTGTGCATCGCACTCCATAAGACAAGGAGACTGAAACAAAGATTTCCAGCAAAGCTTACAGAAAATATGGGCCAGTAACTATTAAATATGGGTACAAAAAGCCAAAATGAGAAGAGCAGGAATATAGTTGCCTTGTTTTCCTTTGAGAATCGCACAAATAAATACACCAATAAGATGTAAATCAGATTGCCCAATAATACAACTTGTCTAAAGTTTATTGAACCTGCCAATTCATATTGAATAATTTGAAGGATTCTGCCAACTATCTTCGTGTGCGGCCAATTTGAGATCATGCCCAGATACTGAAGCTTATCTATAAATGAAGATTCGCTTATATATCCATGATTAAATTGTGTAATGAAAAACCGGATATCGTCGGCCGTTCTTGGAAAGTTTAATGCATACTTGTTCAGGAAGTAAAGCCATGCCAATAAAACAATGCCACTCAACACAAAAAATATACTCTTCTTACTCAGCATATTATTGTCCAGATTGAATCAACATAAATTCGTCTGCCAAAGCACGTGTCATTTTCTCTGAACCTCGTTTATTGAGATGCGCCTTATCATAAGAAAATTTTGAAAAATAGAAATCCTTATATTTTCCTGGTTTAGCTAGATTTATGGTATGTGCAGGATCTAGTTCTGCAAAAACATTCATAGCTTTTTTATATATGACTCCATTACTTTTAGGAAATAAAACCACATATACGTTGATGCCTTTGTTCTTAGCTTTATTGATTAATGCTGTGATTTCCTTAAATAGAAATTCATTTTTTTCATCTAAGTTCTTTCTTTTGGCAACATACATCTTTGCCTCATTTAGCCGGACTCTTAAAATAGTCGTATCCTTTAAAAAATCGGTACGTCTCTGCAATCCACTACTGTTTTCTTCCCCAACAACTAAAGGTATATAGCCTCGTGACCTTTCAAATCGTTTAAATTTTTGCTTGGTATCTCCTTGAAAAAAAGAACCTACCAAATCTGCAAATGATCCTAATTTAAACGTGTTCTTGAGAGCAATAGAGAATTGAAAACTTATTTTCTCAAGCTTCCGTTTGAAAGTAATGTCTTTTGAAGCCAAATTCTTTACACTGGTTATGAAAGCAGCCGAATCATAAAAGTAAGATCCTCTTGTAGTATTAATATTCTTACCCTTATTAAAATCCAATAGAGGCATTCCAATAAAAATATTCTTGACTTTACTTTCTTCGTTATACTGCTGATCCACCAATAGGTGAGCTAAGCGCATAGTTTCAAAGCCTGAGAGTGCTGGACAGCCCAAGTTAAAGGAATGACTCTCTGTTATTTTATCAAAAATGGCACAATCTATTTGATGATTAACACGACTTGAACCAATGAAATAACTATCAAATGGTAGCTCATCCATTGCATCCAGATAGTCTAGCTTATCTTGGATTATATCATTTCCCCAGAATGGTGGAGCCATTGTTCCTATCAGAAATAAGATAGTACATAACAACAAAAACGCGAATAATATTTTAATTACAAATGCTCTCAAATAATTAGAACTGGAAGTAAATAAATTCTTGTTCAGCTCCCCAATGGTACATAACCAAAAAGGTAAGCCCTAAATAAATAAAATACCTAAAGAGTTTACTCTTAGGAACTATAGATAAGCCATGCTGCTCGCGCCGCTGAATCCACTCCACCCCTATTAATAATCCGATAAAAAACATAACTATCCAAACCGTAGGTTGAAGTGCAGCACTTCCTTCAGTGAAAACATTTCTTGGATTGAATATTTGTATGATATAATCAAATGCTGAAGTAACATTCTCCGCTCTAAAGAAAATCCAAGCTAAGCAGGTTAAGAAAAAAGTGATGGCCATATCTTTTACTTCGACTAACGATGCCCATCTCCGGTCATTAGCCACGATATCAAGATTCTTTCTGTTATTACCCATGATTAAAGATGGAAGAAAGTATAGGGCATTTAGCCCACCCCAAATCACAAAAGTCCAATTAGCACCATGCCAAAAACCACTCACTAAAAAGATGGCAAAAACATTTCTAATCGTTTTATTCTTGGAACCCCGACTGCCCCCTAAAGGAAAGTACAAATAGTCTTTAAACCATGAGGATAAGGATATATGCCATCGCCGCCAGAATTCTGCAATGTCTCTTGAAAAATAAGGGTATGCAAAGTTGCGCATCAAAGTAAAACCAAATAACCTAGCTGTACCTAAGGCAATGTCAGTATAGCCTGAAAAGTCGCCATAAATTTGGAACGCAAATAGTACAGCACCTAATAAAAGAATAGGACTATTGTAATTAGATGGATCTGCAAAGATTTGATCTACGAACGGTGCACAATTATCTGCAATGACTACTTTTTTAAAGAGTCCCCAAAGAATCTGACGCATGCCATCCACCCCATTTTCGTAAGTAAATGTTTTTGTTTTACTAAACTGAGGTAAAAAATTCTTGGCTCTTTCTATCGGTCCAGCCACCAATTGTGGAAAAAAAGCAACATAAGCAAAGAAGGCAAAAATATCTTTAGAAGCCGGAATTTCTTTTCGGTACACATCAATAGTGTAGCTAAGCGTTTGAAAAGTATAAAAACTGATCCCGACGGGTAGAAGAATTTCTAGCGTTATAAAGTCAGCCTTCATACCCATAATACCTAATAGGTCCTCTAAACTATCTGCAAAGAAATTAAAGTATTTAAAAAACCCTAGGATACCTAGATTCACCAAAATACTGATCCAAAGCAATTGCTTTCTTCTGGCCTTAGTATCACTCTTCTCTATGCCTCGTGCTAAGCTAAAGTCAAGAATGCTACTTATTACTATTAAGGATAAAAATCGCCAATCCCACCACCCATAAAATATATAGCTAGCAAGGATGAGTAATATATTTTGACCTCTCAATGATTTGTTGAGAACAAACCAAAATAGTATGAAAACTATAGGTAGAAATATGAGAAACTCTATCGAATTAAATAACATAGTATACTCTTATACTAATGAAAGTTCACCAAAACGTCTAGCTACCAAATGAGAAAGATCCAGTCGAATCGAATAACAATTAGGAATCGCGTTAGCGTTTGATAATATACCTTCTGTATCTTTTTCTGAGGCTGCTCGCCTGTCCTCTAATGTTTTCATTATCTGAGCAAATTCCATGTCCAATAGTTCTTTTTTGGTCTCATTCATTTCTGAAAGAGTCTGTTTATTATTGTGGAATTTCTGATCCGGGTCAGTGCTTAGGCCTAAACAGCCATCTAGTTTCATAACCCAATCAGGGTCAGAACAGACATTTAGCCATTTTGCCTCAATTGAACGTTTTGCAAAAACAGTCTCAAGCTTTGCATAATAGGCATTTCTTCGATCTATCCATATTGGGATTGCTGCATGACCCAATCTATTATATTCTTGTGCCATAGGACCATTCGCTTTTTTGGGATGATTTCTAAACACCCACTTTATACGACTGCGTAACCAAGAATATAACTCTCTCGTATTAACAATATATACCGCATCTGGGTACAAGTCCACAATACGTTCTACGTTTGCCATTTCACCATCAGAAAAGGCTTGAAATTCGCTTAAGAAATTTTTCAGCGCTTGATCTTCCAAATAGTGTGTAGCTTCTTGCCAAATCATATTATGAAGACTGGTCATATTATGATGAAGGAAGTAATTATGTAAACTACTCGTTCCTGTCTTATTAAAACCGA
>JAHDDO010000017.1:34017-87249 GCA_020629315.1 Saprospiraceae bacterium | reverse complement strand
CTACCTAACACCTTTCTTTGCGACAAGGGTAGACAAGGTGCCAGCTTTGCTGGCAGTCCGAAGGCAGAATGCTGAAGGACCGGTCGCTAGATCCCGATTTCACATCGGGAAGCCTGAAATGACCTGGTGAGCTGATCATTTAGATTAGATTGCCTGCTATATTTGAAGTTTGGATCAGCGCAGTCGCCCAGCTTCTCTACCCACATACTTATACAAAAGACATTATAGAATAATTAATCTGATAATTACCCCAACAAAAAAATACACCGCGCAAGTCGGCCTTCTATATTTGTGGCAGAGGTTATCTGAACAATAACTTAATCCCCTCTTAAGTATTTATTCCCTTTAATGATCTGAACAATCATCCTCGAATGCGGGGAGGAACAAAATACTTTATTAATAACCAAAACTTATTTCCCATGTTAAGAACCGATTTTACAAAAATCGGGGCGTTACCTATATGGGTAATGTCCTTGTTTTTCAGCATGTTAATGGGAACAAATGTTCATGCTGAAAACAGTCCTACGGCTCTTATCTCAATGGCTTGTAACAACAGTATTAACGCATCCGTTAATGATGATTGTGAAGTCAACGTTACACTCGCAATGGTTTTGGAAGGTGAAGATCCATCAATAGTGTTGGAGGATCATTATGTACTAGAAATCGCTGACTACCCAGTCAATGATGGTTCAGTACCTGGCTACCCTGCCGGAACGATCACACTTTCTGAAAAAGGAGAATACATTGCGTCCGTACGAGAGATCAATGTGCCGAATCCCAACTCTTGTTGGGGTACAGTTACTGTTGAAGACAAGATCGCACCGACTCTATTTGACAATGTCTGTGATGACCCGGATAATCCGTGTCCATTATGGATCACTTGCGATGAGTTATCAGATCTATCTTCAATTGAATTTTTGGATGAAAATCCAGGTTTAGTGCCCACTCCATATGTAGGGGATAACTGTACTGCCTACGGAGATCTAGAACGATCCGTACAAGTACATATGCTAGATGGAGGCACTTGCGAGGATCAAGAAATCCGAATTGATTTCACCTTTACAGATGCTTGTGAAAACAGCACTACTGTGTCTGGCTACTACCTAGTCCCACTAATCGATGTTAGTTTGGTAGCAGCTCCATTAGTAGAACCTGTAGGTGAAGATGGCAAAATCTATCTGCCTTGTGGATCAGATGTAGATCCTGAGTCAGTAAGAGATTATGCCTATGAACAACTTGTCGAATATTTCCTTTATGGAAATCCTGATCCTTCGGATGAGGATATAGCCTTTGCTGAGGAAGCGGCGGATCACTATGCTGATCTATTTGCTTATCCGCATGTGTATTTCGATGATTTCTTTCATGCATTCTTTAAGCCACTCAATGATGATGTTTGTAATACTGCTACGGTATACAATGATGTTTTCATTCCGGTATGTGGTGAAGATGCTTGTCCAGGTATGGGTAAGTACCTAAGAACTTGGACAGTCTATGATTGGTGTAATGGTGAGACGGCTGAACTTAGCCAGGTCATTATTAATGCTGATCAAGACGGGCCTAACATGGATGTTAACGACTTCTCTGTAAGCGTAGATCCATGGAATTGCTGGGCGAATGTAGATTTCCCAGCCCCTGAGCACTTGAATGACAAGTGTAGTGACTATACAACATGGTCTGTATGTGATGAATACGGATTGCCAGTAGACTACGATGATGACCTCGGATGGGTAGCGTGGCAATTGGAAAAAGGCGAACATACCTTCATCTATAAAGGTGAAGATTGTTGTGGTAACGTAACCGCTCAAGAAGTGACCGTTACTATTCAGGATAATACCCCCCCTGTAGCTGTTTCAAAGCAGGACATAGTTATTTCACTGACCTCAGGCCCCGGAGGCGAAGGCATAGCAAAGTTATTTGCCTGGAATGTTGATAATGGTTCCTATGACGGTTGCTCTGATGTTCACTTAGAAGTGCGAAGAGAAAGTGACGCATGTGACATTGATGACAACCTAAGCTATAACGACGACGGACATCCACACGACGACAATAATGATGAGGACGGTGGTGAGTTTGTTAAATTCTGTTGCAATGACCTCGACGAAAATGCAGTCGATGAAGATGGTGATGGATACTATGACTATGCTTTAATTAAAGTATGGTTACGTGTTTGGGATGATGGAGACATGGATGGTGTATTTGGCACTGAAGGTGATAATTACAACGAAACATGGTCTTATGTCAGACTTGAAGACAAGCTAACTCCTGTAATAACATGTCCCCCAGACATTGAAATCGGTTGTGAAGAAGATTGCGATGACCTTGATCTAGTCGGAAAGGCAACAGCTTTTGCAAGTTGCAGTGATCTGTTAACAGATTACAAAGATATTGAAAGACATATTGATGGCTGCGGCGGTGGATATGTAAAACGACAATGGTATGTAGTATCGAGACCTGATATCTCGTGCATACAAACTATTTATAAAGAGGGTGTTGATCCAGGAGATATTACGATATATTTCCCTGAAGATGATGAAATAGATTGTACGGATGAGGTGATGGATGGTCACCCATGGTGGGATGCAGGTCCTTGTGATCAAATGGCATACAACCTAGACACAGATACTTTCTATTTTGAGGAAGGCGCTTGTTACAAGGTCTTAAATCACTGGACCGTGATTAACTGGTGTACGTATGAACCAGGTAGTCCAGATTACCCAGGTTTTGAAGATGGATATATGCATCACACTCAGGTAATCAAGATCCAGGATTTCCAAAAACCTGAATTTGCAAGTTGCGAACCGATTATGCTAGAAGCTAATGATGTAGATGATGTGGACGAAGATGGTGTAATTTGTGAGATCGTCGAACCAATGCTAACGCAGATGGCTTCTGACGAAGGAGAGTGTCCAAGTAATTGGATCAAGTGGGTGGTACAGTTAGACCTTTGGGGTGACTGGACTATCGATCACGAATGGCGTACCGACTACGGACCGACATCAGATTACTATATCGCACCAACCACACCTGGTGAGGAAGTAAAAATTACTATTCCTGAAGATATTGCTGGTTCTATGATTACTCACCGAGTGATCTGGAAGGCTAGTGATGGATGTGGTAATGTTACGACATGTACTCAAGATCTTATGGTAGTAGATAAATTATCACCTACACCTTATTGTGTAAATATCTCATCTGCCTTAATGGATAATGGCGAAGTAGCTCTTTGGGCTTGCGACTTTAACCTAGGTAGTTTTGATAACTGTAGTGAGATGGAAGATCTTAGATACACCTTTACAAGTACACCTCCAGAAGAAGATCCAGATTTTATCGCTTCATTAGGTTGCTCTGCAATGACCTTTGATTGTGATGATTTGAACAATTCTGCAGATGGTGTTATCTCAGTCGATATGTACGTTTGGGATGAGAAAGGCAATTCGGATTTTTGTTCGGTTACCTTGACTCTTGTAGACAATGGCGATTTCTGTAATGGAAGTACAGGTGGTGCATCTCGTATGATTGCCGGTGATGTCTTTACTGAAGATGGCATCGTTATGCAAGATGTTGAGATCACAATTGATAATAATACACCGAACTATCCATTGACACAGATGACAGATGCAGATGGTCACTATGCCTTTGGCGATAACGCTGTAGGTACAGACTATATGGTAGAAGGTGTAAAGAATGATGACTACAGAAATGGTGTTTCTACTGTAGATATCGTTTTGATCCAAAAGCACATCTTGGGACTTCAAGGTCTTGAGTCTGCCTATAAGATCTTAGCGGCTGATGCTACTGGAGACGAGAAGATTTCTGCACAGGATTTAGTTACGATTAGACAGCTAATTCTAGGTATAACTGAGGAGTTCCCGAATAGTGATAGTTGGGTATTTGTAGAAGCAGCTCAGCAGTTAGATTATCCATCACCATGGCCAATCAATGACCATGTAATGGTAGAGGATCTAAATAGCAATATGATGAATGAGGATTTCATTGCCGTAAAAGTCGGTGATGTAAATAACACAGTCATCTTAGATGCGCAGGGTGAGGCTGATACTAGAGGTGCTGCTATTGAGCTAGCCGTAGAGGATAGAATGTTCCAAGCCGGAGAGCGATTTACGGTACCTGTACGATTGACTGAAGCACATGATCTTGCAGGACTTCAATTTACAGTACAACATGATGGCTTACGATTGTTAGCGATCGAAGGTGAAGGTATGACGATTTCGTCAGGAAACTTTGCAATGATCAATGACAACATAAGCACATTTAGTTGGAATGATATCGATGCAGCAAGCATAGACGGAACCATCTTCAACTTCATTTTTGAAGCTACAGAAGAAACTAGTTTATCTAGCTCATTGACATTGAATTCTACAGTAACTCGTAGTGAGGCTTACGTAGGCGATTACTACGATGTAAACGATATTGAACTTGTATTCGGAAACAATGATAATGAGGTATTTGCCTTATTCCAGAACGTACCGAATCCAGCTAAGAATGCTACACAAATCAGTTTTGTCCTTCCACAAGATGGCCAAGCTAATTTGAGCATCTATGATGTTACCGGAAAAGTAGTGAAACAAATTACTGCTTATTACAGTAAAGGAAAGCACACCATTTCGGTATCTGCTGATGACATTCCTTCTGCAGGAATGTGGTTCTACACACTAGAGACTGATGACCATTCAGCGACTAAGCGAATGATGTTCATAGACTAAGATGATTTTAATAAATCAATAAGTGAGGGGCTGCCGTAAGGTGGCCCCTTTTTTATTAGGTGACACTCGATCACATCGGAAATAGGTCTGACTATAGGTAGGCATTTCCAGCTCCATTTTCATTTCACTCCTCGATCCAAAAAAGCTATTAATAGGACTTTCCCTTACTATATCCTTGCGACAAGGACACTATTTTCTAGCTCAAGTTATTATACATGTTCAACTCAGCTTCCCTTTTGTTCAGTTCAAGTGGCTATTTCTGAATTTCATCTTTATCCCTTGCATCTTTGATTCATCATTGATCAAAATTTTAAAGAAATGAAATTGAAAAACACCATACTGACCCTACTATTAGCCTTTGCAGCTTCCATGGTATTAGGGCAAGAATATACCCTAAGTGGTCACTTAAGAGATGCTGATTCTGGAGAAGAACTTTTGTATGCAACCGTTGCTATCGAAGGAGGCAATGCAGGTGTAACTACCAATCTCTATGGATTTTATTCACTCTCTTTACCCGCAGGTGAATATACCATCCAATATTCCTATGTAGGATATGAAAGTCAAGTCTTCCAAATCCAACTTACGGGAGACATGACAAAAGATGTAGAGTTAGGTACCGGGTCAGCGCAACTAGAGGAAGTCGTTATTACTAGTACGTCTGAAGATGATAATGTTACAAAGAATGAAATGAGTGTAGTCAGCCTAGATGTAAAAGAAATCAAGAAAATTCCTGTGATTTTTGGTGAACAAGATATCCTAAAAACGATGCAATTGCTTCCAGGTGTTAGTGCCAGTTCGGAAGGGAGTAGTGGCTTTTTTGTAAGAGGCGGCGATGCTGATCAGAATTTAATACTCCTAGATGAAGCACCTGTTTACAATGCCTCTCACCTACTCGGTTTTTTCTCAGTTTTTAATTCGGATGCCTTAAAAGACGTCAAGCTCTACAAAGGTGGTATTCCGGCAAATTACGGCGGTCGTAGTTCATCTGTAATGGATGTGCGCATGCGAAATGGTAATATGAAACATTGGGAGGCCTCTGGTGGTATCGGCGTTATATCCTCACGACTGACGGTAGAAGGACCGATCGTAAAAGACAAAGGGTCGATTATGGTTTCTGGGAGACGAACCTATGCAGATCTTGTAGCCCAGCCCTTTCTTGACGACTTTGATGATTTTTCATTGTACTTCTATGATCTTAATGGAAAAGCAAATTACAAGATTGGAGAAAATGATAGAATCTACATATCAAGTTACTTAGGAAGAGATGTATTAGGAACCGATGATTTTGGTTTTGATTGGGGTAATCAAACGTTTACTGCGCGTTGGAACCACATATTCAACAATAAGTTGTTTTCTAATACCTCTTATATCTACTCCAAGTATGATTATGGATTTGGCATCGATAATGGTGGCATAGATGTCGCATTTGAAGCGGGGATCTATGACCATAACCTTAAACAGGATTACAACTATTATCTAAATCCAAAAAATTCCTTGAGTTTTGGTTGGCAAGGCATATTACATGAGTTCCAACCATCTACCTTCTTGTTTGATGGAGAGCAACAAAGTGAAGCGGATGCCCAATTTGCCTTAGAAGGTGGTTTGTATATTTCCAATGAACAAAAGGTAAATGATAATTTACAATTGAACTATGGGCTACGACTAAGCAGCTTTAGCAACATAGGTGAGTATACTGAGAAAGTATACAATCAAGCAGATGAAGTAATTGAAGAAACCACGTATGAAAAAGGAGAGTTCTATAATAATTACCTCAACCTAGAACCTAGATTTTCGGCTACCTACTTATTAGATAATTCGAGTTCGATTAAATTTAATTATAACAGAAATGCACAGTATTTACATCTCTTGTCCAATGCGACTTCTGGGTCGCCAACAGATATGTGGATACCAAGCAGCACATTGGTAAAACCAACATTATCTGATCAAATTGCTTTAGGATATTTCAAGAACTTTAATAACAACCAATATAAGTTTAGCGTGGAGAGCTATTACAAAGTGGGTCAAAATGCTGTAGACTTTGAAGATGGTGCCGATGTATTTGGCAATGAGGATATCGAAGCGGAACTAGTGTTCGGACAAAGTCGAGCCTATGGAGTCGAGTTTTTAGTTGAAAAAACTAAAGGAGATTTTACCGGTTGGATTGGCTACACCCTTAGCAAATCAGAGCGCCAATTTGATGACATTTCAGACGGAGAATGGTTCTCTGCTAGACAGGATAGAACACATGATATTTCGCTTGTGGGTGTATATGATATCACGCCAAAGATTTCACTTTCTGCCAGCTGGGTGTATAATACTGGTGATGCGGTTACCTTTCCTAGCGGAAAATACTTCGTAGATGGGAATCTTGTAAACCTGTATACAGATCGAAATGCAGATCGGATGCCTGATTATCATAGACTAGATGTAGGCTTAACATGGAAACTCAAGGCAACGAAAATGACAGCCTCTGATCTTAATTTCTCTGTCTACAATGCATATGACAGAAAGAATGCCTACTCAATCAATTTTGATACGAATGCTGCAGGTAATTCCGAAGCTACTAGATTAGCTCTATTTGGCGTGGTGCCTTCAGTGAGTTGGAACTTCAAATTTTAAAATCAAAAAAAAATTAAAATGAAATACATAAAATATATGCTCTTCAGTCTGTCTGCCCTCTTTCTATTTTCTTGTGAGGATGTAATAGAGCTGGACCTAAATACTACGGAACCCCGTGTAATTATCGAAGCCAATTTAGATGCTTCTACTAATAGAATCGATGTTTTGCTGAGCTATTCTAATGACTTTTATGAAAACGGTGAGCCATCAAAGATTAGTAATGCCAATATAATATTGAGTACAGCGTCTGGTGAAAATTACGTCTTGTCTGAAGTGGCAGATGGACTATACACTCAAGAAGGCCTAAATGTAGTAGCTGATGAGAGTGTCGAACTGCAAATAGACATTGATGAAGAAAGCTATACTGCCACCAGTCATATACCTCATCCAGTCGAGCTATTATCTATAGAACAATTAGAAGGCGGACCACCCCCTATAGGTGGTCAAGAAAATGCAAATATCATTTTGGCTCCTGAATGGATGGATCCTATAGATATAGAAAATTATTATCGTGTTAAACCATATATAAATGACACCTTGTTAGTTAGCAACTACTCTATTGTAGATGATACCTTCCGTGGCGATGGAAATCCACAACGTTTTCCCATTATGGAGCCCTTTCAAGAGGGGGATGAAGTTACTCTTGAACTATTAAGTACAGATAAAGCCTATTACGATTACTTTTTGCAGTTGGCTAACCTTGCCGGAAATGGAGGAGGCAGCACTACCCCATATAATCCTAAAGGTAATTTTGACAATGGCGCCTTAGGGTATTTTGGAGCGTTTCATGCATCAAGAATTACAGTTCAACTCTAATGGCACTAGAGAGTTCCGCAAAACTAAGTAGTTTAGTGATCATGCCAGGTCAGCGTAAATATTCATACTATCTGTTAGGAGTTATTATTTGCTTGATTCCTCCTGGCCTGGGTATGATCACCAACGAGCAGTTTGCTAATTTGAAGCAAGGAGGTATGCACAATGTATACCTATTTGTTACCTGGTTATCGGGTGCTGCGATTTTATATATACTATGGCTAGCTATTTGGAACAGTTGGAAAATAGATTCCAAAGCAGGTAGAATTCTAGGACTTGTCGTAATTGCTTGTGTAGCCATAGCGATTCCTTTTTTACTACAAAACTTTATTCACAACGATATTCACCCTGAGTTAAATTGGACGGCATCGATGCGTTTATTTTTAGCTAGTGTTCTTTTTTTAGTCATACAATATGCGCTCAAAGCCCAGCAAAATATTGCACAACTTAATTTAGATAAAGAACAGTTAAAAACTCAAAACTATAAAGTGCAACTCAGTGCTCTTCAGAATAAAGTAGATCCTCACTTTCTATTTAACTCTATGAATACATTGTTAGCTATGGTAAGAAAAGGGGACGAGCATACAGAGCCTTTTATCATACATCTGTCTGACTTTTATCGCCAGACCCTAAAGCACAACGAAAACCAGACCATACCTCTAGCCGAAGAGTTAGCTATGTTAGACGCCTATCTTTTCTTAATGAAAAAAAGGAATGAGCACGCTGTCGAGATAGACATTGATATACCAAACGAAAATTTGGTCAAACACATCCCGACTATGGCTTTGCAAACTATTGTGGAGAATTGTTTTAAACACAATAGTATGACCAGTAAGATGCCTCTAAAAATTAGCATCCAAGTAAATGAAGAAGGTTGGTTAAAGGTATCTAACAATCTAAATCCAAAAATGGGGGCCCCAAGTACATCAGGTGAAGGTTTGAACATTTTAAAGAAAAGATATGATTTGCTGGGAGTAGCCGAGGCTTTGCGCACCACAAAAACAAACAGCTCATTTTCCACTTTAGTAAAGCTGATCTAATATGAGAGTCCTGATCATAGAAGATGAGTTTCATACCGCTATGCAACTAGAAGAGATTATTCAATCTCAAGAAGGTTTTGAGGTGATAGAAAAATTAGAATCCATTCAAGAAGCCGTTCCTTACCTTCACCGATATCAGGACCAATTGGATCTATTGTTTTTTGATATTCATCTGGCTGATGGAAATAGTTTTGAAATCTTTAAACATGTGGATGTCTATGTACCTATTGTATTTTGTACGGCGTATGATGAATATGGACTCAAAGCCATTCAAAGTAATGGTATAGACTATATTTTAAAACCGTTTAAAGAAGATGATGTCATTCAAGCTGTACGAAAATATAAGCGGCTCATCAGTACTTTAAAATCTAAAAATAAGGAAGGTCTTCAATTTTCTGCGGAACCTAATCATACATATCAGGGTCAATTCATTTCCCAATTTAGGGAACGGTCCATTGTAAAAAGTGTCCAAGAAATCACCCTCTTTTGTATCGAACATGAAACTGTTTTCTTATATGATACAGAAGGCAAAAAATGGCCGCTATTCAAATCTTTAGATTATATAGAATCTGTCGTCGATCCTTCGATTTTTCATAGAATTAATAGGCAGATGCTGGTTCATATTAGTGCCATAGAATCTTTTGAGCCGGTAGCTAACCGAAAGATCTCATTAAACCTCACTATTCCTATACCCCATGATGTTATCGTAAGTCGTTTAAAAGTGAGTCCTTTTAAGAAGTGGTTAACTAAGCATAGTTAATGACAATTAGGTTTAGGCAAATTTGAATACCTAGGGTAGCCTAATTTTATTCTGAAATACGATTTGAAATTAGCTTTGTCCGTATGTAAAACGGATTATTTTCTAATGCTGAAGAATTAAGGTACTTAATACAGAACCTTTTGAAGTAGTTATCCTTATCACATACGTTCCATCTGGCAAATGGGTCGGCAGCTGAATGGAAGGGTCATTCCCTTTATTTTCCAAATGCAGCTGACCATGAATATCCATAAGTTGCCACGCTAGTATATTTTCATGACCCAGTCCATTTATAAACACAGGGTCACCAGGACTTGCCGGATTCGGAAATATGGAAATTTCCTTTGTATTACTTTCATCAGTAGATACTAAATTACAGTCTCCAAATAGATTAGTATCTAACCATTCCAATCGGGCTTCTAGATAGTCTTTTAAATAATTAATTTCACCCTCGTAACTGCCTGTTACAACAGGATTGGGCCAAATTTCTTGATTCAATATGGGCCATTTCGCGAAATTCCGCGCAGCCGGTTCGGCCAAAAGATCCGCCTGCTCATTGATATAAGAAAATATCGCATCATCACTCCAAGGGCCTCCACGGAGTTCATCCCATCGACATCGGCATTTGTTTCGGAAACCTTCATCATCTAATAATACACCCCACCAAAATGGATTCGCCAAGGCACATTGTTGATAATACATATAGCCATTAGGCGTTGCTGCACCACAATCATCTTGATTCCCAAAAGCAATATTAAAGTCCCAAACTGGCCCTGCTTTTAATCGACCACCCTTGCTATCTTTATCCTTGTAGAAATAACTACTCAAGCGATACGCGTCCACAT
The DNA here is from genome assembly GCA_020629315.1 of Saprospiraceae bacterium. Taxonomy (GTDB): domain Bacteria; phylum Bacteroidota; class Bacteroidia; order Chitinophagales; family Saprospiraceae; genus JAHDDO01. Next base: position 76,454 of record JAHDDO010000017.1, on the reverse strand, counting down.
CTTTTGATATTTCTGTCAATAAGAAATGATCAATAAAAGATGCCATATCTATATAATCTCGGTAATGCTTTCCACCATATACGCCTGTACTTGCCTCAAAAGCTAGTTCCATGCTATCTATAAAGGATTGGATGTATGCTTCTTGCTCGGGCACAATCGCTGATGCTTGTGGAGATACATACTGATAGGTCAGTTTTGTGCCGGGACTACCAACTACATCAAATCTCGAAAGCCAATCCGGTTCTCCCTTATCAATCTTTATTACATAACCTCCAGTCAAATCATCGCCACTAATCTCATCCGAGTTTAAACTGGCAATATCAATTCGGTTTTTATCCCGTTTTATACGTTCCATGATTTGATATACCCCTTCATAATTATCATTGATAAATAATTCGACTGCTCGTGTTCGACTGGCATATTGACCTGAAGCTCTGGCCATATACATGGCCAATGCATTTCGCAAAAAAGTTTTATCAGAATACGGACCATGCAATATCCAGTCTTCTTCATCAGGAAAATTCAGAAAGGAAACATCTGTATCTTCTCCTAACTCATCCTTTGTTTCAAATCCAAAATTATTTTTAGGGAATATCCACAACGAACTCTGACCTCGTCGCTCTATCGAAATTTCACTATATAATGCATTCGCCATATCGGATAATTGATTCAACTCTCCAGGACCATTATACACGATCTCTATGCTTCCGGGAATGGATGGCTCGTCAGGAATGTATTGGCCATTAGTATAAATTCGTACTATTGGCAACTCAGAGCTAATATCTTCTGGTTCTACGAACCATTCTGGAACAGTACCAAATTCCATTTCCTCGTCATTTACGCCTACACTCAACCAGAATAAGCCAGTCATATCCGAACTATTCAATCCATCAAAATTGTGGACTTGTACCGCTAGCACATTTTCGCCTTCTTGTAAAAGATTCAATAGCATTTCTTTGTCTATCTGATACCCTTCTGGTGCCCCTCCTTGATACATTTGCGCTTCTCGCAATCCATTAGCCGCCGCATCAAATCCTGGGAACGCACCTTCAATATTAGAGCGAGCGATCTCCTCTCCATTTAGATAAGCTACAAAAGCATCATCATAATCAGCATGAAAATACAAGCCTTCCATTCGATCCAAATCAGCTAACTCAAAACGGTTTCGGAGATATAATGAAAGGGTACGATCAATCTCAGTTTGGTCATCACCATCACCATAACCAATTCCACCTGGGCCCACTAACCAGCTAGAGTCATCAAAATTTATATTTCGCCAAAGAGTAGAAACATTTTGGTTGTCGACCGAATAATGCCAGGTATCTTCAGCATATAGTATGGTTTCCCAATGGTCAATTTGTCCGAAAAGGGCATGACAACTAAAAAGTACAAAACAGGTAAAAAGAGCGTTAGCTAAACTCATAACTTCTAAGATAGAATCTATAAGAGAATTTTTTAGAACCCTATTTTTGAAAAGTATATAAAAAAGGTATTCATGCTACAAAGCAACTATCCGACCCTTCTACTGTTACTGTTAGGAAAGTAAAGCCTTGAGCCAACAGATTACAACGATCACGTTTTTCCGATTTGGACATTTGAGTAGCAAATTTTGGGCATTTAAAATGATGCAATTTGCCCACAAACCCTTGCAAAAAACACAAGGCCAATCGTTTTACAAATTAATGGGCAGCGGGAAAGACCTAGGCTTTAATCCTTGGCCAGATTGGTCGGTGTATAGCCTGCTTCAAGTTTGGGAAAACGAAGCGGCCGCTGATCAGTTTTTTCAAACATCTTTGATATTCAAGAAATATGAGAACCAAGCTTCAACCATTTGGACATTGTATATGCGAAATAGTAAAGCGCATGGCGCTTGGTCAGGTGCTAATCCATTTACGGTAAGTACAAGTTTGGACAAAAATATCTTGCCTGTTGCTATTATTACTCGAGCCAGCATTAAGGTTTCCAAACTAGCCAAATTCTGGTCTTATGTGCCGACATCCGAGAAACCATTAAAATCTAATAAAGAATTACTATATACAAAAGGTATTGGTGAAGCGCCTATTATTCAAATGGCCACGTTTAGCCTATGGAGCTCTATGGAAGCTATGAAAGCATTTGCATACGGAAGTAAAGAGCACCAGGAGGCTATACATAAGACTAGAAAATTGAATTGGTATAAAGAAGAACTATTCGCTAGATTTCAACCCTACAAATCAATAGGACAATGGGATAATCTAGATTTGAATTCCATACTCAAATAATGGCTTGTTACTCATGACTATACACTGAAGTATAGATAGAAGTAGCTAAAAAATATAATTTGACACAGATAAAGGTGGACACTGAATTTGGAATTGCCTTCCACACGTAAGCATTGAAAGAAAGCGTGTAAAATGCACGCTATTCCAAACCATGCAATGTAATTACTTGCAGGAGCAACACCACCTTCAAAAACCCAAAAATCAAAAGCAGGGGCTGGCACCTCCATAAAGAAATCTAGCAAAACCATTAGTCCCGCACCAAGCAATACCCTTAGCCATCGATGTTGTGTAATCAAATTCGATATTTGGCCCGTGACAAGAACTAAGATCATCCAATTAACACCAATTAATAATGGAACACCGCCAATTTTTAAGCCCAGATTATCGCCATATTCATAACTGCCAAACAATAAACTGAAATTCACACCTAACCACTCTACTAGCATCCCACTCATAAAAAACACTAAGCTTGCTAGCCCTTTTTTAGAAGAGTCGACAGGATATAGCCATAAGAGTAAGAAAAAGGTAAGTGAAAGATTAAAGGGAGTCTTTTGAATAAACCAATCTTGATAACCCAAGCTCACTCCAATGATAGCCGTGACTTGAAAAAGATATAAAATAAAAATGCCAAAATTCAAGGCATTGAATGCTCTTCTTTCTTTTATGTGTATGTTAATTAAGTGTAGCATCAGGAATTAAATCACTTACAATTTTTGCAGATAATAAACAAAGAGGAATACCACCACCGGGATGGACTGACCCACCGCAGAAAAACAAATTCTCCAATTGATTCGAAAAATTAGGGTGTCTTAAAAAAGCTGCGAATTTGGAATTACTAGATGCACCATATAATGAACCCCGGTGAGAACTGGTTTTAGTTTCTATAGAAATAGGATCTAGGGTATCTTCTACTACCAGATGTTTTTCAATATCAGTCCCTAAATGCCGGCTAAGTTTTTTAATAATACGCGCTCTGACTTTTTCTTTAAGTTGCACCCAATCTTGTCCAAAATTTCCTGGTGCATTCACCATCACAAACCAGTTTTCACATCCAACCGGCGCATCACTGCTTTCATCCTTACTGGTTATGTTAATATAAACTGTTGGATCCTCGTAGACATCTTTCTCTTCAAATAGATGTCGAAATTCCTCTTTATAATTATTACTAAAAAAAATATTGTGTAAATCTAAACTTGGAAATTCCCGATCTATACCCCAATAAAAAATCAAAGCCGAACTGGAGCGTTCTTGTTTCAGTACTCTATGCGGATGCTTTACATCCTTTAATAATTTATTATACGTAGAAAAGATGTCCATATTCGAAACCAAAACATCTGCACTGTACTCCCCATTCTTTGTTTCTACCCCTGTTACCTGCCCTTTATCATGCACTATTCTAACCACAGATTCATTTAATCTAAAGTCTATGCCTTGATCCATCGCTAGCTGATAAAGACTTTTTGTAATGGCGTGCATGCCTCCTTTAGGAAGAAAGGTACCGTAATGCATTTCTAGGTGGGGAATTAAAGACATAATGCCGGGTGTTCGATACGGAGACGAACCATTATAGGTCGCATAACGATTAAAGAGCTGCACTAAATGTGGGTCCGAAAAATATTGGCCATTAGTAGCATCCAGACTTTTAGTGATATCAAGCTTATAACTTTGAAGCAAGGATTTTATAGTATCCATCGAAAGGTAGGTCGACCATTTATGCAATGATTTCTCTAGAAAAATAGTTGCCGTAAGGTCATATTTTTCTTTTGCATCCTCAAGATATCTACGTAGCTCTTTCTTTGATGTTTCAAATGTTTCAGCAGCTTCTTCTATGAATACATTAGTGTCAGCATGAACCGTGAAGGTGGTATTATCATCCCAGAAATAATTACATACACAGTCTTTTTTTATATACCTAAAGTATTGCTTCGGATCAATTTCATATAATGTAAAAAGCTCGTCGACTAAATGCGGCATAGTAAAAAGAGAAGGACCCGCATCCCATCTATACCCTTCTTTTTCTACGACATGAAGTTTGCCTCCCACATAATCATTGGCCTCAAAAACAGTTACCTCGTAACCCTTCTTTTTCATACGCAAGGCACTTGCTATGCCTGCTATGCCTGAGCCAATTATGATTATTTTTTTTTGCAAAATGCTATATACCTATTGGTATTGAAACAGCATTCTGTTTTTTTTGTTTAGCAATTATTAATCACTGTTTGATGATGGGTATGATTTGCAAGTTTTTTTCATCGTATACATCAAAAACCTTTACATAATAAAGGCCTGGAGACCATCCTATAACATCAACACTAACACCATGCATTCCAGTAGAAAATACTAAACCTTCTATTAAATCTCCATAGACTACTTGGCCCGTACTTGAGTAAATTATAAAACCCAATTTAGTTATTGATGTCAATGAGAATGTTACATTAAGTATCCCTTGTACTGGATTGGGATAAAGATGTACCATCGCATCACTAAGGTCAGTACTTCCAACTAATTGACTACAATTTGTGTCACCGAACAGTGAATTTCCATTTTGGGTCACACAATGTACATCTGCACCAAACTCAAAACTATAATCAAAAGGAAACAGTAATGTAGATGAACCACCGATTCCTTCGACATATCGATCATTGCCTGCTTGCATAAATGTACCTTCGAAAATAAATTCACGGCTAGTCAGGCCATTGTCTAACATTACTTCGTGGATGGTATCCACATAGATATACTCATTGTCCAAATATTCCAAAACTAAGGTATCCCCTATGTTCAAATCAAAATCATAACTCAGGAATTCTTTTTCTTCTTCTAAAGAGTAGCTATAAACTTTACGAGCCAAGGTATCTTCCCGGATAAGTCCACTTAGTTTGCTTGTTTCAGCTAAGGTATATGGAGGTACAAATACTACCTCTGTTGAAATAATATCCTTTGCCCAAATCTTGTGATAAACCATCCCATTGAGCACCGTATCGCCTGAAATAAAAAATTGGTCTCCAGAAAAATAGGGTGTGATATCTCCGCTTTGCCAATAATACACATCCCAGGTTTTATCGTCTGAAAGTAAAGGCAAATATTCTTGACCAAATAATACCCTTGCTTGAGTGGCACAAAAACAAGCAATAATGGATAGTATGATCGGAATTTTTCTAATGGTTCTTTGGTTCTAGATATTTGTAAAACGTCTTGTTTATTTCCAAATTGTTTTGACCAAACTTCGTCTATCGAAAGTTTTTGAAAAGAGGCCAAGGATTACAAGATGTGCTTATTCTTAAAAGAGGCATAGTCAGTGTGTTGTGGTACGGCTCCTCGCTTACTACAAACAAAAGCGGCTAGTGAGTTACCTGCCTGTAAACAATGCAATAAATCTTGTTTCTTAAGATACGCATCCAAAAATCCTGCAAGAAAAGCATCCCCACCACCTACACTATCCACGAGTGGGATAGATAGCCCATCCACACTAATAGTAGCGCCATCTTTATATAGCTCAGCCCCATTAGTTCCCATGGTTTTAATGATCATGGTAGTACCATATTCTTCGCAAATGGATCTATATATTTCGTTGCTATCCCAATAAAATAAAGCGCTTAGTAACAACAATTCATCATTGTCCACTTTTAAGATATTCGCTTTACTCATTAAATATCGAAGTCCTTCCTTACTATAATATGGGTCCCTAATATTTAGATCGCATACTCTAAGCGTACTCCTCTCCAATAAAACCGATAAGGTATCTCTTGATACTTTATGTCTACTAGCTAAACTACCATAGACTAAAATTTCAGGACTAATTAGATTTGAAGGTTCGCTCAGTTCAATGTAATCCCAAGCTACATTTTCAACAATATCATAGCTAGCCGATCCTGATTTATTAAGTCGTACTTTCACCGTACCCGTTGCAAAAGTAGAATCTATCTGAACAGGGCTCATGTCAACACCAAATTCCGAAGCTCGAGCTAGAATTTCATGTCCATCAGCATCTTCTCCTACCCTACTAATCAGTGAAACTTTTTGTCCCAATTGAGATAGATGAGCCGCAATATTAAAAGGCGCACCACCTAATAGCTTTTTACCTGGTATCTCATCATGGAGAAAATCTCCAAACTGATCCCACAAAATTTCTCCGAAACAATAGATATGATTTCCTTTCGACATTAACTAATGGTCTACAATTTCGTTAACATTGATGCGGATATTCTTTTTGTCCAATGTAATTGAATCCATGAAATCCGGATTAGTAAAATAACAAAAATTGAGCCTCCTAATGTGAGTGTTCATATTATTCTATTGTAAAGGCAAAAAACTTTTTTACAAAAATGCCTTAGAAAGAAAAATGCTTAGTAAAAAGATTTCCACTAACGTTGTTGGTTCACGCTGAAGGTTCGTTTTGTCTTATACCTAAGATAAGCTTTTAAAACTCAATCATGATAGAAAGTATGTATTTGCTTGCATCAAGGGGCTAGAAGAGGACGCCGATATTTCGGTGTCCGTCCCGAAACTGATGGAATCAGGATCGAGGACCGAACGGATAGTGAGTCTGGCAGCACCTGACCCTGATGATAATCAGGGGGATGCCCTACTAATCAAAGGGCTAGTTTTCAGTATATCGCATTTTGCCCCTTTTAGTATTAGGTGGCATTTCAGACCCAAAATGCTGCACCCAATAGGTGCCTGCTCTTCCAATCCCCATGTCTTTCATTTTAGGGTTCATAATCATTTGGCAATGACTACTACTGGCCATCCAGTCTTCTAAGGCCTGTCTAAAATGCGTCTGACCGGATCCAATATTTTCGCCACTGTATTGCCAATAGTATCCTACTTTATCTAGACGTGAGGCTACGTTATCCCCATTCCTAGACACATGGTCAAATCGACGGGTTCGCTTCATTTCATTTGCAAAGTTTGAAGCAGATTGATAAAGTTTGTCATTCCATTTAATAGGTGCTACGGGAGGCATTTTCTTTCTACCACAACGACAACCAGTAGTACGGATATAATTAATTGCGGACACCATTTTTTCTGGAGAAACATCAGGCGTATAAAGATCTTGGTAAGCACTTGCAGATCGCTGGGCATCTAAACTCGCAGGAGCAAGGCAAACCAATACCGAAAGAATTGTGAGGAGTAATCGCATAAAGTCTTGTCTCGTATGAAAAATAACGAAAAACAATAGGTATAGATTATTAAGGCAATTACTATAAGCTTTGTTTAACATTATTGTGTTAATAAGCTGCAAACAAGAGCAGCGTAACGTTTGTTACTGTCCTTTTACAATATCTTTGTCTTGGTATATTACGACACACAATGAATAAATTACTCGCGGCCTTATTGACACTATTGGTCATACCTTTGTCTGGGCAACGTCCTGATAGATCATCAATGGATCCGACTATGCAGATCATCAAAGGAGTTATTATAGAAGAAACAAATGGTGCAGCTCTTGAATTTGCGACTGTATCCGCATTTGATCTTTCAGGTACATTATTAGCCGGTGTAATGACAGAGACAGATGGTTCTTTTACATTAAAAATACCTAAGGTTGATTGTCGAATTCTGGTCGAATACCTTGGTTATCAAAACTATGAACAAGAGCTTTCGATAGGTCCTCGACCCATGACCCAGTTAGGGAATATTTCAATGGTCTCTAATGATGTTTTATTAGAAGATGTTGAAATCACTGCGGAACGATCAGAAACCGTATTTAAGCTGGACAAAAAAGTATTTAATGTGGGTTCTGATCTCGCTAATAGAGGAGGTACGGCCGAAGATATACTCGATAATGTTCCAAGTTTAGCTGTAGATATTGAAGGCGGTGTTACATTAAGAGGTTCTGGAAATGTTAGATTCTTACTTAATGGCCAACCCTCTGCTATGCTAAACAATGCCGATGGTAGTGCATTGAGACAAATTCAAGCCTCGTCTATCGAACGTATTGAAGTGATCACTAACCCATCTGCCAAATATGAAGCAGAAGGTACCTCAGGCATTGTAAATATTGTTTTGAAGAAGGAAAGGCAAAAAGGATTTAATGGTTCTTTTACAGCAGGTATCACCTATCCTTTTGGTTATAACCTAGGCGGTCAAGTAAATTATAAATCAGGTAAAGTAAATTACTTTGTAAACTACGGAACAGGTCTTCGCCGTAATATTGGCGGCGGCTGGCAGAATAGTCAATTTTTTGAAGAAGACTATACCTTCATTCAGAACTACACCAATTTTAGAGACCGTAAAGGTCAAAATCAAAATGTAACAGCTGGCCTTGATATAGAAGTGGCTCCTAATCAAATACTTACTTTTTCAGGCACGTTCAGCTACGCGGATGAAGATAACTTTGCCGAATTTGAATATGTTGATTCCATTCTAGAGGCAGGCACACGCGAATATATTCAAACTGCCATTCGAACGGATGATGAGTTTGAAAATGAACGCGATCAAGAATATACAATTCGCTACGTTAATGATTTTGGCAAAAAAGATAAATCGCTTAGTGCATTCATAAAGTATGTAGAAAGCAATGAGATTGAAGGTTCGGACCTCACCGAAACATCAGATGCATTTATGGGTGAAATAAAACAACGAAGCAATAATGAAGAAGGCGAAGAAAGTATCATTGGGCAGATGGATTACAAACTCCCAGGTGTATGGCAAACCCAATGGGAGACAGGAGCAAGAGTAAGCTTACGTACCATAGGGAATACTTTCCTCGTAGAAGAAAGGTTAGGAGATGTATGGACACCCAATCCAAATTTCAACAATAGCTTTACGTATAATGAAGATGTGTATGCTGGTTATGGTATTGTTGGAAAAGAATGGGATAAATTTTCTGCACAAGTAGGCCTTAGAGCCGAATACACGCAGATAGGAACGCTACTTGCCGAAACTAATGAATCCGAAGATTATAATTACCTTGATTTCTTCCCGTCCGCTTATCTGAACTATAAAGTCAATGAGCAAAATACTTGGCAAATAAACTATAGTCGACGGATCACAAGACCGCGCTTTTGGTATCTAAATCCATTCTTCACATTCGGAAATAATCGAAACATTTGGAGTGGCAATCCAGCCCTTAGACCAGAATACACGCATGCTTTCGAACTTAACTATTTACAATACTTTGAGAAAGGTACCATAAGTTCAGGTATATATTTCAGGCATACAGACGGCCTAATTCAGCGCTTGGTAACAGTAAATACAGACGGAACCACACGGATTCAACCCTATAATTTAGGCAGTCAAGACCAGATTGGTTTAGAATTCTCATCTAATTATGATATTACTAAGAGTATCCGACTGGATGGAAATCTAAATATTTTTGGGTTCAATACAGTTTCCGTCTTGGACTTTGGAGAGGAAGAGATACAAGCCGCTAGTTGGCAAGGTCGTGTAGGCGCTAGATTTAAGTTTTGGAAGAACACGGAAATGCAATGGCGTTATAACTTTCGCGGACCAGAAAGAACCGTTCAAGGTCGTCGAAAGTTTGTAAACTATGTCAACTTTGGTATATCAAAAGATTTCTTAGAAGATAAACTCACATTGAGCATTAGTAGCAATGATTTATTTGCCACTCGATTACGACGGTTTGAATTTGATACGCCTGAATATTATGCAGAAGGTGAAGGAAGGTATAGAGGCACAACTATTAATTTCTCTGCAAATTATCGAGTAAATCAAAAGAAAAAGCGAGCCAAAGGAAACTGGAATGGCGGGGACGGGGGTGGCTTCTAATCCGCTAGAAATCGTTTCAGTTCGTTTACCATATTTTTGGAACCTAAGATCAAAGGACAGCGCTGGTGTAATTCGGTTGGCTTAATATCTAATATATCTTGAACACCATCAGTAGCTAATCCCCCAGCTTGTTCGATCAAAAAAGCCATTGGATTACACTCATATAACAAACGCAATTTACCCTTAGGCTTGTGACTGGTGGCCGGATAAAGATAGATTCCTCCCTTTATTAAATTCCGGTGAAAATCTGAAACCAAAGAACCAATATATCTAGATGTGTACGGCCTGTTGGATGCTGGGTCGTATTCTTTACAGTGCTTTAGATAATTTCGAATATTTTCATCAAAAAATGGAAAGTTACCTTCATTTACCGAATAGATTTTTCCGTTATCTGGAATTCTGAGATTTTCGTGAGAGAGGAAAAACACACCGATCGATGGATCAAAGGTATACCCATGTACCCCTTGACCCGTGGACATAACAATCATAGTGGATGACCCATACACAACATAGCCGGCAGCTACAATTTCTCGACCCTTTTGTAAAAAATCATTCAGTTCAGCCGGTTGGCCTGGTTCTGAAATCCTTCGATATACACAAAAAATGGTACCTATAGAAACATTGACATCTATGTTTGAAGAGCCATCTAATGGATCGATAAGGATTATATAACTTCCGTTTTGACAAACTTCAGATTCGTAAGCTACATAATCATCCTCTTCTTCCGAGGCCAATCCACAAACCACAGCACGCGCTCCTAGTGCTTCCTTAAAAATACGATTGGCATACACGTCTAACTTCTGTTGATCTTCGCCTTGAATGTTTGTTTGTCCTTCTTGTCCGATGATCTCATCGACTAGACCAGCCTTATTAATCTCTGAGTTTACTACCTTACTGGCTAGTTTTATGCCACTTAGTAAAGCCGTTAATTCTCCTGTGGCATAAGGGAACTTGTCTTGATTTTTGACAATGTGTTCCCCTAATGTGATAAGTTTTCCCAATGTTCTATAATTTCCTTTTGTTCAATCAATCCTCAAGCACTTCTAGATAATTCCCCCATACCCAGCCTTCATTTCCTCGATACAAAATCTTGCACCATTGACCTGATTTTCCATCCAATACATACGATCTTGAGTCATATTCGATAATCTTTACTTCGCTATCTGGTGGAATCCTAAAGGCCAAACTCGCCGCAATAGATGGAGAGCTCCGTACATTTAATTGGCTCGTTTCTACTCGTACATATGCTGTAGCCAAATCGTCTACGCCTTCCAAAATATCAATTTTGTGTTCTAAGGAATCGATGACAGCTTGTAACGAATCTATTACTTTTTTGTGCGGTCCAATGTCCTCACCAGTGGGCTCTACCTTTTGATCTTTTGAAACTACATTCTTTAGGACATCAAAAGGGTTTTCCCCTCGAATTAAAGAGAGTGTTAACCAAATTGCTAATAAAGCACCAAGGAAAATAAGGACATAGGATAGCCAGGCAATGGAAGTGCGCTTTTCTCCGTACCGGCGTCTTCTAGTGGCCATATAAAGATTTAAACCTTAGCTAACTCAGCTTTTAAATAATCAATAACATCTACTTCAATGGAATCTACTTGGTTAGCCTCGGATAGGTAATAGCTTACATAGTCACCTAAATTTACAAAAAACAAAGATTTTTCAATAAGCGTGTTGCCTCTAGACCAAAGTTCCACAATATTGTTCGTGTATTTTTTGATAATCGTTTTGTTGATTTCAATTCTCGTTTGGTTCCTTTTGTAATCATCTTTATTTCTAAAATAGATGACGATCAAGTTTTGATCTTCATTTCTCCACCCTACCAATTCATTGTGATTCATCTCTGGAACAACATGATGCCAGCATAGTTGCTTTGCATTTTCGTTTACTTGTTGTCTAAATCGAACGGCTACTGATTCCATTCGGTCAGTGGTATAAATGATGGGCAATTTCCCATGCATGGTTGCCGCTAATTTCTTAGCTGTTTCCTTTATTGTTTCATTATTGAATTTCAATAGATCAATACTGCTTCTTATTTCATCTAACTTTTCGTGACCGATTAACTTTAACTTTCGTAATATGACCAATTGTTGAACAAGAGAAAATCCTAGACAAGCTCTAGGTGATGGCCAGTTACCCGGTATTTGGATAAAATCATAACCATATTCTTGCGCAAAGTTTATAAGCTTACCACCCGATGAAACGACTACTATTTTTGCCTCCGTTTTTCTTATCTTTTCAAAGGCCTCCAATGTCTCCTCTGTATTACCAGAATAGGAACTCACTATTGCTAAGGTATTCTTCCCTATAAAATTAGGAACATCATATCCCTTCCCTACCAAATACGGAATCTTACATTCATCCGCTATAAACTCAGCTACAAAATTTCCACCTATACCTGATCCACCTAAACCAGCTACAAAAACATGTTGTATCTCATGCTCATGCTGCTTAATTTTGGCTTCAGCTCCAATTTCTAAGGCTTCTGTTAACTGATCTGGAAATCTATCAATGAGTTGATCCATCATATGCAATAAAATTTTATGCAAAACTGTAAAATAAAATCAGATTAACCGCCCATTTTATTAACTTTTGGATTAACTAATTGTAAATCATGTATGAACAAGCTGACATAGGTCTCGCAGGTGAGGATTTAGCCTGCACCTTCCTTAGAGAAAAAGGCTATGATATTCTCCACAGAAACTGGCGATTCAAAAGAGCCGAAATTGATCTTATTGCAAGGAAAAACAATACAATAATCTTCGTAGAGGTAAAAACCAGAACCAGTTCTAATTTTGGTCCACCAGAAGCTTTTCTGAGCGAAGCGCAGTCTCTTCGAGTATGGGATGCGGCTGATGCTTATCTCCAAGAAACCCAAAATCTGGTAGGGCAACATAGATTTGATTTGATCGCTATCGAATATGAAGCGAAAAACCGTTATAGAATCAAGCATTTTGAAGATATATTTGTATAGTCATTCTACTTGTTTATTAATAGATAAAGAAATATCTTTGCAGCCCTATTAAAACTAGAGACATGAAAAAAGGTATTCATCCAGATAACTACAGATTGGTTGTATTTAAAGATTTCTCTTGCGATCAGTCGTTTCTAACTAAATCTTGTGCTCCTTCTAAAGAGACAATCACATGGGAGGATGGCAATGAGTATCCTTTAGTGAAGTTGGAAATCAGTTCTAAATCGCACCCATTTTATACAGGTAAGATGAAGTTTGTTGATACGGCAGGTAGAATTGACAAATTCAACAAAAAATTCGCAAAATTCAGCAAGCAAGCTCCGGCGACGGAAGAGCCAGCTGCTGAAGAAGCTTCAGAATAATTATTCACCCGTCTCAAATTTGATCCGGCATGTCCAATTTGATCTTTTTTGACGACGAACATTGGGTTTCCCTATTACCATTAAGCTACACGAAACCGTGCTGTGAGTTGCGTGTTGGTATCAGAACTATTAGAGATAAGTGGGAAGCCTCTCTTTCAGGAACAGGTTCTTTCATATGTAAAGAATATTTAAGCGCTAAGTTTCCTATTCGCATAGATTCGGAAAATTTGATTATTAATGGTCGTCTTTTACCGAATGACAGAACCCTCCAACTGATTCGGAACTTAGAACTTAATCAAGCACTCATCTTTAATGATAATATGATTGCTGCTCGTTTAGATGAGCAACAACTACAAACATTGGGTGCTGCAGAAAATCAATCCCACTTTAAGGCTATTGATATTAGCTCTATTGCTTCAGAATATATTCAAATGATAGAGCGGCCTTTCGATATTATGCGCTTCAATGCCAGTGAAATACAAAAAGACGTACTATATCTTACCACTGGTCGCCAAAGCAACGACATTCATAAAAGCAATACCTGCTTTGGACAAAACCAGATATTTATTGAAAAAGGCGCAAGCGTTCGATGCAGCATTTTAGATGCAGAAAATGGCCCTATTTATATAGCAAAGAATGCAAGCGTTATGGAAGGTGCCATTATCAAAGGCCCCTTTGCCCTTGGAGAAAATAGTACTGTAAAAATGGCAGCCAAAATCTATGCTGGGGTTAGTACAGGACCTCATTGTAAAATTGGCGGCGAATTGGGGAATTCCTCGATTCAAGGCTTTTCCAATAAAGGACATGATGGTTACCTAGGTGATTCAGTGTTAGGCGAATGGTGCAATTTGGGTGCTGATACAAACAACTCTAATCTTAAAAACAACTATGCCGAAGTAAAAGTATGGCATTATGGGACTGAACGTTTTGAGAAATCGGGGCTGCAATTTTGTGGCTTGACTATGGGCGATCATTCTAAGTCTGCCATAAATACTATGTTCAATACAGGAACCGTCGTCGGTGTTGCTGCTAATGTTTTTGGGCATGGATTTCCACGAAATTTTATTCCTTCATTCAGTTGGGGTGGGTATCAAAAAATGATCACTTTCCAATTTGAGAAAGCACTTACAATGATGGAGTCAATGATGTCTAGACGGAACAAAACACTAGATCAGTTTGACATTGACATATACCAACATATTTTTACAACTACTTCTACTTATAGATCCTGGGAGAAAAACGCGTGAACATTCCAACTTATAAACGATGGTTGAGTTACTTTGTAGATGTCCCTCTCGAAGTAACAGACTCAGAGTATCATCCTTATCTCGCTGTTGTATTATCTAAAGGACGTAAACAACTTCTTTGTGAGAAAGCCATCTATTCGTTTGATGATAAATATGCCAATTTCAAACTTGCTTTTGACATCATTGATTTTACAAGATGGCAACCAAAAAACATATTATTACTAGGCTTGGGCTTAGGTTCAATTCCATTTATGCTGGAAAAAAAGTTTGGTGTCAAAACACATTATACCGCTGTCGAGATCGATGCTGAAGTGGTCCGATTAGCCCAAAAATTTACATTAAAGGACCTTGAATCTTCCTTTGAAATTTTTACAACCGATGCAGCACAATTCATTTTATCGAATGAAAATAAATTCGATCTTATTGCTGTGGATATCTTTGCCGAAGATATAATTCCTAATAAATTCAAACAACTTGCCTTTGTTAGACATTTAAAAGATACATTAAGCGATGATGGTCTCATCATGTATAATCAATTTGCCCTTACAAAAGAAGACAGAGACGGATCTGAAAGATTTAAAGACGTTTTCTTGAATGTCTTTTCAAAAGGGCTGTCTAAACAAGTAAATTATAATATGATGTTGTTTAATCATGGCAAATATTTCAGAAGGAATGTAACTTAGTCCTTCATAAATTTATAATCAAGAATCGTATGTTTTCAATCAATATATATGTAAAACTTGCTCTCATCATTGGGGGTCTCATCTTAGGAGTAGGCTTAACCGCAATGTATGGCTTTTGGTATGGATTCCCATTTTTGTTAATGGCTGTAATATTATTAGTTAGCTACTTCTTATTAGGAACCATACAGTCTGCCGCTAAATTTGTAGAAGCCGGTGACTTTGATTCTGCTGAGTCTAGATTAAAATTGACCGCTACACCCAAGCTTTTATATCCAACACAACGTGCTGTATACTATATCATGAAAGGATCTATTAAAGCTGGACGTAATGATCTTAAAGGCGCAGAAGATGAGTTTCAAACTGCCTTGAGTATAAAGTTACCCACAGATGATGAACGCGCCATGGTTCTTTTGCAGTTAGCAAATATTAATGCATCAAGACAAAAGTGGACCCAAGCTAAAAATTACTTTAAAGAGGCTAAAAAGCTGACCGTTACGCAACAGCAAATAAAAGATCAGATCATGATGTTTGAAAAAGCATTGGGCAATCAAGGTCAAATGAAAGCCGCTCGCTCCATGGGTCGACAAGGGCACTCCATGATGCACCGATCTGGAAAACGAAGAAGACCAAAAGGTAGATAAGTAAACTCATTTGCCTTCTTGACGTTCCATCAGTCAGTATCAGTACTCTAGATTGAATGGCATGTTTATGCAGTTCTATGACTCAAGTATGCACAAGTAGAATGAAACAAGAGATCACCACTTTTTTTGAAGGTTTAGAAAAATGGCGTGAAGAGCTATTGCTATTAAGAGAAATAGTCTTGCAGTCCGAATTGGAAGAAACCATCAAATGGAAAACACCTTGTTATACGGACAATGATAAAAACATAGTCATTTTACAAAATTTTAAAAATTTCTTTGCCCTGGGCTTTTTCAAAGGAAGCCTTCACTCTGACCCTCAAATAAAGCTCATTTCACCCGGCAAAAACACACAATCAGGCAAGTATTTAAAATTTGAAAACAGGGAAGAACTTGTTGAAAATAAAGAGCTAATCCTCTCCTATATTAAAGAAGCAATAGATATTGAACGCGCAGGAAAGAAAATAAGCTATACTACTGCTAAAGAACTAAAGATTCCCGAAGAACTCGCCAACATGTTTACTGCGGACCCATTATTTGAAAGCGCATTTAATACCCTAACACCCGGAAGACAAAAAGGTTATATCCTTCATTTTTCACAAGCAAAGCAGTCTACGACCAGAAGCACCAGAATCAATAAATACAAGGAACGGATTATGAATGGAAAGGGACTACATGATTGTGTCTGTGGCCTTTCTAAACGTATGCCTAACTGTGACGGATCACATAAGCAGTTAGATCATTTAGTCCGTTAAGTTGATGCATACATCTTAATTTTTGTCTGTTTCTAATTCCCTTTTACATCTTGTTGGAAAAGATCATTAGAAATGAATAAACTCTATTTCTTCTGTGTATGCTGTCTACTATTTGTTAGCTCGTACGTTCAAGCACAGATACAAAAACCTATATTCATAGCCCTAATAAATGAGAGTGTTGAATTAACACCATTCAATGATTTCATACCCATTCATCCAGGCGTAGAAGCAGGATTTACATTATGGGAAAAGCAAGGCCAACGCTTTGACCAACAGGTCAACCCATATCTAGGTTTTTATCATCATAAAGATGTATCCAATGCATTTTATTTAAAAGCCGAATATGTATGTAGAACAAAACTCAAGAATACTATAGGCTTCGATCTTATCCCAAGTCTAGGATACCAACACTATTTCTACCCTGGCGAAGTTTATGATCTAAATCCCGATACTGGACAATTCGAAAAAGGAAGACAATTAGGTATCCCTAGAGCTACGGTTGGTCTAGGTGTCGGTTTATCCTACATAGCTTCAATTAATTGGACGCCGTTTATTCGCTATGAAGTTGCCTTAGATTTTCCACAAAAGTTATTAGGTCTTATTCCTCACACTCTTTTCAAAGTAGGCAGTTTTTATTCTTTCTAAGAGTAATGCAAAATGAAAAAATATGCAGTCATTTAATAAAATTATTTGTTTGATCGGATTACTCATTTGTTCGATTTCTTGCAGTAAAAATCAAGTAATACCCGCTTCGAATTACGAGTGTGAACTTTCTTTTGAAGACAGTTCTTCTTTACACTCAAAAGCAAATCAATACCAAACAATAATAGATACATATGTAGCTCAAGGTGTATTAGGTGTATCTGTATTCTTAGCCGATGAAGAAGGTGAGTTTCTAGGAGTTGGGGGATCAGCTGACCTAGCTAGTGGTGTTGATATCACCTCTTGCAACCCATTTTTATTAGCGAGTATTACGAAGACATTGACAGCAACATTAACTATGAAGATCATAGAGGAAGGTTTGCTTTCATTGGATGATTTTATTACCGAACATTTAGACCCATCAATTACGGACAGGCTACCTAATGGAAATGACGTTCAATTAAAGCACATGTTACAACATACAGCTGGCTTTCCAGACTTCTATGATTTTCCATACTATTTTGATAATCTAAATCAAGAACAGAATATCCATTCACAAGAAGATTATCTGAAGTATATCTACGATCAAGATCCCGTCGGTCCTGTAGATGGGCAATATCATTATTCAAATATTGGCTACACCTTAACAGGAATGATCTTAGAAAAAGTAAGTGGTAAAACCTTATTTGACTTATTCGAAGAAAAAATATTTGCTCCGCATAATTTGACCAGTGGTTGGTATATTTCTGGTCGTAATTTTCCTGAGTCAATGGTGCGGGGGTATATAGATCTTAACGGATCTGGTGAAATGGTAGACAGCGAATTTTTCTATGAAGAAGAAGTAAACTCTGCAGATGGTAGTATCGCTATGAATGCACAAGACCTTGGTAGATTTTTTAAGCTACTGACCTCTGGTCAAATCATATCCCCAGCCAGTTTTGAAACTATGCAGACATGGTATTTCTACCCAGATAATGATCCAGATGATGAAGAGGTTGCCTATGGGTATGGCATTGATAAGTATGAATCTGAATTTGGGAACGGCATTGGACACACAGGTGCCGTTAGTGGGTTTATCACTTTTGCTCAAACGTATCCAGATGATGAACGGACCTTAGTTGTCCTGTATAATGCTGGACCATTAAAATATGGAGATGCGTATATAGATCTACTTCTTGAGCTTAGAGAGGTTCTTTTTGAATAATTTTTCTTTCCCATTTGAAGCCTATGTATTTGTTAGTAGCAATAGTGAGTTTTATAAATGCGAATAAGGTATTATAGAAAAGCTGCTTTCAATATACATTTCTGAACATATTAGGCTAAAAAAAAAGTTGCTTTAGACTGAAAAAAAGGTAAAAAAAAGAAACTTTTTGAAGTTGATTTTCGTCTATAAGGAATTGAAAATCAAAACATGAAAAAACAAGTTGAATGGGTCTTGCCAGACCAGTTCGAAAATACGGATCATTGGTACCCTAAAGCATTAAATGCTACAATCCACCCGATGGTTAATTTCTTCTTGAATTTAGAGAAAAGTAAGATTATTTCGCGCTACTGCCATCTTCATCCTTTAGTTGATAAGGAAAAGTTGGAAGAAATCCTAAGTTATCGATGTAAACACTTTCTTTGGAGTGGCGCTGACCTAATTAATTCTACTTCTGAAGAAGGCAAAAGACAAATGGTTATAATAGAAAATAACTCTTGTCCTTCAGGCCAAAAGTCAATGCCCTTACTTGATGATAATAAAGAGGATGGATCCTACCGATTATTAGTTGAACGAACATTCAAACCTATGCTTAAACCTAAGCAAGGCGTTCCAAGGATTGAAGGGGCATTGGCTGTATTCTATGATAAAAATGAAATGGAAACCTCTGGCTATGCTTCAGTAATTGCAGATGTATTCAATGAAAAAGTACTTTATGTTCCATACTACTCGGGTCAAGAAAATAAGCATGTTCGAATTCAAGAAGGCATCTTTCAGGTGTATCATGACGATACATGGCATAATCTAAGAGCCATCTTTAGGTATGTTACTCAAAAACCTTGGACCCGATTTCCGCTACATTGCAAAACCAAGATTCTGAATCCAATAGTAGCTTGTCTTGCTGGAGGTAGAAATAAAATGGTCGCGGCCAAGGCATATGATTTGTATAATTCAGAATTGGCTAATTACGGTTTAACTATAAATATACCTGAAACAATATGGGATATTAGCAAAGCTGAAGTCCCGCTATGGGTTCAAAAAATGGGCGGTCATGCCGTTGTTAAAGTACCCTATAGTAACGCAGGTCAAGGTGTATACACAATTACTAACCAAACTGAACTAACCGCATTTATGGAGCAAGAGATTAGCTACGAACGATTTATCGTTCAAAGTTTAATTGGGAATTATAATTGGAGTTCAACAAGCAGTCAAGGCAAGTATTATCATGTAGGCACTATTCCCTCAAAAAATGACCAAACCTATGTAGCTGACATCCGAATGATGGTAAGTTCTACCCCTAACGGAATTAGACCTTTGTGTATATACTCAAGAAGAGCAGCAAAACCGCTTACCGAAAAGCTAGACCAAGGCGCTGATTCCTGGTCGATGCTTGGGACCAATCTAAGTATAAAGTTGGGCGATAATCTGTGGGGGTCAGATACCAACAGACTCATTTTAATGGATCGTAGGGATTTCAATAAACTTGGCATCGGCTTGGACGATCTCATCGAAGCATACATACAAACTGTCTTATCAACCATATCCATTGATAAGATGTGCATTAATCTTTACAACAGCAAAGGAAAATTCAGAAATAAACTTTTCAAATCTTTAAACAACGATATCACACTACTCAATGAAATAATGCTATGAAAACATTACGAATATTAGTCTTAACAGATGCCGCGACTCATAGCGCAGAAAATTCAATGTATGCAATTGTAAATGCCTTAGCTAAGCATAATATGGTTAGTGACATTTTCATAGCTTCCAGACATCAAGCTGAAAATAAAGCTTTCTTTTTAGGCGATTTTGAAACGATTCATGCCATGAAACACTTTGAAGGTTTTGATTATGAGCTAGATCAATCTCATTTTAGGGATTATTCCGTGGAAATTAATACCAATGGTTTTGATTTGATATTTATGCGATTGCCTAGGCCTATTACTGATGATTTTTTGAGACGACTAGAAATTCATTTTACAGACAGTGTTTTTATAAACAGCCCTACCGGTATTATCAAAACCTCTAATAAAGGCTATCTGCTACAAATTCAAGATCTATGTCCACCAGTAAAACGAGTAAAAACCATCGCGGACATTAAGTCTTTTGCAAAAGAGTTTGATATAGTTCTTAAACCGCTTCGCAACTATGGAGGTAAAGGAATATTGAAAGTAGAAGGTCATCAAATTGATACTGGAAATGAAACGTATAGTATAGAGCAATACTTTTCTAAATTCCCGTCAGAGCTAGATCAAAATGGATATATAGCCATGAAATTTTTAAAAAATGTTCATATGGGTGATAAACGTTTGATTTATATTGATGGAGAGATTGTGGCAGCATCATTACGTTTGCCTGCAAAAGGAAGCTGGTTATGTAATGTTGCTAGAGGTGGTTCTAGTAGAGCTTCAGCTGCCGGTATTTCAGAACAAGTAATGGTAAAAAAGTTAAAACCATATTTGGAGAAAGAGGGCATATTTATGGCAGGCATTGACACCTTGGTAGATGATGATGGTATTCGAGTGATATCCGAAATAAACACATTAAGTATAGGAGGAATAAAGCAAGCTGATGCTAATACTACCCAAGATATTTTGGGGTTTATTGCTAATAAAATGGTAAAATACACCTATGATCAAATTGGATAACATAGCGCTTGTTAATAACATAGACATACAGTCGGTAGCACCGGGTACCATTCAATATTATTGGTTGGAAATTGTAAGAGATGGCTTGGGCGCACCAATCAATGTTCCTGTAATGATTGCTAAAGGAATGAAACCAGGCCCTGTATTAGGATTAACAGCCGCCGTGCATGGTAATGAATTGAATGGGATTCCTGTTATTCAGCGTTTATTTAAAGAAATTGAAAGCGATGATTTGTCAGGTACTATAATTGGTGTTCCTGTAGTTAATGTACCGTCCTACCTAAGAAAAAAGAGGCGTTTCATTGATGGTGTTGATCTTAATCACATTATGCCAGGAAAATCTACGGGCACCGTGAGTCAGGTGTACACTCATAATGTCATTGAAAAGCTAGTCAAAAAGTTTGACTACCTGATAGACTTACATACTGCTTCCCAAGGTAGGATTAATTCATACTATATTCGAGCCGACATGGATCAGCAGGAAACAAAATCGTTGGCTATGCTTCAAAATGCAGACATCATTGTTCATAATCCCCCTTCTGATGGTACGCTGCGAGGTGCGGCAGATGCATTAAATATTCCGGCTATTACATTGGAAGTTGGGAACCCTAATACATTTCAAAAACGGTTGATAAGATCAGGCATAGAAGGAATTCACAATGTTTTATGCCACTTAGGTATGATTCAAGATGAGGTCGAATTAGCAGAGAAAGAAACCGTTATCTGTAAACGTTCGTATTGGTTATATACCGATCAAGGCGGGCTATTACATGTAGAAGCTAATTTACTAGATAATATTACTAATGGCCAACGGATTGCATATATCAGAGATGTTTTTGGCCATAGAATCAAAGAATATACTGCGCCAGAAGCAGGGATAGTGATTGGTAAAAGTATAAGTCCAGTTAATCAAACGGGAGGTCGAATCTTACATTTGGGTATTGTGTAGATAGCTCTTTGTAGCTTAGGGAGCACTACGATGTTCAAGCATTGATATTATATTTAATACATGAAGCCTAAGAAGCCAATTGATAATACGCCTGGCGCAGTCGTTTTTATAGGAAATAAAAAAGTAGAGCGTATCCAAATACACCAATTATCTTATGACGCCCATTCAATTTCAGACAAAGAGTTGGATAACCATTCAAAATTAATCTTTGAAGAGATAGAAAATAAAGTTGATTGGTTTGACTTCAGAGGACTCCATGATACAAAATTAATAGAACATGTAGGCCATAGTTTTTCTATCCACCCACTGGTTCAGTCTGATATAGCGAATACATTGCAACGGCCATCTTTCGAGGCTTTCGAGAATGCCTTATTTATAACAATTAAGTCTCTCACTTTTATTGATCACACTAAAAAAATACATGCCGAGCATATCAGCTTTTATCTTACTGATGAATATATTTTATCTTTTCAGGAAGACCACAGTGATATATTCTATCAAGTTAGAAATAGATTAATGCAAGCAAAAGGTCAAGTTAGATCTAAAGGAACTGACTATTTATTATTTGCCCTTTTAGACACTATTATTGATAATTATTTCCTTGTCATTGACACCATAGCTGACGAAATCGAAGCTATTGAAACTGAAATTTTAGAATCTAGCAATAAAGATATTAGACAACAGTTACATTATCTAAGAAAAGAAATCCAGCGAATGTATAAGCATGTCAGTGCTTTTAGAGATTCTCTTTCTCGCTTATTACGATCAGATTCAAGTATTATCACTGATAGTTGCCTAATATATTACAGGAATGCGTTCGATCTTACATTACAAACGTTAGATAGATTGGAAAATCAAAAAGAATATGCAAATGGGCTACAAGATTTGTATTTATCAGAAGTGAGTAACAAGATGAATGAAATAATGAAAGTTCTTACTGTCATTACTACCTTTTTTGTCCCCTTATCATTTTTAGTAGGCGTATATGGTATGAACTTTCAAAATATGCCTGAACTTTCTCACCCCTATGGTTATTTCATTTTGATATCTGTAATGGCTATAATCTCCATTGGCCTTTTCATTTACTTTAAACAACGTAAATGGTTATGATTATTATTTATGTTTTCTTGTAGGTAAAATATCAATGTATTAAAAAGTATTTAGGCCAGCTGTTTATCTGTTTGTCCGGAAAATGGGTAGTCATTCTCTTACAGTTGTAAGATAAAAAATCAATGTAATGCTGTTTTTGAGTTTGTTCATTTCCAAATTCTAAAGGTATAAACGAAATAGGTAAATTACCTATCCACTAAAATGGTAGTTTCCTTGATTAAAAGAATCAAAATAGAAACGATTTTTGATATACAATAGTAAAAAAGTTACATGAACTCTGTTCCAAATGATCCTGGCAAGCAAAAATTAGCCATAAGCAGAAGAGTGTTGGGTGGTGATGCACCCATTGTGGTAAATGAAATTACTGACAGATGCTTATTCTCTTCATTCTATGGTACGTTGGATTCTGTCCGAATGAAAAGGGTAGTTGATACTCTATTAGAAATTGCAGATAGAAATGATCATGATATCATAATCGTTGACTTAAGCAACATCGAGATTATTGATAGTTCCATTGCCGCTCACTTGAAAAATTTGAATAAGCTTCTTCAATTACTAGGTATGGAGGTTATTTTTTGTGGGATTAAACCCGTTGTTGCAAACAGCATGGTTACAGCAAATGTGGAACTCGAAAACATCCAAGTAGAGAAAAACCTCAAAAGAGCATTAAAACTTGTTTATAAAAAACAAGGTATTGCCTTAATCCAAGATAAATGACCCATCCAATTATTATAGATTTAGTAGAAATTGCTACTCTTCACAATGATCTGCGCATTATTCGCGAAACCGCTATCACAAAGGGCTTTAGTGTACTAGATACTGAAACCTTTATTTTAGCAATATCAGAAATTTGCACTAATGCCATTCGTCATGCCAGTGGAGGGACCTTAGAACTAAATACGTCAAAAGAAAATGTACTACGAGTAATTATCAGCGATGATGGCCCTGGAATTGAAAACGTCGAATCAGCTTATGAAGAAGGGTATTCAACTATTAAAGGTAGTTTGGGTCTTGGCTTATCAGTCGCGGAAAGATGTAGCGACTTTATGCAGTTAGAAAGTGACCATGAAAATGGGACCGTGGTTATTCTCGAGAAATATAAAGAAATTAATCATGAGGTATTAGACCTTGGCCTTGTCAGTTTTGCCGATGGTATGTATAGCTTTAATGGTGATCAATATATATTGAAAGAATATAATGGAGATTCCCTCTTAATGGGCATTATTGACGGCCCCGGACAAGGGTATGATGCATTTGCCACAGCTAATGCTTGCAAAAAGTACATTGAAAAAAACTATAGGAAACCAATCGAAACATTACTTCAAGATCTTGACAATGTACTTAGAGAGAGTAATGATAATGTTGGAATAACAGCATCTTTAGCCCGTATTACTCCTAAAAAAATTATCTATAAAGGATATGGCGATACGCATGCGTATGTTGTGAAACAAGGTAAGCTGCATAGACTAGCAAATCAAGGCGGAAGACTCGGGCAATTACAAAAATTCAGGACTGGAACAACAGAATTACAATTTGAAGAAGGAATAAAAATTGTCCTCTGCACTGATGGCATTCATTCATTACCTATGGAAGAACGGTTTGTGGGATCTGCACAAATAGTAGCGAATGGTATTTTTAAAAAATACCGAAAAAGCTATGGCGATGCCACGATATTCGCAGCGAAATACTTAATAAAATGAAGGGAAGAACAGAATCATTAGAATTTCTATATAATTTGATATCTGTATTTCCCCAAGGCATCATCAGTTTTGACATTGAAGGGAGTGTTACCTTATTAAATCAAGCTGCTAAAAACATTTTCAAAATTGAAGGACCCATTCACGATTACATTGAACAACCTATACAAAACATTGTCATTGCCACTAAATTAGAAAGTATTGTAAATGCAATCTTATTTGAAAAGAGAATAAACAAGGAAATAAAGGAACTCAAAATTTATGATGAGTACTTTAATATTGTTATCCGAAAGATAACATCTGGAACTATGGTTTTTATAAATAATGTTACAGCATTAATCCAAAAAAAGAATGATGCATTACAATCTATAATTGAAGGTCAAGAAATAGAAAGAAAGAGACTTGCAAAGGAAATTCATGACGGCATCGGACCTGACATTTCAACAATTAAATTGGGTGTCGAAGGATTACTTATGAAAACAACTGACGAAAAAGAAAAGGCAAAACTACAAAATATATCAGCTCAAGTTTCAGAAATATCTAACAACTTAAGACAAATATCCCATTCACTAATGCCATCTAGTCTTCTCGATCATGGGCTAGCTTCCGCCATTGAAAATTTAATCCAAAAACTTGAAATTTCTAACCAATTGCAAATACAATTCTCTACTAATATTGACAATGGAAACACCTCGATTGAAACAAACACTTCGCTAAATGTGTACAGAGTCATTCAAGAAGCCGTTCAAAATAGTCTGAAACATGGTCAAGCCAAACTAATTGACATTGGACTACATAAAAAAGAAGATCAACTACAACTAATTGTTGAAGATTTTTCATCACTTACTCAAGAGGAAAAACTAGGTGAAGGAATCGGTTTATTAAATATGAAAAGTAGAATTCAAAGCGTGAACGGTCAATTTAAAGCTGGATTTAAGGAATCGGGTGGTTTTAAAGTTGCTGCATTAATTCCGATACATAATGATTAACCAATGATAAAGCTCGCTATAGTTGATGATCATAAAATGTTCAGACAGGGGGTTGCCTCCATCTTAGAGGATGAGTCCAATATTAAAGTTTTGTGGTCAGTAGCCACTTCTAAAGAAGTATTTGATTCGATAGAAACAAAGCCTGTCGATATAATTTTAATGGATATAACTTTAGGAGAAGAAAGTGGAATAACTTTAACAAAATTACTTCTAGAAAGAGATCCAAATCTGAAAATTATTGCCTTGACTATGCACTATGAAGAAAGCTATGTAGTAAAAATTCTCGAAAATGGGGCTAAAGGGTATTTATTGAAAGATGCTAGTGCTTCAGAGATGTTGAATGCTATACGCACTGTTGCTGATGGCGGTACATATTATAGTCAGTTTGCTTCAAATGTATTGATTAAACATATTACTAAGGGAACAAAACCAAAGGATAAGAATCAAGAAATTCCGCTAAGTAAGCGTGAAATAGAAATCCTTAGTCTAATCGCGCAAGAATATTCTAACCCAGAGATTGCAAAGCAACTATTCATTAGTATTCGAACAGTTGATACCCATAGAAGGAATCTTTTAGATAAACTCCAAGTAAAAAATACCGCAGGACTGGTTAAAAAGGCTATTAAATTTGGGATAATAGATATTTAATGGCACGCAAACTTATTGGAAAATATGGTGTTGCATTTTTAGCATTGATAATTTCTTTTCTTTTGCCTTTGTATTATGAAAAGTCATGGACTGAGCTTTCAATGCCTACACTTCGTTTTCTCGCTTTTTCATTTATAGTTCTACAATCAGCAGCACTCATTTACAGAGTGCGGAATAAAATACCATTATCTAAAACTGACAATATAATTACTGGCGTAAGTAACGCATTTACAATACTTATTTATATAAGCCTATTTTTTCTTGCATTAAGATTCAACGGGCTTAGTGTACAGCAATTTTTTACTTCAATTTCAATTGTTGCAGCAGCTATAGCTTTGGTCTCAAAAGAGTATATCACATCAATAATAAGTGGCTTTATTATCTCTTTTACCAAGATTATTAATATTGGAGACTATGTAGCTATTGGGGAAAATAGAGGTCGTGTTCAAGATATAAAACTTTCCAAATTCTTTTTAGAAAATGATCAAGGAGAACTTATCATTTTAAATAATGATAAAGTGTTTCATGGCGATATTATTAATTATTCCCAAAGTAATAAACGACGCGTCCATTTGAAATTTGAATTAAAAAATAATCAATCACTTGATATGGAACAGTTAGAAAGTGAGCTTATCCAATCACTTGAAAAATATAAACACCACATAAAAGCAGACAGCTATAACCTTAGGGTTGATCATATCATGTCAGATAAAATCCAGTATTCCTTTAACTACACATTGGAAATGCTAGAGACGAATGTCGAAAAGGAAATTAGGAAAAATACCATTCGAAAGCTTATCCGATTTATCCAAACATATATTCAAGAAGGTTCTTAGTCTTATGGTAGGTAAATTACCTATCGAAAAAAATACGCTTTTCCCACCTTAGGTTATACTGATAGCCGCCGCATCTTTGACAAAAAAAAGAATGAAAAAATTTTTCGTATGCATTTTATCATTTTTGATCCTTGGACCTATTGCTGGTCAAAATGTATTTGTTGAAGGGAAAATATTTGATAATAAGAATAGGAGGCTACTGGATGAAGCCACCATCAACATCTACAAAATTGATAGCGATAGTCTGTTATATTCTGTACAATCATTTAAAGATGGCAGCTATAAGGTTCAATTGCCTATGAATGAAGAATATTATTTTAGAATAGAACGTCAAGCTTATAGGGATGCCATACAGAGCTTTATAGCCTCCGTTGAAGATGAAATAGTTAACATTGGCTTAGAAAGGCTACCCGGATACGAATTTGAAGCTAGCGTTAAAGAGTTGCTTAGTTTTCAAAAAGGAAATTTGGGTAAGGAATTAAATAATGTCAAAGTCGAAGTTTATAATTTAACAACAGATAAAGAAATCATTGTAGTCGACGATGATCCAGATAATACATTTAAAGTCAATTTTGAAAGAGGTAATCAATATTCCATTCTGTTAAGAAAGAAGGGATACTTTGCGAAGCGAATAGAAGTATATGTAGATGTAGAAGGATGTATTCTATGTTTCGAAGGATTAGGGACATATGCCTCTCCGGAGATAGAATATACCTTAACCGAAGCAAATCAACGAGGAAGTATTATTTCTGATATTCCAATGAAAAAAATAATTCAAGATGAAGCTATTATCCTTGAAAACATCTACTATGATTATGATAAGTGGGCCATCAGATCGGATGCTAAACCAGCACTCAATAATTTGGTTACCACGTTAAAACGTAACCCAATAATTATTGAATTAAGTTCACACACAGATAGCAGAGGCGAAGATGACTATAATTACAATCTATCTCAAAAAAGAGCTGAATCGGCAGTAGAATATATTATAGCCAAGGGAATAAAATCCCATCGTATATCTGCAAAAGGTTATGGCGAAACTATGCTAATCAATGATTGCAGTAATGGGGTACGCTGTGATGAATCATTACATCAAGAAAACAGACGCACCGAATTTAAAGTGGTCTCTATAATAGAAGAATCAAATTTTGATCAAAAATCATTGCGATCAATTATTGAAGCAGAACGTAAAGCTGGCAAACGAATCCAAGAAGAGTTATTAATTTTTAATAAAATCCAAAATAATTAAGCACATCATGTTAAGCAAGAAAGCTAAAAATCAAGCTGCTAGAAAAAACGCAGAAGCGATTAAAGCCAAGAAAAAAGTGCAGCGAGACTCAATTTCAAAGAATACTAAGCATTCTGTAGGTAAAAATAAGTCAAGTGTGCCTCAGGCCAAAAAGAAAAAGTAATTGTTGTTGTTTTGCGAATAAGTTGCCCCTGATTTATGTCCAATCCGTATTAGGGTTCGGAGATAATGAAGGGGCTTTTTTAATTACCTAAATATGTTCTATCTACTTGCCGAATTTGGTGACTCGCTTCAATTAATTTGTGTTATTGGTATTGCTGCTGTGGCGATGGGTTTTATAATGAGAAAATTACGCCAACCCAATTTAATCGCATATATACTATTGGGAATAATAATCGGTCCGTATAACTTAAACATGGTATCGGATCCGTCTACTATGAAGTTTATAGGTGAACTAGGGATCATTTTGTTGTTCTTCTTTATTGGAATGGAGATAAATCTCCAAGACTTCTTCAAGCATTGGAAGTTAGCCGTCTTTGGAACGCTAGCGCAATTTCTAGCAAGTATTGGAATCATATTCTTAATCGGATACTTCATGTCTTGGCCTTTAAACAGAATTTTGGTTATAGGTTGTGTAATTGCTTTATCGAGCTCTGCGGTTATCTTCAAATTAATAGAAGAAAAAGGCTTAACTAATACTACTATTGGAAAGAATGTTATGAATATTCTTCTAGCTCAAGATGTGGCTATTGCCCCAATATTGATATTAATTGCCATTGCTGGCGGAATCGGGGACAAGCCTATTTATCTTCCTGTTATAGGTGGGATGCTTTTTATTCTTATAATTATTTACATATACAAGGCAGAAAAAATTACTTGGTTACCTTTTCAGAAAGAAATAGAAGAAAATCATGAACATCAAGTGTTTCTGGCCTTATTTTTCTGTTTTGCCGGTGCATTGCTCGCGAATATATTTCAAATTTCCGAAGCATTAGGGGCTTTTGTGGGTGGCTTAGTAATGCATGCTGGTAAAGCAACAGAATGGATTCACGATGCTATTCATGCATTCCGAATATTATTTGTTGCTATCTTTTTTATTAGTATTGGTGCTCAACTCAATTTACATTTTGTCCTTGAGAATTGGGAGATCCTTTCTTTAGTATTGGTCGGTGTATATGCATCAAATCACTTTCTAAATTCATTGATTTTAAAAATCTATGGAGTTTCATGGAAGGACGCGATTTTTGGAGGAGCCTTATTAGGCCAAATTGGTGAATTAAGTTTTTTACTTTGCCTTTCGGCACTGAATGCTGGTATTCTTTCAAGATATGGATACGACTTCACCTTGGCTTTAATATCCTTATCCTTAGCAATAAGTCCACTATGGATTATAGGTACTGAACAGATAATAAATAAATCTTTTTTGGTAGATAAATAGGTAAATTACCTAGTGTCTAATTTAGGTGATTTTGCAGATCAATGTCCACCTATTATGCTAGATCTTTATAAAAAGATTCAGAATGAACATTAAAAAAGTACTTATTCCAATTGACTTAGATAGAGACAATCTCCAAATATTCAAATTTGCCTTTGATTTAAAATCAAGAACGGGCGCAACCTTACTATTTCTTCATTGCTTCCATCCAAATTTAAAAGAAGATGATATGATTGAAGAGATGCAAGAAATTAAATTATCAAAAATGGAGGAGACTATTTTAGCTTATGGTGAAGACAAAATAGATGACTTTGACGAAATTGAAGCCATTGCTTCATTTGCTGTAGATGGGATAATAGAAAGGGCAAATTCAGAAGCATTTGATTTAGTAATACTTGGCTATGACACGGGTGCCGGCTTAGGTACTTTTAGTGTTGGCATCGAGGTAATTGACAAAATTGATGCTCCCGTATTAATTATACCTGATAAATACAGGTACAATAAATTGCACCACATTGCTTTTAATATCGAATTTGAATTTCGAGAAATAGACTCCGTATATAAACTATTAGTGTTCGCTAATAGATTTGGTGCATTCCTTAGCTGCGCTCATTTTGATGGCAAATTACCTCCTGTTGAAATTGCCAAAAACATAAATACATATAAAAAGATGTTCGAATATGAGTGTGAGAAGGAGCTGATAGAATTTGAAAACTTACATGAAAAAGGTACGCAAGCCTTAATTGACTTTGCACTGGATTTCGAGTTAGATTTAATATGCATGTATAAAACTAGGAAAACGTGGAAGCAGTATTTTAACCCAACAAACGAAGAAAAGTTACTAAAAAAATTAGCCATTCCGGTATTACTGATAAATAGATAAAATGTATTATTCTAGGATTTATATACATTTAATGTGGGCCACAGATAATGCACAAAAATCACTAATAGGCCTCCAGAAAGGGCTAGGCAATTACCTATTGGAATATGCTAAGAAAAAGGAAATTCTATGTTTAGGAATGTCTATACAACCAAGCCATATACATTGTCTAGTGAGGATGGGGTCTACTCAGAGTGTTAGTAATATCGTGCAGCTCCTAAAGGGACGTAGCTCTGCATGGATCAATGAACAAGAGCATTTGCCTTATCGTTTTAAGTGGGAAGACGAGTATTTCGCATTTAGCTTTGATTATAGGCAGCTTGATAAGTTACAACAATACATATTAGATCAAAACAATTATCATTTAGAAAAAACATACTTTCAAGAAAGAGAAGTCTATAATCAAAGCTTCAAATTAAACTATAAGTAATTATGAATATTGATTTTAATGATAAAATAATTGAAATAACGAATACGAATATTCAAACGTTGCATCCAAAAGACACACTAAAAAAAGCAATTGAATTATTTAAACGCACTGAAAGAAACATTTTACCAGTAACCGTGAGCAATCAATTTAAAGGCGTCTTAATTAATCAAAAGTTCTATCCGGGTGATCATAAAAACCAATTTTCAATTACTACTTCCTTTGGCAAAGTAGATATTAGCCATCATTATGTAGAAGATTATATGGCCACAGAGATTAAATGTATAGCTGCAAAATCTTCTATTCTCAATGCAATGGAATTTTTTGTTCGTGAAAGGCAGTACTTTTTACCGATATTACATGATAAACAATTTGTTGGTCTTGTCACCCCATACGATGTATTCAAATACATTCTTTTAAAGCAAGAAAAGTAAGAGCATGAAAAATTTATTATTGGTTTCTAATATATCTGAAGATAATAATGCACTCATAGAGTATGCTGCAAAATTTTGTAAACACTATTCTTGGCGACTAGTAGTGCTACATATTCGTCAATTCCAAGATCCTGTCTTGATCTCTTCAGTTCCAAACTTTCAAAAATATGATCTTGAGATAGAGGAAATGATGGAAAGAAAAATCATACGTAAAATTCAAGAAGTTACTAAACCAATATTGCCTGATACCATGACGCAAATAAGTGTCCAAAAAGGGAATAAGGAGACTATCCTATCTCAGTTTTTAAATTCAGAAAATATTGATTTGGTGATCATTGGCAACAAGGATCTAGAAAGAGAATCGGAGTTTATCAATCACAAGGAAATACTATTAAATGTTACAGACACCCCTATTTTAGTGGTTCCAGACTTACAACTATTTAAACCACTTAAAAAATTCAACTTCTTGACCACACATACCGAGAATGATATGAAGGATTTGCTAGCGCTCAAACAATTATTCCCGAATGCTAAACTTCGATTAACGCATTTTGATGATAGTG
This sequence comes from Saprospiraceae bacterium, assembly GCA_020629315.1. Classification (GTDB taxonomy): domain Bacteria; phylum Bacteroidota; class Bacteroidia; order Chitinophagales; family Saprospiraceae; genus JAHDDO01. The sequence continues at coordinate 44,086 of JAHDDO010000017.1, read as the reverse complement.
GTGAAACTAACAAAAATGCCACTAGATGGCTGACATATGTAAAATCCAAACTAGGTAAAAATGTCGAATATCAGATAATTGATGAAACTGTTCCTGAGTATATTAAAAAAGAAAATATGGCCATTATCGATATGTACGACTCTATAGTTTTTACTGCTAGAAAGCGCAACTTTTGGCAACGCATTTTTGATCCTAGCACTACCTTATCTCTTCTATCTGATATTCAGTTGCCATCCTTAATCTTTAAAATAAATGCCTAATTCACACTTGCATGAACCCAGTAAATACAACATTGGTGTATCATTAAGCGGTGGTGGCGCAAAAAGCATCGCGCATATTGGAGTCTTACAGGCATTACTAGAAAACAAGATAGAAATCTCAAACATAATTGGTACGAGTGGCGGCGCAATAATAGCTGCATTGTATGCTAGTGGATTACCTTTTGACCGAATGATAGAATTTGTAAAGAAAGGAAAGATACTTTCAATATTTAAACCTTCCTTCCCCTTTACTGGTCTTTCCTCATTAGCTTATTTAGAAGAACTCTTTGTAGAATTTAAGATTCCAAATCAACTAGAACATTTTAACATCCCATTCTCAGTGGGAGCAACGGATTTAATCTCGGGAAAACATATTCTGTTTAATAAAGGTGATGCATATCCATTAATTATGGCCTCGTGCGCTGTTCCAGTAATTTTCAAACCCATTCCTTATGATACGTATTTATTAGTAGACGGTGGAGTTATGGATAATTTACCGATTGGATCATTGTCATCCAGTTGTAATTATACTGTTGGCGTAAATGTTATGCCTTCAACCCCACAAAAGCAGGATGCAGTAGATGAACTTACTGAAATTGCTTTTCGATCAGCTAATTTGGCAATGTCACAATTATCTGAACTTCATACAAAAGAATTTGATCTTATGATCCGAGTTGCTTCTGCTAAAAATATCTCTCCACTAGCATTCAAAGAATATGATTCATTAATTGAGATAGGTTATAATGATGCCTCTTCACTTTTATCTGCCATTAAAGCATTACCAAAATCTAGGTAATTCACCTACACCAATAAATACGCTTTTTAGTTGATTTTCTCAGGTCTGTTTCTATAGAACTTGCATAAAAATTAACGCAAGTTATCATGAAAAAATTGATAAGAAAATTGGTCCGTTTATTCATCACAGATGAATCAACAAAATTCACTAACAATAATGCTGAGTCCAATAAAACATTGGAAGAAGAAGATGCCATCGACAAACTAATACACCAATTGTATCTATCCATCGAAAATGATGAAGAAGACGCACACATGTACATAGGATAAACTAGTTACAAATGAAACACCTATCAAAAGAACAAATAGAAGCTATCACTAAAAAATTAGCTTCACAGCGATCTATAACATTGGAAAAAATTCAAGAGTACAGTAGCCAATTAAACGAAATAGTGGATAATGGCAAGGATGAAAATGGTATTGAAAATACGGGCTACAACCAAATGGTTGAATTTCTTGTGAATGGCATTGATCGCTATAAAAAACATCTAGGTCACATTGAAAATGCTTTGATCAGATTATCTAATAATACCTATGGATATTGTGCGGAAACAGGTCATCCTATATCCTATGAGCGATTATTTGCAGTGCCCACTACAACCCTAAGTATGGAAGGCAAAGAACGCAGACAATTGCACAATAACTAATTTTCGAAGACATGAAAAAAATCAACTTGATTCTCGTTGCTATCTTTCTGATAATCCTAGGATTTATTATTGGTCTGCAAGCTTTTGTCTCAAATATTCAAATGAGGCACTTAATTAGCAATTCAAGTAAATATGCTGAAGATATTGAAACGTATATGCCTAGATCAGGGTTGGCCGGATCTGTTATGTCTCAAGTTGATTCATTAAAAAACACCTACTATTCTGAAGTTCTCATTCCCCAAAAGTGGCTATTAGTATGTGACAATATTTCACACTTTGGTTTTAAAAAACTGGAAGACGATTTATCGTTAACAGAGAAGATAGGTATTAGTATTTCTCTTTGCCATTGTGAGCAAATTCAAAAAAAAATAGCTAGTAAAGGAGAAAACGACGAATTAGTCAATCAATGTCAGCGATTGCAAAAAATAAAGACCAAAGGAGATAAGAAAACACTTAAACTCCTAACAAACAGAATTGAAGAAATACTTTATGAAGAGTATCATCTCAAATAGTCAATTCTAATCCCAAAACAAACTTTAACAAATACACTTTAAAACACTTTAAAATGAGAAGTTTTTCTATTGGATCATTGATCCTTTTTGCAAGTATTTATGCGCACTTCATGGCTGCCCAAGTTAGTGGTTTGAGTTATACCTTATCACCTACCCTTGAGTATAACTGGTTTAACAATAGCTCAGGATTAACAAATGGCTATTTAGCTGGGGCTCAATTAGGATTTGGGTTTGGTGAATATGTTGAATTAAGAGGCCATTATCAAAGATCATACGGTCTACAAACAGATCTTGAAAAATTTACTAATCCCATCCTTTTAGATGAAGATGGTGTGTACGCACCTAAAGATGTGCTATTAGAAAGAATAGGCGGGGAATTGAAATTAAATATTGGTCGCGGCAAACTATTACCTTACTTATTGGCAGGTACGGGTGTGCAATCCACTACCTTTTTAAATGTTGAAAAGAATAGACAAATTTACTTGAATGGTGGTTTAGGTATACTATTCTCAGCGGCAAACCGATACACTATTGGATTGCAAGGGTTAAGGACAAGTTATAAATTAAACCCATATTCCTCCCTCTTAACTGAGGGTGATAGAACCACTTTTGATGTAGACTTAGCAAATACATCAATATTGAGTCTATCCAATTATGCTTTAAGAGCTTCCTTAGTCTTTTATATAGGAGGCAGGAAGCCAGGTGAATTAACGGCTATCGACAAAGCATATATTGACAACTTCTCAGGTGGCTTCCGAGGGTTAAGTATACCTGTAGAACCAAGTTTAATCCAATTAAATTTTCACGAAGATTTTGAAATTGACCCAACATTGCTGGCCGGAGGTTCAGTAGGCATAAATATGGGTCCATTAGTGGGAGTAAGAGGCTTTTATTGGAGAGGTGTAGAAGACCTTAAAAACTCTAAGCTACAAGACATTGCCCTGTATGGTGGTGAAGGCAGATTCAAACTTAATGAAGGAAAAGGCTTCACCCCTTGGATATCACTAGGAGGGGGACAAATGGATTTTGGCGAGGAATATCGTAACAACAATGATGAGCCTGTGAGAAATAAGGCGTTTGCTATGGCTGGACTTGGTTTGAATTTACCCTTTAGCAAATATGTAAATGTTTCAGGACATGTTCGATCATTATTAACAGCATCAGATCATCCTGATAATGTCGCTGCACCTACAGATATTCAAAATTCATGGGCTTATGGTGTTAGCGCTAATTTCACATTAGGCAAAAGAGCCAATGATATAAAAAGGGCCACTAGCGAAACTATTAATGAATATTTATCTGAAGCACAAATGCTAAATGATCAAAAATTAGCTGAAAAAACGTCTAGTTATGATCTACAAATAGTTGAATTGGAAGAAAAGCTTCAAGCAGCGTTGGTTGCTACGGACTTCGAAAAGGCGGCTGAAATTAAAAGACAACAAGAGATTTTAGAATTAATTAAATCAACTGAACGCCAAAGTGAGGTTCCTAATGCTAATATGGGAGGAGAAAATTCTTCCGTTATAAAAATGACCCCTTCAGAATTCCAATTATTAGTCCAGGAATTTAAAAAAGAGGCTGTACCAAATGTAGTAACACCAAGTGATAATGATATTACTTCGAAAGTAAACCAGCAATTATCAGAATACAAACTGGAACAATCATTAGAAGCGATTTTAACTCGATTAGAAAAATTAGAAGCAGAACAAAATATCGATGCAGAATCAAATGTAATTAGCAATCAAAAAGAAACTGCTTCAGAAGATAATGAAGTCGTCAATCAGCTAAACAAAGAAATTAAGCGACTAGAAAAAGCCGGAATGAAAGCCGAAATGGACCTCGAAGCACAAAAAATAGAAAATAAGTATGCAGAGAGGATAGCTGAAATGAAAGCTGAAAATGAAGATCTAAAAAAGCGTATTAAGTCTATCGAGAGAGAGGCTAAAAAAGCATCACAAATTGATGAACTTTCAAATCAGGAATTGGTCCAAACAAGTCCAGAATTGAAAGAAAACAATCCACTTGCTACTAAAATTAGATATAAAGGAATGTCAGGATTCGTAGGATTTGGCTTGGACGAGAACGCAACTTTTAATATTGGATATAGATTATATTACGATATAGGTGTTGGAAAATCCTTGAGTTTTATGCCTGAAACATTTTTTGGCTTAGGTTCGCCTTCTTCCTTTGGTATAATGGCCAATGCAGTATATGATTTACCTGTCTTAAAAGAAAAAGAGAAAATTAATCCTTATGTAGGGGTAGGGATTGGTCTTATGAATGTGGCACAGGGAGAAAATGAAGTAGCCACATTAAAAGGTGCATATAACTTTATGATTGGCTCCTCATTAGATGTCTGGAATGGTGATTTATTTGTGGATTACACGTCAAGAAATGGATTTAAAGTGAACCAACTTGTTGTTGGATATCGCTTTCCATTTTAATCTCTCGTTGTTTGTGAGATGCAATCGTTTTGTTTGCATCTCACTATTTTTTATTTGCCTCAAAACAAGCAAATTAAACGGCACAAAACACTATCTTTTCCCCTTTATTGAATATTAATTTTGATAAATTTTGAGTGATGAAGCATACCTATTTCGATCTGATAGACCAAAGCTATTATTTCCCCCAAGAAGGTTTTGACCTAAAAGAAGGTTACTTGAGTTTCCACGGACTCTCACTCAAATATCTTATCGAAAAATACGGCACACCTTTCAAGTTGCTATATCTACCTCGTATCGGTGAACAAATCAAAAAAGCTAGAAACCTATTCAATAGAGCCTTAAAGAAAAATAAATACAAAGGAAATTACAATTACTGTTATTGCACTAAATGTTGTCACTTTTCACATGTCGTAAAGACAGCATTAAACGAAGGGGTCCATTTAGAAACATCTTCAGCATTTGATATTGATCTGATCTTTAAATTACTGGAAGAAGGCAGCGTAAATAAAAATACCATCGTAGTCCATAATGGATATAAAACAGAAAGTTATCTAGAAAAGATTATCAAGTTAAATCAGCTTGGGTTTAAAAATTCAATCTTGGTACTAGATTCCAAATCCGAAATATCTAGAGTATCCAAGTATGCGGAAGGACTCGAAAAGCCATTGAAGATCGGAATCCGTATGGCTATTGATGAAGAGCCTCAATCAGCATATTATACATCTAGATTAGGTATTAGACCTTCTGAAATTATCAACTTTTACAAAGAGGAAATTGAAGCTAATCCTAAGCTTACTTTAAAAATGTTTCATTTTTTCATTGATTCTGGCATCAAAGACAATCTATATTATTGGGGTGAATTTCAAAAAGCATTGAAGCTTTTTGCCAGTCTTAAAAAGGAATGTTCAAGTTTAAAAGCATTGAATCTAGGAGGCGGTTTCCCCATTAGAAACAACTTAGGCTTCGACTATGATTATGAATATATAATTAATGAGATTGTAAAAAACATAAAACAGCTTTGTGTTGACGAAGACATTGAAGAACCAGACATATTTACCGAGTTCGGGAAATATACAGTAGGAGAAAGTGGTGCCATAATATTCTCAGTCCTAGAGCAAAAAGTACAAAATGATAGAGAAGTGTGGTATATGGTGGACAATAGTTTAATGAATACAATACCAGATGCCTGGTCAATCTTAGAGAAGTTCATTTTGCTGCCCGTCAATAAATGGAATAATGAATATACTAAAGTGAATATTGGAGGCATTAGCTGCGATCACTCTGACTACTATAACTCAGAAGATTTTAACCAACAGTTAGTATTACCACGGTATGAAAATGATGAGGAAGAGCCCTTATACATTGGCTTCTTTCATACAGGAGCGTATCAAGATTCTATAAGCGGTTATGGTGGAATAAAACATTGTTTGATTCCCGCACCAAAAATGATTATCATTGATCGAGATGAAAAAGGCAATTTTGTGGACACCGTATATCGTAATGAACAGACTGTAGAAGATATGCTAGATATTTTAGGTTATAACACATCGAAAGAAAACAAAAATGAATAAAACATTTGCGAATATTCCATCACAATACGCTGATCCAAAAACGGCCAAAATATTACTCCAAAGCATACCGTATGACGGTACTAGCACTTGGGGAAAAGGCGCTGATAAGGGCTTTGACGCTTTTCTAGATGCAGCTGAAAATATGGAGCTGTATGATATAGAAACTAATACTGAGGTATACAAACAAGGAATATTCGTGCCGCAACCTCTGGGTTCATTTAATAGTCCAGAAGCTATGTTTACTGCTTGCTATAGTTTAGCAAAAGAGCAACTTGAATCCTCTTATTTTCCGACCTATTTTGGCGGTGAGCACTCAATTAGTATTGGCATTATTAAAGCTTTTTACGAAGCACACCCTGATATAAGTATTTTGCAAATTGATGCGCATGCTGACCTTAGGCCAAGCTATGATGGCTCTCCCTATAATCATGCTTGTGCTTTATATGATGCGAGTAAAAACTGCAATCTCGTGCAAGTAGGTATACGGAGCATGGATGTGAGTGAAGAAGAACATATGGATAGATACAATGTTTTTTTTGCAGAAGATATGCATCAAGATGAGTCTTGGATAAATGAGTCAATAAGATCTCTTGGCGAAAAAGTATATATTACGCTCGATCTCGATGCTTTGGATCCTTCCATTATGCCTGCTACGGGCACACCAGAACCCGGTGGTTTACAATGGTATACATTACTAAAGTATTTAAGAATGGTTTTCGAAACCAAGAATGTTTTGGGATTTGACATTGTTGAATTAGCTCCGATCGATGGCTTGCATGCTCCACAATTCCTAGTGGCTAAACTATATTATAAGATGCTTTCTTATAAATTCTTATGAAGGTAATTGATGTAATTGCGTATATAAGCAAAGAAAAAATTGATCTTGATAAGATTATTGGAAAAGACCAATTTGGTAAGCTACTTCGAAAGGAACCCAGTTTTTTACTCTTTGAGTTTGCCCCTTACTCTTATGTGTACATAAAAAATTTCGGAGGTATTGTCCATTTTAATATATCACTTGAAGATGCTGCGTATATAAATAAAAAAATTTGCGATTACTCAGATTCAGAATTAACAGAATACAGGGATAATTTAAAAATTAACATTGAGAAAGAAGCCAAGATTAATGCAACTTTTGATCAGCTCGTAATTCCTGAACTCAATCTCGATTTTGTGCATATAATATCCTTAAACCTTGCACAATCCGTCGCTCTTTTTCAATTCCAATTTCTATCAGATAGTTTATTAGAAAAAACGAAAAGATATACAACTGAATTAGAGCAAAAAGGGCGAGTATCGTTAAAAAAAAGAAGCTTAATGAAATTTATAGGCTCCACCCTGAATTTGAAAAATAGAATTGCAGAACACTTATATATTTTCGAAACACCAGATTTAGCTTGGGATGATAAAGATATCCATCGAGTGGATCAATTACTTAAGGAAGATTTAGAAATTAGGTATAGGTACAATGGAATTAGGGAACAACTAAATATAGTAAAAGAGAATTTAGATCATTTTAAAGATGTAAATCTGCATGAACACAGTAGTAAATTAGAATGGATCATCATCATTTTAATTTTATTTGAAGTCGTACATGTTTTTATAGAAAAAATAATGTAATCATGAGTCATAAAGGACCCGTTTCAGAATTTATTCGCACCCACTTCAAACATTTCAATGCTGCCGCTTTAGTCGATGCTGCCCAAGGCTATGAAGATCAACTAAGGCAAGGGAATAAGATGATGATAACCTTAGCAGGTGCAATGAGTACGGCCGAACTAGGAAAGTCTCTCGCAGAAATGATACGTCAAGATAAAGTACATATCATTACATGTACTGGAGCCAATCTAGAAGAGGACGTATTTAATTTGGTTGCTCACCAGCATTATAAACGAGTGCCTAATTATAGAGACTTATCTCCTAAAGAGGAAAAAGAGTTACTCGATAATCATTATAACAGAGTTACCGATACATGCATACCTGAGATGGAAGCCATGCGCGCCATTGAAGATCATCTTTTTGCTGTTTGGAAAGAAGCGAATGATCAAGGAGAATCATACTTCCCGTATGAGTATTTCTATAAAATTTTATTGAGTGGTGAATTAGAAGACAAGTACCAGATTGACCCAAAAGATAGTTGGTTATTGGCCGCAGCTGAAAATAATATTCCTATCATAGTTCCAGGCTGGGAAGATTCCACCTGTGGCAACTTCTTCGCTTCGTATTGTATAACTGGCCAATTAATGAGTCGAACAGTAAAGTCCGGGATCGATTATATGGTTTTCCTTGCCGACTGGTATCAAAAAAATAGTAAAGATGCAGGCTGCGGCTTTTTCCAAATAGGAGGCGGTATAGCTGGAGATTTTCCCATCTGTGTAGTTCCCATGTTGCATCAAGATTTAGAGCAGACAGACACACCCATGTGGTCTTATTTTTGCCAAATAAGTGATTCTACAACAAGCTATGGCTCATATAGTGGTGCGGTTCCAAATGAAAAAATTACCTGGGGAAAACTAGACGTCGATACCCCTAAATTCATAATTGAATCTGACGCCACCATTGTAGCACCACTCATCTTTGCCTATTTGCTAAATTGGTAACAATCATTTTATGAAAAAAAATATTCATTAAGTGTTGGTTATATAACATATTAGTATTTCTTTTACTATGTAATTAAACCAACCTAGTGCCTAAGCAGCACGAATGATCGTAGGGCTTAAATGTTATTTTTTATAATCCAAAACATTTATGCCATGAGCAAACCCAGAGTATTTAAAGATTACAACAAACTTTCCCCAGAGGTCAAAAGTTTGATCAATTCTAATTTTCCATTTGGCTTCGAACGCAAGATCGTACGATTCACAGACCCTAAAGGCAAACTAGTTAGTGCGCTACCATTCGAAACAGATGAGTTTTCTTATCTAATAAAGATGAATAATGCCATGATGCTTCAAGAACAAGAGGAAGCAGGTCCTGAAGAAGAAACCATGGATCTAGAAGAAATAAGCGAAGAGGAAATTAAAAAGGGCAACAAGAAATAGACGTTTATTCCATTAGTAAATAAAATGATCCATATGAAAAAGCCAAGCTTGCTGTGTCTTTTATGTATCCTTCTATTGAGCTCTTGTGCCCAGTTTAGTCGATATCAGACGGGAAGAACATTGGGCAAAAATAAAGGTCAGATTGGCGCTAGAGTGGTTCCGACCGCTATAACTGGACAAGATATAAATGTAGCTACAGGTGCAGATGTTTCAGTTGGTTATCAATATGGTCTCACAGAACGATTTGATGTAGGAGCCTCTCTATCTATGTCCACAGCGATGCATGCCTATGGCAAGTATCAATTTTATGGAGATAAACAGTCTCAATTTGCCGGAGCGTTTGAAGCGGGTTATGAAACCATTTTTTGGCTGGGTGCTGCCTTTGAAGAAGAATTACCGCAACGTTTTCACGTCTCGTTACCACTAAGTGTGCATCGGGATATCCACGCTTTTTTCTTTACACCTAAGTACGTTTACCAAATAGTAAAGGATAGTAATAATAGTCATTTTGCTGCGGCAACCGTAGGATACTACTGGACAGGACCTAAAAAACTAGACTTTTCTATTGGCTATACGGGCGCTTTGGTTTTTGGTGACTCTACCTTTAATACGGGCGAATCAATCAACCAGTTAGGTTTAGCGATCCATTATAACTTGTTTACCAAACAATAGCTTCAAAACAAATTATTCCCAAATATTATCATCCTATGGTTGATAAATAAACAACAAGAAAAAAAAGGAGACCACAATTCATGTGATCTCCTTTTCTTTTTCTTCTTACGTTACATGTAAATTACAT
>JAHDDO010000017.1:0-33917 GCA_020629315.1 Saprospiraceae bacterium | reverse complement strand
CACAATTCATGTGATCTCCTTTTCTTTTTCTTCTTACGTTACATGTAAATTACATCGTTCCGGTGAATGTACAGTTTGTCGTACTTAAATCTTCTATGGTAAAGGCCGTATTTACAATTAATGCTCCGTTGTCAATCATTCCTGCACCTGAAACTGTAATCTCCAATCCGAAAAGAGGATCAATCTCTGTTACCTCAGGAATTGTGAAGGTGTTCGTAGATGTAACTGTAGCATTTAGCATAGTACCATCATTGTAGCTAATAACAATTTGATCAGCACTTGCAGAATCAGCCGTAATTTCAACAGTTCCGTCTACAGCTGGTTCTCCATTGTCACACATAGTTTGACCATCCCATACACCGATAAAACTTAAGCGATTCTCTACTTCACAATCGATGCCTGAGTATCCATCTAAACAAATACAATCACCATCCACACAAGTAGAATCGTTCATACAGTTTCTGTCATCGCATGGGTCTCCACATGAGGTGAAAATGGTAACCATTGCCATTGAAACATAAAAAAATATTTTTCTCATAGTTAGCTTGTTTATTTTATTCGTTAGGTGTTTACATTATAAGGACGCGCCCATTTCTTGTAATGGTTGGAACATCCTCCTATGGTTTTTGTCTCTTTGGATTCTTGGGCACTGGATCATGTCCATGGTCACCCCAAGGGTGACAACGCCCAATACGCTTTATACCTAGATAAAAACCCTTGAAAAAACCCCATTCCTCTATCGCCAAAATCATATACTCAGAACATGTTGGATAATATCTGCATGAGTTTGGAAGCAACGGAGAGATAAACCATTGGTAGAGCCTGATAGGAAAAATCAATATGTACTTTACGAAACGAATCTCGATCAGGGTTTGTATGTTATGGTTCCTGAACGTTCTCTACTATGAAGCACCAAATAGTCTTTTTTGCGATTGGGGCCTTTTATATGTACAATTGTTTTTTGATCATCATACTTTTCAAAAAGCACACTATTCTCAATAGTAAGACTCTCCAAAGTACCGACATTCGGTATATAGATATGTACATAAACAGAAGCTAAATCAGGCGAGATCTCCTTGCCTATAAATTCCCACAAAACGGGTTCTCCATTGATAGAGAATGATAAACGCTCAGACATATAGGCATGAAGTACCGCTTCTGCCGTATCTGTCTCCATTTCGGTGCACAGGAACTGCTTGCCAAAACCTAAATCTTCAAATGTGAAATCTAGGTCATCCAAGAAAATGCTTTCGGTAATTTGAAGTGCTTGCCGTTCAGCTACATACTCTACCTCCATCATGCTCAAGTGTATATCATGAGCAAATAGAAATAGATATAAAGCTAAACCGGCTAGCAATTCAATAGATTTTGTTTACTCGTTTTTAGTATCGGTAGTATTCTGGTTTGAAAGGTCCTTCTTTCTTAACACCAATATATTCCGCTTGATCTTCAGTAAGCTCTTCAAGCTCTACCCCGATCTTTGCTAAATGTAATCGCGCTACCTTCTCATCCAAATGCTTAGGAAGCATGTATACTTTGTTCTCATACTTATCAGCATTATGCCAGATTTCTAACTGAGCCAATACTTGATTGGTAAATGAATTAGACATTACAAATGATGGGTGACCTGTAGCACAACCTAGATTTACTAATCGACCTTCTGCTAAAACAATAATGTCATTGCCTTCTACATTGTAAAGATCTACTTGCGGTTTCACCTCGATTCTATTCTCACCATAGTTTGTATTTAACCAAGCCATATCGATTTCATTATCAAAGTGACCTATGTTACAAACGATAGTTTTATCCTTCATCAATTTAAAATGATCTGAAGTGATGATGTCTTTATTACCTGTAGCTGTTACAACTATGTTAGCTTCTTGAATGGCATTCTTCATCTTCTTAACTTCAAAACCATCCATGGCTGCTTGTAATGCACAGATTGGATCAATCTCAGATACAATAACTCTACAACCAGCACCTTGCAAAGAAGCAGCACTACCCTTCCCTACATCACCATATCCTGCTACTACAGCTACTTTACCTGCCATCATAACATCTGTGGCTCTTCTAATCGCATCCACACATGATTCTTTACAACCGTATTTGTTATCAAACTTTGATTTGGTAACAGAATCATTGACATTGATCGCAGGCATTGGAAGCGTACCATTATTCATGCGCTCATAGAGTCGGTGCACACCTGTTGTTGTCTCTTCCGACAATCCTTTTATATCATTTACTAATTCTGGATATCTATCAAGAACCATATTCGTTAAATCACCGCCATCATCTAGGATCATGTTTAATGGCTTTCCACCTTCGAAAGCAAAGAGTGTCTGCTCGATGGCCCAATCAAACTCCTCTTCATTCATTCCTTTCCATGCATATACAGGAATACCCGCTTCTGCAATAGCCGCAGCAGCATGATCTTGTGTGGAAAAAATATTACATGAAGACCAACTTACTTCAGCTCCTAAGTCCTTCAGGGTTTCAATAAGTACGGCTGTTTGAATGGTCATGTGTAAGCAGCCCGCAATTCGAGCACCAGCTAATGGTTTTGTTTCACCATATTCTTCACGTAATGACATCAAACCTGGCATTTCTGCTTCTGCTAATCGTATTTCTTTACGACCCCATGCCGCTAATGAAATGTCTTTTACTTTATGTGAAAGGGTATTATCTGTACCGATCATGATTCGTTGTTTTTATTTGGACCGCAAAAGTATTCTTTTACGAAACTATATTCAAGTAATAATTTGCTTTTAGCTTTTAATAAAACAAGGTTTATACGTCAATGTTCGCATATTTTGCATTTGCTTCTATAAAGGCACGTCTAGGAGGAACTTCATCACCCATTAGCATTGAGAATGTATGATCCGCAGCCATTGCATCATCAATAGTTACTTGCCGTAAGGTACGTCCGTCTGGATCCATGGTTGTTTCCCATAACTGCTCAGCATTCATTTCTCCAAGACCCTTATACCGTTGCGTCTTTATACCTGTAGCTTCCGGATTTCCTTTCGAGTACAACTCGATCGCTTCTTTACGCTCATCTTCATTCCAACAATATCTAAAGCTATTCCCCTTCTTGACCATATATAATGGCGGTGCAGCTATATAAATATGGCCAGCCTCAATCAATTCTTTCATATATCTGAAAAAGAAGGTGAGAATCAAGGTTACAATGTGACTACCATCTACATCGGCATCACACATGATGACGATCTTATGATATCTAAGCTTATCTATGTTAAGTATTCGATCACCATCCACCTCTTCTATACTTACGCCTAAGGCTGTAAACATGTTTTTGATCTCCTCATTTTCGTAGATCTTATGTTCCATGGCCTTTTCAACATTCAAAATTTTACCTCGTAATGGCAAAATGGCTTGGAAGTTTCGATCCCTACCTTGCTTCGCTGTACCCCCTGCTGAATCTCCCTCTACCAAGAAAATCTCAGAATCTTCTGGACGTTTAGACGAACAGTCTGATAACTTACCGGGCAAACCACTGCCTGTTAAGACATTCTTTCGCTGGACCATCTCTCGAGCCTTCCGCGCTGCATGCCGAGCCGTAGCCGCAATAATTACCTTATCAATGACTCGCTTAGCTTCCTTTGGGTTTTCTTCAAGGTAGGTCTTCAATGTTTCACCCACACATCGGGATACGATGCCGGTAACTTCACTATTTCCCAGCTCTCCCTTAGTCTGCCCTTTAAATTGAGGTTCTGGTACTTTGACCGATACGATCGCCGTCAGACCCTCTCTAAAATCTTCCCCTGAAACAGCAAATTTCAATTTGCTGAACATATTATTATCCTTACCGTATTGAGTAAAAACTCGATTTACCGCCCGCTTGAAACCACTAACATGGGTACCCCCTTCACGTGTATTAATGTTATTTACAAAGGAGTACAAGTTCTCAGAATAACTAGTGTTATACTGTAAGGCCACTTCTACTTCCACATTCTCTTCCTTCCCAATAACATGAATAGGCTTCTCAATAATTGGGGTTCGTGCTTCATCCAGATATTGAACAAACTCTTTCAAACCACCTTCAGATACGAAGGTCTCCGTCTTAAATCCTTCCGGCGCTTCCGAATCCTTTACTCGTTCGTCAGTAATGGTAAGTATTAGTCCTTTGTTTAGGTATGATAATTCTCGAAGTCGATTCGCCAAAACATCATACTTATATTCAAGCGTCTCAAATATTTCTGGATCCGGCGAGTAGGTAATCGTCGTTCCTGTGATATCTGTGGTGCCCACCTGCTCGACAGGCGAAATAGGCTTACCTTGCGAATATTCCTGTACATGAATATTACCATCTCGATGCACCTCCGCCTTCAATGCTATCGATAAGGCGTTTACACAGGATACCCCAACTCCGTGGAGACCACCTGATACCTTATACGTGTCTTTATCAAACTTACCCCCAGCGTGCAAAACAGTCATTACTACCTCTAAGGCAGATTTTTTCAACTTCGCATGCATACCTACCGGAATACCTCTACCATCATCTCTTACAGCAATACTGTTGTCAGGTAAAATCCGTAGGTCAATCTGCTTACAATGCCCGGCAAGGTGCTCATCTATTGAGTTATCTACCACCTCCCAAACCAAGTGATGTAGTCCTTTGGTGTCTGTACTACCAATGTACATCCCAGGCCTTTTCCGTACCGCTTCTAAGCCTTCTAATGCGGTAATATTACTCGCATCATAGTTGCTTTTTTGATTACTCATATTTCTCGCTAAATTTGGTCTAAATTGAATGTGCAAAGATACGCATTTCAAGGCGGAAATGATAAGAATTTACAAGCCTAAAGCCTTTATTTTCAAGCCGTTTGGCATTATTTTACACCTAATTCAGTTTCATTGGAATCAGAAAGCCATATTATAGAAAATGTAACTGCTTGGCAAGACTTTGTTAGCCAGTTTAGAGCAGCTTATACACCCTCCATTATTTGTCTTCAAGGACCTTTAGGCGTGGGCAAAACCAGCTTTACCAAGGCCTTTTGTCAGTCATCTGGCATCGAAGAAGAGGTTTCGTCCCCAACCTATTCCATTATCCAAGAGTATGGAAAAGATCCCATCATTTATCATATGGATTTATATAGACTGGATACCATTGAAGACTTGTGGGAAATTGGCATTGAGGATTACTTATATTCGAGTAATATTTGCATTATAGAGTGGCCAAAATTAATATTGGAAAATTATACAGATCTGAACCTTTGTCTGATTACTATTCGTTTATTAGATGATGGTCGTAGAGAGGCTGAAGTGTCATTGATTAATCATTCTTCTGAGACTAAGAAATAAATCACATCATGGACGAAAACAAAGGAAAAACCCCATTTTCTAGCTTCTTTACTGAAGGTCAGTTCGCTACACAAACCGAAAAGTTGGCCGTTATGGATAAAACCCAATCACTTAGCATTGGGATCCCTAAAGAAACTACACTCGCCGAAAATCGGGTGGCCTTAGTGCCTAATTCTATTCGGTCCTTAGCAGGATATGATCATAACGTAATCGTAGAAAAAGAAGCGGGCCTTAAGTCTCACTTCACAGATATGAATTTCTCGGATGCAGGGGCCGAAATTGCCAATGATAGAAAACGGGTCTTTGAATCGGATATCATAGTAAAAATTACACCTCCAACCATGGAGGAGTTGCAATACTTTAAACCGGGACAAACATTAATAGCTCCGCTACATCTGCCCTATATCACTGATGAATATATCCGTACCCTCCTTAAAAAGAAAGTGACAGCCATCGCCATGGAATACCTCCAAGCCGAAAATGGTTCCTTTCCAATTGTACGGGTGATGAGTGAACTAGCAGGTATGTGCGTGATAAACGTGGCCTCAGAACTGCTTAGTGAACCTAGTGGTGGACGTGGGGTTCTTCTTGGAGGTGTTTCTGGAGTGCCGCCAGCCAAAGTCGTGATTCTGGGTGCTGGTGTGGTCGGTGAGTTCGCCACCAAAGCAGCCCTAGGTTTGGGAGCGAGCGTCCGGATCTTCGATAATGACATTTCCAAATTGATGCGCATTCAATCATTGGTAGGTCAGTCGCTGCATACCTCAACCTTTAACCCTGTGTACCTAGGATACCAACTTATGAGCGCCGATGTTCTTATTGGAGCTGTGCACAGTGATTTGGGCCGAACACCGATCTATGTCACCGAGTCGATGGTGGAAAAAATGAAAGAAGGTTCAGTGATCATAGATGTAAGTATTGATCAAGGCGGTTGTGTAGAAACATCCAAGATGACGACATTGGACAAACCCACATTTAAAGAACACGGCGTCATCCATTATTGTGTGCCGAATATACCGTCTCGAGTTCCACGGACGGCCTCTGTTGCCATTTCGAATATCATCACTGGCATTCTTATCAAGATCGGTCAGTCACAGTCTATGGACGGATTACTGTACTATGACAAGGGTATCAGACACGGTGTCTATACCTTTAAAGGCTGCCTGACAAATAAATATTTAGGTAAGCGTTTTGGCATTCAATATAGAGATATAGGATTGTTACTTACATCAAATTTCTAAGCGCATTTGGGCCCCTCCTGATTTCATCAGGACCGGGTCGATTCCAGTGTTCCGTCCTACGGACCCTCACTGACATTCGTCAGCAAGGACTTCCATACCCCTGGTGCGAAATGACCATGCAGCAAGGTATTACAAGATGGGTTTTATATTTGGATTGGAACGAATAGCCGCTAGTTTTGCTTCAAACATCATTCTCATATTTTGGGCCTTCATCAAAGCTTCTTCTACATTAGGCCCTGCAAACAAAGATCGCAGTGTAGATTCAAAAAGAATGGTCCATCTTTCAAAATGAGCAGCTTCTATCCCTAAGTCGATGTGATGCGAAAATGGATTACCCCTATAATCCGCGGATCCAAATAATACAGAATTCCAAAAACGATACATAGTAGACATATGCTTATCCCAAGAATCCGACGCTATTCGTTCTAAAAAAATGGGACCAATTACAGCGTCTTCTTTTACTCGTTCATAAAACGAATCAACCAATACAATGATGTCAGCCTTTGTAAGTAAATCATGCATTCTCTACTAGTAGTAGGTCCTCAAATTAAATCTCATGATAATTACATCTAAAACTACCTTCGGTAATCGACAAAAGGACGCCATTATGATTCATCTGGAAACTGAAATTCCCTTCTATACTTTCAGCCGCTGCATCGATTCCATTGATCTGTATATAATTACTAAAGTCTGAATCAAGATGAACCAATGTACCTACACCACCTTCATAAGAATATTGCACATTACTAAAAGCTAAAGCTTCAAGTGGAATCACATTATCTACGTGAAAATTAAGGTGCTGATCCTCAACCACAATATTCAGAATCAAATAGTTATTCTCTTCATCAAAAGCCGCTGCAATACCACATGATGCGCCTTCTGGTGTGAGAAATTCACCGCCTGCAGAGGATTGTGTAGTTTGCATTAGCTCACCATTCATCAGGAACTGTGCAAAATCATTAGGACAAAGGTCGAAGTGTACTTCAGGCTCTTCTTTGCAGCTAAAGAGTATTCCGAAACACAAGAAAAGAAGTACATAATTGTAAAATTTCATATCGCTAATTTAATGTGCTAAAAATGATTACTGCTTGATAAAAGTGTTTACCGCATACCCCTTGTTGTCAACTACTTTTAAATAGTACAAGCCTGGTTCCAAACTTTGTATATTAATCACAGAACTAGACAAGTTAGCTTGTTTAACTAACTCACCTGCTATCGTGTATATTTTATACGTTTTCCCTTCATCATTTACATTGACATACAAAAGATCATCCGCAGGATTTGGAAAAAGGCTTATATCCAAGGATAAATCTGAATGTGTGCTTGAAGGGGTAGCCACATCGCCATAGATGTTGTCGATATAAATAATATGATCACTGTCACGGGTATCAAAATCAGGAAAGATCACTATTTGGTCATACGGATTACCAATATGGCTGGTAAAATCAAAACTAAGCTGTTCCCATTCATTTATTTTGGTGTTTGGGATTTTAATTTCGCCCAAAGACCAATTGTCCGCTCGTACTAATTTAATACCTACATCACTAATCACTGGCTTATGCACCATAATGCGAATAATGGCATTGGATTCATTGATAACAAAATCACCAATATCAGTACCATGCATAGATTCAAATCCAGCAAAAGGCATCCCGCCTTCTAGAGCCGTAAACTGCACGACTTGTTCGGATACGTTAATACCAGAAGCGTCAGGATTGTCAATAATTTCTAAAGGCGGATCTGTTACATTCTCAAAGGTGCGCCAATTCCAATCAGCGCCGATACCGTCTTCCTCAAAGTCAATAGGTATATTTTGACCAAAGGACAGGCTCCATGAAAGTAGACACACGATCGTAAGTAGACTTTGTAATATTTGCATCAGCCGTATTTTAAGGAATAGACTAGATACGACTATAAATGCAGATTGTAATATAATTCTGCATTTCTTTTTTACAATCTCTTACTGCCCCTTTGTTTCTTTTAATCTAAAGGACATGAGCACTGGCAAATGATCGGAAGACGTCCCAAATTCATGTAAGACGGAAGCATCCAGCATCTCAATGAATGCCCGATTATAAAAAATATAATCTAGACGTTCCTTTGGATCATCAGAAGGAAAGGTCCTGGATTCTAGTACTTCGCCAGTCTCCGCAACCGCCAAGTCTGGGATCGAAGTTAATACGGAAAGGCAAGACGAGTCTAACTCTATATCATCATTAAAATCACCCACTAATAACATGGGTCCCTCATCTATAATGTCCTCAACATACTCTTTTATGAAAGTGATTTGTTTTGTTCGGGCCATCGGGTCAAAAGCATCAAGGTGCACGTTCATTAATTGGATATTTCGTCCATTAACATTCACCGTACTTCTTTGCATCAGTCGTTCTATATAAAATGGTCCCACATGAAAAGGGAGTTGCTTAGATCGTTCTAATACGATGCGCTTTATATCTGATAAAGGAAACTTACTTACGATCGATTGTCCCGAAAATAC
This sequence comes from Saprospiraceae bacterium, assembly GCA_020629315.1. Classification (GTDB taxonomy): domain Bacteria; phylum Bacteroidota; class Bacteroidia; order Chitinophagales; family Saprospiraceae; genus JAHDDO01. The sequence goes on along the minus strand of JAHDDO010000017.1, from coordinate 24,860 downwards.
GCTACCATAATGAGAAGAAAAATCAAAAGGGCTACCTGGAAAAGGCAAATGCTTTTCATCCCAATTTACTGCCTTACCCGCATAGCCGTAACCTAATTCTTGAATAGCCTCTTGCTGATCTACATGAAAAGATCTGTCGGAATTATAATCCACCTCTTGTAAGCAAATTATATCAGGGTTTATATCGGCAAGCTTAGATAAGACCGTACGTAAGTTTTGCTCATACAATGATTTATCTGTATCAACCACCCGGTTGTTTGTCATCCCACTTAAGAAGCCAATATTATAGGTAACCACTTGCAGCAATGAGTCGTCCAAAGCCTCTGATTCAAACTCTTTTGTGATTAAGGTATTATAGTCTTGAAGTCCATGATTAGGTGACGAAGCCCAAAACACTAGCCCAGCTAATCCTAGAAAGACTAGCAATGACAAAATGAATATATAGCGTAACACTCTTTTCAATGATCTAGTTTCGAATGCATAAAACGCAGTTTTATATCGGAATAGTCTATGGGTTCTCCGTTTCTTAGTCTACTAAAATCCAACTTTTGGCAGCAGGCGTTCATAGCTTTCTAGCACCTAAACTTTGGCTAACCCAACTTATTGTATACTATTTTCATTAGGTGCTTCTTTACGAAAATTGGAATCAATAATTTCCATTATTTGTTCTGTTGCTTCACTAGGTGATTCAGCTTCTAAAATTACATTCAAGGCATCCATCTTAGTTTTATAAATTTTATTCTCCTTGATTTCCTCTTTGAATAAAAAGAAAATGCTCACCCCAATAATGGACAATATCAAAAACAATCGAAGCCAAAATTTTGCACCTATCTTACTCATCTGAGTCAATATCAATCCATTTTGTTAAGTATTCTAATAGCTTGTTGGCCAGTATTCAAATCTTTAATCCGAAGTACATAGGTTCCTGAAGTTATGCTTTTCAAAGAAATGATTTTCTCGGTTCCAAAATCTTTTACAAGTTGACCAGAAATATCAAATAAGGATATATGGACATTGGCATACACGCCTAATTCTATGCTTACTATATCCTTAGTAGGGTTCGGATAGATGCGAATTGTCTCAGAAAATATGGAATGGTTAGACGAAGGTACATCTAGTCCATCACAATTCTCATCAATACCATTTCCTTCGATTTCTTCCGCATCGGGATTTATATTTGGATCTAGATCATCGCAATCACCTCCTATTAATACTGTACCATTAGGCTGATAACAGTCTTGAAGATCACTATCTATTTCGCCGAAGCCATCACCATCTTGATCAAAATAGAAGGTTATTATCTCAAGGCCCTCATCTATCTCTCCATTGCAATTATTATCTATATCATCACAAAGTTCCTCAGCGGTTGGAAATATTTCTGGGTTCTCATCATCGCAATCGCCTGGTATAAGTGAAGTGCCGGCAGGCTGAAAACAATCTTCTACGCCAGTACCGTCTACACCGTAGCCATCACCATCAGAATCTATAAAATAGGTGATAATGGGTAAATCTTCATCAATGGAGCCGTTACAATTGTTGTCAATAGCATCGCAAATTTCTAAGGCATCAGGATTTATGTCTGGATCAGCATCATCACAATCCCCTGCTATGGTGACTGTTCCTGAAGGCTGAATACACCGTTCTTGTCCTGTATCCGGATCTCCAAAACCATCACCATCTTCATCTAAGTAATAAATAATAAATACCAAGCCTTCATCTACAGTGCCGTTACAATTATTATCTATATCATCACATAATTCTTCAGCGCCAGGAAAAATAGTTGGATCCATATCATTACAATCCCCTGAGTTAGTTACGGTCCCAGTCGGCTGTATGCACAATTCTTGCGCGGTGTTAGGGTCCCCAAATCCATCGCCATCAGAATCAGAATAATAAATCGTTGTTGTAAACCCTTCATCTATCTGTCCGTCACAATTGTCATCCAAGCCATTACATTCCTCCATAGTCATTGTGTTTATTTCTGGATTACTATCATCACAATCTTCACCAGATAAATATGTATATCCGTCACCGTCCAAATCATCATCTGGTGTGTTGGGATCACAATCATCATCTATACTATTATAAGGCGTTTCGTCATTGCCTGGAAATATGGAAGGATTCAGTGGGAAACAATCGTCTATATCACAAACCCCATCTTCATCCGTATCTTGAAATTGTCCAAGACATTCACAGGCTTCATTTAACAAATCATTGATTGTGCAATTGTCACCATCATCGCATGCTACACCAGGGAATATCATTGGATCATTATCATCACAATCCTCATCGGAATTATAGCCATCGCCATCTTCATCGATTATTAGCGCTTCTCCATCACAATCTTCATCAATATCATTATTTGGAATTTCTTCCGCTCCAGGGTACACATTAGGATCGAAATCATCACAATCTTCATCTACAAACACACCATCGCCATCATAGTCATCATCATCCGTTAAAGGGTTGCAATCATCATCAATGTCATTATAAGGTATTTCACTCGCCCCTGGATTGACGTCATAATTATTGTCATCACAATCTTCATCTGAGTTATATCCATCATCATCATTATCAATAACTAGTGCATTGCAATCACAATCTTCATCTATGTTATTATTTGGGATTTCATCAGCAGCTGGATTAATAGAAGCATCGTTATCGTTGCAGTCAGTAGATGTAGTAAATCCATCTCCGTCTACATCCACTGCTGTGGAATTTGTGTTTTCTGTAAAGTAGAAATTTGTAGAAAAGAGCTGGTTGTCGGGTCCTCCTAAACTTAAGATATCAATATCACCATCCCCATCTAAATCTCCTGAAGCACTGGAGCGTATTCTAAATTGGTCTTCAGGACCACCACCTAGGTTAGCAATCCGTTTTCCTTCAGTGAACTGTAAGTTGCCTTTGTTTCTAGAATAAAATAAGAATGCAGAAAAATTATCAAAAACAGAAATATAACTATGCAATATTATATCTGGATCACCATCATTATCATAATCCTCCACATTCACATAATGCGGATATACCCCAAAGTTTAATTCAATACTGCTTTCTGCCAGCGGATTTTCAGAAACCGGACCAGAAAAGTCAAAAGTTTCTGCGTCTCCTTGGTTTTCAATGTAATGCACAAAAACTTTAGAATCCCAACCGCCTCCTGCCTTTACTACCGCAAGGTCTAGATCCCCATCTTCATCAAAATCCGCAAAGTCAAAACTAGTACTTTCTCCACTCCAAAATCCGCCTGTTTCAAAAACTTGTTCTTCACTAAATTGCGGGGTTTGTGCTGTCCCAATATTTTCAATATAATATATAAAAGGGCTTGCCCCATTCCTTGATATATATGCCAGATCAAAATCACCATCGTTATCAAGATCTGCGGATTTAAGATTTAATGACTGCGGGTTCCAATCTAAACCAAAAGGAGATAAGACTATTTCTTCGAAAATAGGATTTGAGGAGTCCCCTTTATTCTCTATGTAGCTAAATCTAAATGTAGAATGAGCTTGAAATTTTCCACCACCAAGTATGTCAAGATCTCCATCTCCATCTATGTCAACCAAATTTGGCATGATGGCATCTTTATTCCCTTCTAATGTGAGTATGTGTTCTTCAATAGGATCAAGAAATTGATATTGACAAAAGCCATTTTGGGTAACTATAAATGCAAATACCAAAGAAGTAGTCAGTAACCTATGAGGTACAGTTAAATACATGATACCTAGGAAACACGATTTTATAAACCTTATAGTAAGGTAAGGTTTTAAACTAGCTCTTGATTTTAGAGACTGCATACTAAGGAAGTTTTTCTTAAAACGACTCCAAGACAGACAGTGTGACCATTTAATTTACAAAATTGTACACAGCCATACTTGAATATAATTAGGAAGTTAAGTAAACGTCGGGGTAAAGTAAGGTTCTACTTAATTCTCAAACTTAGCATCTTGCCGCAATCCACTCCGTCATTTTCCCTATAACCGCTTCCTTTTCAAAGGAGCGCATAATTTCATGAGCGAGATTGTCCCACATGATAATTTCCTTATCATTCGAAGAGGCGCCATTATACAAAAGCTCAGAACTTTGAGGTTCAATGATCGTATCATCCTTACCATGCATAGTCAAAAACGGAAAGTCAATCTTACTAAAATTCTGTTGCATCTCTTTATTCTTCTTTAGAATTTGATTGGCAGGAGCAGCGTAAAGTTTCCCACTATATATGTAAGGGTCTTTTTTATAATTTTCTTGTACCTCTGGCACTTTCGAAATGCCATCTACTGGAAGAGCAGCTGCTTTAAATTTAGGCGCTATCGCGGCTACTAGCGGTGATATCTTTTGTAAAAATGGAGACAGGTCTTCTGATACTTTTAAAGCTGGACCTGTAAAAACACAACCTTTAAAATTTGTAGGTTTTCCTCGCTCTAATAAATAAGTGATTGTAGTGAGGGCGCCTACACTATGACCATAAAAAAAGAAGGGGCGATCAAGTGTAATCGTGTCTAATACATTTGATAAATCATCCAAATACTCATTAAAATCAGCCATAAAACAATCAGTCCCTTCGGAACGACCATGTGCTCTAAAATCATACCCATACACATCATAGTTTGCTGCATTGAATGCTTCAGCCACCTCATTATAGCGCTCAATATGTTCACCGTAACCATGAACAATCAATACTATAGCCTTAGCATTCTCTTTTTGCCAATGCACCTTATATAGATCGTTATTACTTCCTCCTTTAATAGTATTCGTATTCTTCGCCATTTTAATTTCTTCTAAAGGGAAGTTACTAAAAATCAGAAAGCCCACTTCAAAAGAAGCGGGCTTTCCTATGTTCATGTTTAAATCACATGGTTCTTATCCTCCGAAATCATCGAAAGAAATATTCTCTTCTGGAACACCTAACTCGTCCAATGTTTTTATAACCGACTGGTTCATCATTGGCGGACCACAGAAATAGTACTCTATTTCTTCAGGCTCAGGGTGGTTCTTCAAATACTCTTCATAACATACGCTCATTATGTATCCTTTAAAACCATCGCCTGGAGCGTCTATATTTTCTTTTATTTGCCAGTTATCTTCTTCTAACGGATTATCAAGCGCTACATAGAACTTGAAATTTGGAAACTCCTTTTCGATCTTTCTAAACTCCTCGATATAAAATAACTCTCTTCTGGTTCTACCTCCATACCAATATGATACCTTTCTATCGGTAGTTTTTAAAGTATGGAATAAGTGGAATAGATGCGAACGTAATGGCGCCATACCGGCTCCACCACCTATGTATACCATTTCTTTCTTTGTATCCTTAATGAAGAATTCACCATAGGGTCCTGAAATTGTACACTTATCACCTGGCTTTAATCCAAATACGTAAGAAGAACAAACACCAGGGTTAACATCCATCCAAGTATTCTTTCCTCTATCCCAAGGTGGAGTAGCAATTCTGATATTTAGTTTTATAATGTTTCCTTCAGCGGGATGGTTAGCCATTGAATACGCTCTAAATTGCTCTTCATCGTTCACCATTTTTAGTGGCCACAAATTGAACTTATCCCACTCTGATTGGAATTTATCTTTTTGATCATGATGATCAGGATGTGCGTCAATATTCATATCCTGGAATGGCACGGTAATCTCTGGCACATCGATTTGGATATATCCACCTGATTCGAAATCTAATGTTTCTCCTTCTGGAAGTTTTACAACAAACTCCTTAATAAATGAAGCTACATTATAATTAGATACCACTTCGCATTCCCATTTTTTAATCCCAAATATTTCTTCTGGAATTCTGATCTCCATATCATTTCTCACCTTCACTTGGCATGCTAATCGCATACCTTCTTCAGCTTCCTTCTTTGTCAAGTGATTCATTTCTGTCGGTAATACATCCCCTCCTCCAGCATCTACATGACATTCGCACATGGCACACGTTCCACCTCCACCACAAGCCGATGGAAGGAATACACTTTTATCAGATAGAGCGGATAGTAAGGTAACACCAGGACTCACCATCATCGGGTTTTCGGTATCACCATTAACTATTAACTTAACCTCACCTTGAGGGACTAATTGCTTACGTGCATAAATCAAAAGCATAGACAAAGCCAAAATAACACCACAGAAAACAGCGAGTGCTGCTAAGATGGGTCCCAATGCTAATAATGAAATAGCCATATTATTTCTTTTTACGTATTATCTATATTAAAATGCTGCTGGGTCGATACCCATCAAACTCATAAATGCCATACCCATTAAACCAGTGAGTATGAAAGCCATACCCAATCCTCGCAATGGACCTGGCACTGCAGAATATCGAATTTTCTCTCGTATTGCTGCAATAGCTACAATCGCCAAGAACCATCCAAAACCACCCCCTAGTCCAAAAGCTACTGATTCTCCGAAGTTATACTCTTTTGATACCATAAATAAAGAGCCTCCAAGGATAGCACAGTTTACTGTGATCAATGGTAAGAATATACCTAGTGAGTTATATAGAGATGGTGATACTTTTTCAATGACCATTTCTACCAATTGTACCATTGATGCAATAACTGCAATGAAAAGGATTAATCGCAAAAAGGTAAGATCCATCCCAAATAAGCCATTTTCACTTAATAATGCTGTGTTAATGACCCAGTTAATTGGCATTGTTATACCTAATACGAAAATTACAGCTAGACCTAAACCAAAGGCTGTCTTTACTGATTTTGAAACTGCCAAATATGAACACATACCCAAGAAGTACGCTAGGGCAAGGTTCTCAATAAAGGCAGATTTGATAAATATATTTACTAATTCACCCATGATCTGTGATTATGAAATATCAATAAGTTTACGGTTCCATGCTCTGTGGACCCAAATTAAAACACCAATAACAAACATCGCTGACGGGAATAAAACCATCAAGTTATTCGGTTGATAGCCTGGAATGGTAATCAGAAAATCTGAACTTGGCCCTAAGATCTTATATCCTAGTAACGAGCCTTTCCCAAAGAATTCTCTGATCATAGCTACAATAATCAAAATGATTCCATAACCAATTCCATTTCCTACACCATCCAAAAAGGATCGCCAAGGATTGTTAGCCATGGCGAAAGCTTCCAATCGACCCATTATTATGCAGTTTGTGATAATAAGGCCGATAAAAACGGATAGTTCTTTATATATATTATAGTCAACCGCTTTTAAGGTTAACTCAACCACTGTTACCAAAAATGCGATAATGACTAATTGGACGATCATCCGCACTTGCTTAGGAATATACATCCTCAATAAGGACGTGAATAAGTTTGCAAAAGCACATACAAAGATCACTGCGATAGACATTACCAAAGCTTTGTCCAGAAGTGTCGTCACAGCCAGTGCAGAACAAATTCCTAATACCTGTACTGTTATCGGATTATTATCATTTAAAGGATCAACTAGTAGTTTTCTTTCTTTCTTCCCAAAACCAAACGCCGCCTCCTTTTTTGCTACTTGAACATCTGCCATAATTCAATATTTTTTAGGCTTAGCCTTTTTTACTCATTTTAATGAATGGTTCATAATACTTTAACCCTCTCTTCATCATCTCTGCAACCCCATCTGCTGTGATTGTGGCACCTGAAATACCATCAACCTCATGAACTGGATCTTTAGCACCTCCTTTAATTACACCCACTGATTTATACATACCATCGTCGGCGTAGATTTTCTTCCCAATAAACTGGCCTGCCCAGTCTTTATTATCTTTAATCTCTGCACCCAAACCTGGCGTTTCGGCTTTATGATCAAAGGATACACCGGCAATAGTGTTTAGATCTGACTCAAAGGCAATATTGCCCCAAATCTCATCCCATAGTCCATTACCTCGGACATTGAAAATGTAATATTTCTTATTGTCATCAGCTGTGTAAATATATACCGGCAACAGACGATCTGATTCAGGCTTTTTCTTTTCCTTAGCCATATCAAGATTCTCTGCCATACCTCCTTTATATCCGGCAGCCATCACATCTTCCTTACTAATAAATCCACCTTCCATATCCATCACTTTTTGCTCGATCTGCTTAGTGAAAATATCAGAGATCTGATCATCAGTTAATGCATCAAAACCATCCCCAATCTGATCTTTTACAGCAGATAAAATGGCTTTTTTGTTATATACCGCTTCATTTTTATCATGAACCGGTTTTAACCCCGTAGACATAAATGACAGCACTAAAGCAACTATAGCTGTCATTATGAATACGAATATTATCGTTTGTCTTGTACTATGCACGGCTTAATCTTTTTGAAATATTCGCTTCTAGAACATAATGATCTATGAGCGCTGAGAAAGTATTTAAAAATAATATCGCAAGCATCCATCCTTCTGGATAAGCTGGGTTCATCACCCGTACAATCATTCCTATAAATCCTATAAGGAATCCGTATATCCACTTACCTCTATTAGTCGAACAAGCAGTTACGGGATCAGTGGCCATAAATGCCATTGCAAAGAAGAAACTACCCATCCAGAATTGATAGTACCAAGGTACTGTCATAAATGGCGTCGCTCCCCACGCATTTAATAATAATGACATAGCTACCGCACCTAAAAACATACTCACCATAATTCGCCAGCTAGCCACCCGAGTGACAATCAAGAATATCGCACCTAATAGTATAAATATCTTTGAAGTCTCCCCAACCGAACCTGGAATAGTGCCCCACCACATTTGGGCTGCAGAATATTGCTCGGTCACGGCCTCCCAACCTCCTGCATAGGCTAATGCTAGTGGTGTAGCACCTGAGTAACCATCCACTACGGCTGTTTTTGCGGCATTAAAGCCATCAATGCCTATCCAGCCAAATAAGGTATTACAGAGGTTATGCCAAAAGCCATAATCAGCCATAGCACCAGGTGCTAGGCTCATATTTCCTTCAGCGTCAGCAAAACCACTTACCCATACGGTGTCTCCTGATATGGTGGTCGGATAAGCAAAGAACACAAATACACGAGCTAATAAAGCTACGTTCCAAATATTCATGCCGGTTCCACCAAAGGCCTCTTTTCCAATTATTACGGCAAAGGCAACCGAAACACAAAGTATCCAAATAGGTAAATCTGGAGGCATAATTAGGGGTATAAGCGCTCCCGAAACCAAAAATCCTTCTTCAACCGCATGCCCACGTTTCGCAGCGAAATAAAATTCAATCCCCAAACCAACGACATTGGTCCAAATAAAAAGAGGTAATAACTTAATTAAGCCATGGGCTAGTTTTAAGTGAAAACCTTCCAAGAAGCCAAGGTATTGTCCGGCAGCAACAAAGTGTTGATGCCCAATATTATATGTCCCGAATAAATAACATAGCTGCATGGCTATAACCACATGCACCATGGTTCTTTTTAGGTCCATTCCATCACGAATATGCACACCGCCTTTCGTAACCGATTTAGGTGAGTACATAAATGTGAAAAAGGCATCATATGCCGTATGGAGGAACGGACTTTTCTTCTTATCGGGTTCTATTCGTTTCCAAAAATCAAGTAATCCCATTGTATATCTCTAACTATATAAATTATGCTAATGTTCAATGTTACATCTGCTCACGCATCATATCCAATCCAGTTCTCAGGATACTTTGCAGAGGTTGTTTTGAAGTACAGGCAAACTCACAAAGAGCCACATCTTCCTCACTCAATTCTAAAATGCCTAATCCTTCCATTCTTTCGTAATCATTACTCATGATTGCTTTCATAATATGCTGTGGATAGATATCCATAGGTAACATCCTTTCATATTCACCAGTCACAACGAAAGCTCTTTTTTCACCATGCGTGTTGGTATCTGGATCAAACTTGAAATTTGGAAATAAGAAATTTGGGAATGTACCAGATACACTCGGTCTCGGTGAAACTGGCAATAACCAACCAAAAAGTTCATGTTCATCTCCTTCCTTCAACACAGTAATTTGATTATCACTGATGTTTAGGTACTTGCTAGTGCTCGTTTCCTTTCCCGTCAATACATTACCTGCTACTATCCTGTAGTTATCTACAGTAATTGAATCTCCAACTAATTCGCCAATATTGGCTCCAGCTGATGTTCGAACAAATTTATTCTCATTCATGGAAGCGCCTGTCAATGCCACGACACGACGCAAATCAACCGTTCCATTCTTGAAAAGATTTCCAATACTGATCACATCTTGCACATCCAAAGTCCAAACTACATCCTTCATCTTTATAGGTGAAATATGATGGATCTGTACTCCTACATTTCCAGCCGGATGTGGTCCCGAGAACCAATGGATCTCAGCATTATTTGTAGACGCTAATACCCCTCCTTTGTTATCGACACCTAAAGAAAGGAACACGGTACCGTCTGTTAGATGATTAAGCACATCAATCCCTTTTTGGAATTCATCCATTCTTCCATCCACCACTATATCCATATCTGGAGATAAAGGCGCCGTGTTGAATCCTGAAATAAAAATATCACGAGGTGTAACGGTAGGATCTGCAATTACATCAAATGGACGAGCGTTTATCAAAGGCCATAATCCAGCCTCCATCAAGGTGTCCTTAATATTCGCTGAAACCGTATCTCCTTCTAATGAAGGCACATCGAACTTTTTGTGTTTTTGCTCCTTATCCGCTAATATCACAATCTCAGAGATAGATCGCTTTTCGCCTCGGTTTAATTCTACCAATTCACCACTTACTGGAGATGTGTATTTAATGGCTGGATTTGCTTTATCATGAAATAAAACATCACCCGCTTTTACTTCGTCGCCTATATTCACTTCCATTTTAGGAATAGGTGCAATACCTCTAAAGTTAGGCGGTTGTATAGCAAAACGATTAACGTGGACATCTTGAACAGGACCCTGAGCCTCTCCGCTCAACTTAATATTATGTCCTTTTGTCAGACTGTGATAATTATCTTTTGCAAATGAAGGTGCCTTCTTTTTAAATAGATCTCCAATTCGTGGAAATAGGCTCATATTTTCTTTAGCCGTATCTATCCCAGACTTTTTAGCTTCTATTTGGAGTAAATTATCAGCAATGGAAAGAATAGAGGCTAAAAGGATGAACCCGCCAACTATTATCAAAATCGTGGTAAGCATATGTTTTCTCAGCTTTTCGTACGAAAAAAGTAGCCTTACGCTACTGGCAATGCCAAAATCATCGCAAATATATTAAACAAGCCTAATGCATACCCATTTTAGCTACAAAATCCACCGTATATATGGTGCTTTGAAAGCATACTATTGCGAATGATCAATAACATTGACCATAAAAACCCTAAAATACAGGCTCAAAGCAGTATTTGTATGTGTTTTCATCCAATATGGTCGCTTATTTAGACCCAATCTACACAAGATGCTTTAAAACAAAAAGAGACCACTCACTACATGAATGGCCTCTTTATATTATTACCCCTATGATTGTTATTTCAAATGCTTCGCAAAGAAGCCCATCATAGATTTGTATAATTCAATTCGATTTCCTTCGTGACCAAAACCATGGCCTTCATCATATTTTACCATGTATGGCACATCCACACCTCTATCTCTTAGGTTCTTCACAATCTGATCCGACTCATCGATCTTCACTCTTGGGTCATTCGCACCTTGAACCACAAATAATGGCTTTGTGATTTTATCAACATTCAATGCAGGAGATACTTGTTTCATAATCTCTTGATCCTCTTCAGATTCTGCATCATACCATTGCTCATAAACTTGAGCCAAATAGGGTTTCCAATATGGAGGGAATGATTTGAAGAACGTAAATAAATTAGAAACACCTACGTAGTCAATACCACAAGTGTAAAGATCTGGTGTTTTCACAAGGCTTCCTAGTGTAGCTAATCCACCATACGAAGCGCCATAAATTGCGATCTTATCACCATCTACCCAATCTTCTTGCTTTATATAGGCAACGGCGTCTTCCAAATCATCAAGCATTTTACGGCCAATCTGCTTACTACCCGCTAGCCAAAATGACTTGCCGTATCCTCCAGAGCCCCTATAATTTACTTGAAGCGTAGCATAACCTCTACTTGCAAAAAGCTGTGTTTCAGGGTTGAAGCCCCATTCATCTCTCGGGCCATATGGTCCTCCATGAGGATTTACAATAACAGGTACTTTTTCACCCATCTTGGCTTTGTTAGGGATCGTGATATACCCATACACATCCAAGCCATCTCTACTTTTAAATTTAATAGGACGCATTTCTGCCATATCCTCCGGATTCAGATTTGGCATAAGATCAAAGAGTTCTGTTACTTCATCTTTATTCTTATCATACATATAATATTTACCATAGAGCTTATCACTCGTTACATATAATAAATACTTATCTTCTTCTTTCGTCTTGCTTGTGATATAGAATTGTTGGTCTCCAAAAACTTCTTTAAAGCGATTATATAATCCTTTGAAAGTGTCACTCACAGGAAGAATGGTGAATTTCTCTCCGGTGTAATAAAAATAATCTACCTCCCAATTTCTTTTACGAGATCGGCTCATACCTCCAGCGTCATAAATCTCATCACGGAAAACTCTTTTAAGTGTAGTTCCTTCCTTAAGATCATACAATATTATTTCCTCCGTATCGGACTCTAGATTTGAGCGTACGTACGCAGCATGAGGATTGTCATTATTATAATCAAAGCCAGAGATGCTAAAATTATCCTTCCAATTTGTTCTCATGATTTCTCTAAACTCACCACCTTCTTCATCTTGATATTTCAGTACGTATTCAGTGCCATTTTGCTGTTGCGTAAAGGCTCTAAGTCTACCATCTTTATCAAAATCGTACCCGGCTATTGGGTTTGCAGGATCATTGTTAGTATACAATTTCTCCAAATCACCATTGGTGATATTAATCTTATACGGTTCGAAGATTTGTGGATTCTCTTTGTTCATCAAGATAATGATGTAGTCTTCTTGGTCTTCCAGAATCTCAACAAACTCCACTCTAACTTCTTCATATGGGGTCAAGGCCATTTCATTTGCACCATCTAGGTCAACTGCAAACAATTGATAATTCTCGTTACCTCCTTGATCCTTAATGTATAATAATCGATCATCATTGGCCCAAAAGTAGCCTCTGATTAATTCTTCTTTTTCTTCAATAGCTCTGATCGTTTCTCCTGTGTCTGTGTTTTTTACATAGACATGTGTTTTGGCTGCATCATCCTTTTCTCGGTAGGACAAATACTTTCCATTGGGAGAAAACCTAAAGGTCGATTGATTGGGTTTTTGAAAATAATCTGAAACACTATAGGTAAAACTACCTGTTTCATTTGATGCCAATGTTTCTAATTCAGCCGTAGTAGATGGAAGGTTCACATCCCCCGGTTTAGTGTCAGCATCTTGGGCCTCCATCAATGAAGACATGCATACGATTAGCATAAAAGTCAAAAATTTTTTCATGATATCTGTTTTTCGAGATATCAAATTAAGTAATAGCTCAGCCGCAATTATATTGAATCGATGGAAGACGGCTAATTTTCGATTAAATGTAATTAATCTACTTCTTCTAAAAAGACACGTTGGACGGTAAATGGTGCATAGCTGAAGACTTCAATAGGTTCATCTGGGTCTTCAATCCCTGTCTGTAAGCTAGGTTCTTCTTTAGTAGACACGATTTCAAAGGCAATTCCTCCTTCTACTCGCTCCATTCTCGAGGTCAGATAACTGCCCATTACGGAAAAGTTGCTATACATGGTATTTGCCATATGGGTCATTTCGATAATAATGCCATCCTTTTCGTCTAAATGATATAAATACCTATTGTCTTTATTGGGAAGAATAATTTGATATTCTTTGATTATATCTCCATATTTTTTGCTGTCATATGACATAACATACGTCCAGCTAGAATCGGGTTCAATTTCATTGATCTCAAAAAAGACATTCACAGTATCCACTCGATTGGCTTGCGGATAATGCATAAGCATTATCCCCGAATAATTACCTACCCAATCTTCTGGAAAATCAAAGGATTGACATTGGACCATACTAAAAAAAGAAAGTAAAAAGACTGAAATGATATATTTCATAATAGCTACTTATTGAGATATTCTAAACCCTGATTTATTCCTTTATCCATTGGAGATACGCCCTTGTGCATCCATTGCGGGATGGGCTCTCCTTTAAGATAATATCCAAAAAATTGCTGCATCCTTTTATTAAAATCCAATCTATTTTGTCTTTTAACTGGCCAATGCGGTTCATCATTATAGTTTAGAAACCAGGCCTCTTTATTTAATCTCCGGAGAGCCACGAAATATTCAATACCTTGATACCATGGTACTGCGCCATCCTTGTCGTTATGTAAGATCAGTACCGGTGTTGTCATCTTATCCAATTCGAAGAGTGGTGAATTTTCAAGGTAGCGCTCTGGTGCTTCCCATAAGGTAGCACCTAATCTAGATTGCGTTTTTTCATACTGAAACATTCGACTCATTCCACTGCCCCATCGAATACCCCCATAGGCACTCGTCATATTTACCACAGGTGCTCCGGATTCAGCACAAGCAAAGCGGCCTGTCTTTACAAGAATGTATGCCACTTGGTATCCACCCCAACTGTGTCCTTGCAAACCCATACGAGATTCGTCTACAAAACCTAACTCCAACACAGCGTCCACGCCAGACATGACTGCCTCTAAGCCACTGTCACCAGGGTATCCAATTGTATAGGGCACATCTGGATTAAAAATGACATATCCTTGATTAGCATAATAGCTATAATTTATGGTGGATCGATGCGCATAGGGCGCTCTATGCCGGTGCAAATTTTGGGCACTTTTTTCATAGAAATTGACAAGCATAGGATATTTCTTCTCTGGGTCAAACCCGGGTGGCTTAACCAACATGCCTTGCATATCCTTTCCTGATTCCGTTTTCCATCGAATTAATTCAATAGTACCCCAAGCATATTCGCTTTGTTGTGGATTAGCGTCACTGAATACATTGAGGTCTTTAAAATCTCCGGCTGTATGAATTAGGTTAGGAAACGTTTCAAAGTTTTCTCGAGTAAAAACTATATCATTTGCCTCTTCTGCTTTTATGAAATTTCGGCGATACTGATATGGCCCCGATTCAATTTCTTCCAAAGTTCCAGTACTCAAATCTAGCCAAGCTATGCCACCTGATTTATCATTTTCGTTGAATATGGACACGAGTAATGTCGTGTCTTCTGGAAAATTAGTGACTTCATCATCCAGACTTATATGGCGGACGCGTAATTGACGATCACGACCATTGGTAATACGTTTATTTTTCCGTTTAGTACCCGGTACAATTTTCCAAATATCATATCGATCGTAAACATATAGGGCCTTGTCATCCGTGCTCCAGCCCAAGGTTCCATAATTCCAAGGATCTGCGGGTTGGTCATGGATCTCATTGTAAAATAAAACCTCATCATTATCGGTAAGAACCAGCTCTTTCTTCTTGGCGACATCGAGTGCTTTGTACACTTTTGCCCTTCTATCATACCAGTAAATGTATTTCCCTTCGCCTGACCAATTAGGAAAACCATTTAGCCTTTTGATCACCTCTTCTTTATTACCTGTCGTAAGGTTTATTAATGCTAGGTTTTTATCTGGATAGCCTTCATAGCTAATCATTTTATGATAGGGCTTTTCATCAAAGGCGAAGGCCATATTTCCGTTTCCTTCGTCAAACAATCGTACTTCATCATACTGAGTATCCGCCAGTGATTGTATGGTTCCGGTTTTAAGATCCATCACATGGCTATACCCTCGGCGCTTCTCCCTATCCAGCCTATTTTCTTGTTGAGTATATAATAATTTGTCTGCCGATGTCCACACTTCAACATCTACAATTTCATCGTCTAAAATGCTTGTGTCTTGTAGTACCGGTTCTCTTTGCGAATAAAAAAACAAACGAGATTCATCCTTAGAAAAATGCGCTTTTTTATCACCATTAAGAATCCAACCATTGTCTAAAAAGGGAGAAGAATTATCTGCTACTAATCGCGGCTTTGGCAGTTTTACTTCGCTTACAAATAATTCGAAAGGCGTTATCTGAGCATCAGTGGTATCATAGTTTGCCACATAGCTTACATACTTACCTTTCTCAGAAAATGAAATATTGGAATATTTTCCTTCTTCCTTAGTGACAAGACGAGGGTCTCTTGCAGCTAAATCCCTTAGATATAATGCGGTCTCATTGAGCGTATCTTGTCCTGTTGTTTCATAAGCATACCATCCTTTTTTAGGTGAAAAAACCAGCTTTTTGCAAAATGGAATGGCAATGTCTGCTTCACTATCCACTTGACGGATTATGTAACGTCCGCCATTTTCCGCATTCTCATCTTTTACAAGTGCTTTATACGCCGTTGAGTCTAACTCTGCTGTAAGAGACTCACGTTTATATGCTAATACGCCACCCCATTCGCTTGGCAATTGAAATTCTGAAACATTTGGGATTTTGCTTAATTTTTTCTCTTCAAAATAAAATACAGCAAGCGTATCTCCAGGAAGTTTATCGTCAGCCACTTTTCGTTTTCGCATTTGGTAAACAGAGTCAGCATGAGGCTTTATCCAAAAGGCACAAAACATATCGTCTGGGTCCATACTGGTAGATTCGCCTCTATCAAAACTGTAGGTACGTTTAGACCGTGTATGGTAAAAATGAATTTCATTATCCCCTTTATGGGGTTTTACCGTATACACAACCCAATCGCCATTCTTAGTGATCTTGGATTCATCAATGCTTTTCCAAATGTCATAGACCGTTTCGTCCATGACCTTATTTTGCGAAATTGATTTAAAAACGCACAAGGAAAAAAGTGCTAATAAAAAGGTCCTCATCATATATGTAAGGTAGCAAATAATATAGACAGCTTTTTTCTTGATAGAAAATTGATTCTAAGGCAGCTCTTTTTTAAATTGAGAAAATGAAAATTAGTATAGCTTCCACATTGCTTTTTTTAACACTTAGCCTAAATCTTAGCGGTCAAAATACCTGGTCCAAAGCACTAATACTTGAAGATCTGCTATTCCTAAATGAAGCTGTAAAAAAAGGACATCCCATAAATTATCTAGATGAAGAATCACCTAAATACCATTTAGATGCATTTATAAATGCTTTTAAACTAGATGATAAAAAAACCTATCTAGAGCATGAAACATATTGGGTTTTTAGAAGAGCACTATCCGAAATTGGATGTTCTCATACAAGTATCTTGCGACACCCTTATTTAGAGAATGTAGAACGACAATATTTTCCATACGAACTTCGCATTTATGAAGATGCGTTATTCGTCTTGCTTTCTAGTCAAATCCAAAAAGTACTTTCTATAAATGGCCTACCATCTGCTAAAATCATCAAGGACATTCAATTGTATCATCCGAGTGATGGAGTCGGACCTTTCGCAGGTTCTCAATTATTTTATAATACATCAAGAGAATGGATTTCATCATACTTTATATTTCCAGACTCCTACAACGTTTTAACAGATCAAACCAAGTTGACTCTCGAGGCTATAAAGCAAGTTGATTCTTCGCAAAACGAAAGCCTCTACGATGTAAAGAATGGTAATAACACACTTCTTTTTGAAGGCAACACCGCTACATTAACATTGAAAAAATTTCGCAAAAGCGACAAGCGGTTTTTCAAGCGTGTATTTGAAGAGATTCAAAAGCAAGAATCCAATATACTAATCCTTGACCTTAGAGATAACCAAGGCGGAGATAGAGGGGCTGGTCAGGTCTTAACCAAACACTTGGTAGATACTGTCTTCTCTTATAAAATTGTTGAACCTAGTCTCAAACCGTTTCCATATTTATCTACAAAAGGAAAATGCCAACACGCCTTATCTAGGATAAAATATTTTACCAGAGACCTCTATCGACTTAGAAAAGATCGACAAGGTTTCTATTTTAAGTTTTCAAAAAAACCGGCGAAAAAACATTTTTCAGGTAATATCTATGTTTTGATAAATGGGCTTACTGGTTCTACATCTACCATGTGCACTTCATGGCTTAAACAATATAGCGCAGCGACATTTATTGGCACACCTTGCATTGGCGGATATAATGGTAATAATGGTGCCTCTTTTCCTGAGCTTAGCCTAACTAATACAGGTATTAAAGTCAGGTTTCCAACCTACCGATTGGTATTAGATGAAACCTCTGATCAACTGACCAGTCTGATTCCAGATTACATAATAAAAGAGCCGGTGCCATTTGCACATAAAAACCAAGATGCATATAAACAGAAGTTAGCCGAACTAATGGCGAAAAAGAAAATATAGGTTAATGCATCAATATGGAATTTCCAATATTGGATCTGTGCATTGTTCAATGTTAATGGTTTTATGAACCCAAGTAGAGTGATCTGTAAAGCGTTCTCTATATCTGTAATCATATTCTCCAGGCAACAAATCAAAATAATATGGCGCATCCTTTTTTAGTATCATCGCCTCGTTAATAAAGTCGGCATTAAATTGAACTTCATGAAAATCGATACTGTCAACATCTCGATTAATCAGTTCTAATTGCACTGGACTCTTATCTATATAAAACAGCTCCATATCTTGTGATTCACTAACACAAAATTCAATGTTATTGATGAGTGTATCCATTTCAAGATCAATAAGAGAGGCCATAGACTTGTGCGGACAATCTGGTGAAACATAAACATATACTAAGCAACAAGCTTCGTAATGAATTTTTGACTTTAGTTGGGTTACATGTCCATAAAAGTGGCCATCAGATTCAATAAACACAGTATCAGGTTCGGCTTTTGTTTCGAATACTAACACCCTATTTGATACGTCAATTCCACATGTTTCTACTCCATAAATTTTTCCATCAATGGTCACATTAAAGAATTTTTCTTCTTTGGTATCTTCTGGCGGTTTAATATTGAATGGATTACATGCCACTAATAAAAGTGTTGCTAATAGAAATAGGTATTTCATAATGATTGGATTTTCATAAGATAAAGAATATTAATATGGAAGCTCTAAATAGGCATCATTGCATTGCTTTGCATAAAAGCTATTATGTTCCCAACCTAACGATTCTGAGAATTTGTCTTTGTACCGATATTGGAATGATCCTGGCTCAATTGTAAAAAAATAAGACTCATCCTTTTTTAAAATGACCGGTTCTTCTAAAAACGGCGCGTCAAATTTTAGTTTACGATAGTCAAAATCAGGATGATCTACCCCCTTAACCTCGAGAGTTATAGGTGTATCATCAATGTAAGGGATTTCAATATCTTGAGATTCATTTACACAAAATTCAATGTTATTAATGAGTGTATCCATTTCAAGATCAATAAGAGAGGCCATAGACTTGTGCGGACAATCTGGTGAAACATACACATATACCAAGCAACAAGCTTCGTAGTGAATTTTAGACTTTAGTTGAATAACTTGACCCGAGATATCACCATCTGGAGCAATAAACACAGTGTCGGGTTCGGCTTTTGTTTCAAATACTAAGGCCCATTTAGAAGCATCAATGCCACAAGATTCTACTCCATTTATCTTTCCTTCTATAGTTACATTGAAAAACCTAGTTTCATGGTCTGTAACTTCTATCGTTTTGGTATCATTTAATGAATCACAAGCAAACACAATTAATAATAAAAATAGAATTGAGTATTTCATAATGATTGTTTTCTCAAAGGTTTAGCAAATGAACCACCGTTGAGAATCTAATTCATAAAAGAGATCCTACTAATTCTACTAAATTTAAAATAGCGGCGGGGTATTCTAAAAATAGTTTACCATGTGTAGAAGCTGTAGCGTTGAACGGTTTATAAAGCATACCGCAGCCCCAAATGAAGTGATGCATTCCTATGATCCATGCCTATATTTTCTTTTAAAGAATTTAATTGCAATGCAGTGAATCTAGGCAAGCACTCTAGTGTTAACTTGTCTGTCAATTGGAAGCCTACAGGGATCGAAAGGCTGGGTTGAAAAAATAGGCGATGCGCAAGATTATTTTCAGTAAACGCTATAATCTCACCTTCCGAATTCAAGCTTCGGCCCGTCTCTTTTATCCTAACATTTATGTCTATGCCTAAGGCTATACCGACATAACTCTTTCTCCATATTTTTTGAAAACCTAATTGTAGGGGGATGGCTACTGTCCTATAATTATTGTGGTGCTTCACATTGCGGTAGACACTTTGGTTTACAACTGTATCAACATAAAATTTTTCAATCGTATCTCCAGTCTCAGCATCAATTTCAATTTTAATTAGTGCTTGATCCTTTTCGACATATTGGTTCGTTGTATTGTCATATGAAAAAATGGACCATTGATCCTTATAGATTACACCGGTCTCTATGAAAGTGGCACTACTGAGCTGATGTCTGCCTAAGAAGGCTATTTGCCAGGAATAGTCAGGTACTTCCGTTAAAGCAGTAGCGTATGCTTCATCAATCGTAGAATTATACATGAGCTGCGAGCGATTCATTCCTGTAAAAAGACCCATTGACCACTTTGAAAAAGCAGTGACCTCATCTTTGTCTATCATTGCTATATTCTCAGATGAGATCGACTGCGACTCCCTTTTCGTTTCTAATAATCCAAGTCGATTACTTATTGCTTGAACATATATAGGAGAAATAGAAAACTTCTTTGAATTGTCAAGAGTTTGGAATGGACGATAGTCTGAATGAATATTTACCTTACCCTTCTCAGAAACCGCCGAAGCGTCTGGTTGTATTGTTTGTGTCAATGTATTTTCTTGCTCACGCTTCTTCGAATTTTGTCTTTGGCTAGGCGTCCGTAATTTGTCCCCTTGCAAACTGCTTTCTTCAATTAGATCAATCTTTGTCTTAGAGTCTAATCTATGCATTATATCTGTATCGGAAGAAATGACATCTGGGTTATTGGTGGCAATATTTTGTGTTGAGTAAGCAACTACATCTCTAGTTTCCAACATGTAGAATACCCCACCAAGTACCAAGAGAAATCCTACTATTTGCATGAAAAGAATAACAGGAGTACCTCGATCATTGCTTCGCTCATTAAGCGAATTGGAAACATCATCCCACATCGCAGTAACATCTAAATCATCTGTGGGCATTTGCCCTTTATGCAACTTATTTTTTATGTTTTTCTCTAACTGATTCATTGGATATTGTTCTTTGAAATGGAACGAATGGATTGTCCATCATAATCCATATTATTTTTAGCCCACTCTCGGGCTCTGGACAATCTCTTTCGACTTAAGCTTGGGCTAATTCCTAAGGTCTTTGCTATTTCAACATGGCTGAATCCATCTATAATAAAAAGATTAAAAATGGTGTACAGCTCCTCAGGCATGGCTTTCAATAATTGGATTAATTCTTCATATTCAAGCTCATAAATAGGTCCTGGAATTATGGGCAAAACCTGAGTGGCCTGATCTAACTCTTCTAATCTCTTATTGTATTTCTTATTAAAGCTAATCGTGGTATTGACCGCTATTTTCGCCATCCAATTATAAAAGCTTCCCTTGCCTTCATCAAAGTGAATTACCCCTTTAAAAATCTTCACATATATTTCTTGAATAGCATCTTTCTCAAACGATTTATTAAAAATATATCGATATACAATGGCCCTAGTGTATGGCAATGACACTTCAAAAAGCCGTTTTTGCGAACTAGACTTTTGATGTTTGCAATCTGCTATGAGCGTATTATCAATCTTCATTTAGGGTGCGAAAAAGCAGGCAGCGACCTACCTGCTTTTAATTCATATATCTTATTGGCAAATACTTACTAAGGGAGCACAAAAACTGCCTTGAATGGCAATGGTATCAGGTTCATTATGACCTACAAACAAACCTCCAACTCTGCCTGAGATTTCATCACCTTCTTCTATACCTAGGCTTTCAATAGTGACATTAGCATAGACCGTTCTATACACATTATCCCAACTATCACCATCTTTTATAAATAATGGATCGTAGCCCGCTACCTGTAGCACATCGCCCGCTTCTGGCATTTGGTCAAACCCAAAAGAAATGGCAGGCGCTCCGTCAGATAGTGTAATAAATTCTGGATCTTGACCGAAGAAGTCCCAATTAACATCATGGATCATATAGTTGTAATTAAGGTCCGAATAAGAAAAAGTACACGCGTCACCGACAAATAATCTAGCAGCCGCTTCCTTGTTAAAATCAAGATCGCCCCCTTGTAAACTCAACATGGCTGACTCGCAATTTATTGACGTTTGCTCGACTTCGACTATCTCAACAGTAATCTCTTCTTCTGTAATTTCTTGTTCATCTAGATTGACTCGCTCACAAGAAGTCATAAGAAATGCTGCGAGCAGTACCCAAACATGATATCCATTTATCTTTATCAAATTCATTTTTATTTCATTTTAGTAAATTATGTAAATAGCTTGCGTCCGAACTTCATTTGTAATACTCATGGTTTTGCCATAGTGTGACAAGTCAGCCCCTTTTTTTTGTTTTTTATTTACTACCCTTGTTTCGTTTCTTAGCCAAATTGATTCATCTTTATCCTATGAATATTAAAATAGCACTGATCGCTCATGATGGAAAAAAACCAGAGATGGTATCCTTTGTAATGAATAATAGGGACTTCTTAGAAGAGGCTACTATTTACGCCACGGGTACTACAGGATCAAAAATTGAATCCGAAGGTTTTGAAGTTAATAGCTTGCTCTCTGGCCCGCTAGGGGGAGATGCTCAGATCGCTGCTCTTTTAGCTACCGGCCAGCTCGATATGGTTGTGTTTTTCAGGGATCCGCTGGACAAACACCCACACGAACCCGATGTACAAATGCTTATGCGCCTATGTGATGTGCATAATATTCCCTTAGCTACCAACCCTAAAACAGCCTATTACATTTTGCAAGGCATTTCTGCTGTGTACCCTAAATAAAGAGTGTCCTTCCCGTCATTACATTGGACCAAAAAACCAAATAAAGTATGGGCTGTTTATCTTAGTACCTTAATCATTAGTACTTGACAAAAGAGGATTATCAAGATATTGCCATAACGATTCCCAAAGAACCTGGGGTATATAAATTCTTGGATGAAGAAAACACCATTTTGTATGTTGGCAAGGCTAAAAATCTAAAGAATAGGGTGTCTTCCTATTTTGTCAATGACAAGCAAAAATCCTTCAAGACACGGACACTGGTTAAGAATGCCCATCACCTTGAATTCATGGTAGTAGATACGGAACATGATGCTTTGCTCCTTGAAAATTCCATGATCAAAAAATTCCAACCTCGCTATAATGTTAATTTGAAGGATGGTAAATCATACACCTACATTTGTGTAAAAAAAGAACGTTTTCCAAGAGTGTTCTTTACTCGAAAACTAAGTAAGGATGGGTCAACGTATTTTGGCCCGTATACGTCAAAATTTAGGGCTAAAGTCATGTTTGATGTGGTCAAAAAATTGTTCAAGCTACGTACCTGTACCCTTAATTTATCCCAAGCCAATATTGACAAAGGGAAATTTACAGTCTGCCTCGAATATCATATCAAAAACTGCGAAGGTCCTTGTGTGGGTAAGGAATCGGAGGAACAATACAATGAAAAAATAAAGCAAGTCAAGAATGTACTCAGGGGTCATTTCAAACCTGTGAAAGATTATATCAAAGAGCAAATGGCTTTTCACGTCGAACGACTCGAATTCGAACAAGCACAAGATCTAAAGGAAAAACTATGGGCCTTTGAAGACTACCAATCTAAATCTACTGTGGTGAGTAATACAGTGGAAGATGTGGATGTCTTTAACATCAGAGTGGAAAAAGATACAGCTTTTGTTAACTACATGAAAGTCATTAAAGGTGCCCTCATAAATAGTGATAATATTGAGATGAAGATTAATGCGGATGAGGATCAAAAAGATCTCCTTTTGCATGCTATTTATCGATTGAGAGAAAAGTTTAACAGTCAAGCGCCAGAGGTCATCGTGCCCTTCGATCTAGAAATGGAAATTAAAGATTTTAACTATCTCGTACCTAGTCGAGGCGATCGAAGAAAACTGATCGAACTGGCCGAAAAAAATCTCCAATATTTCATCTTACAACAGAAGAAGGATGAGCTCAATAAAATTAAAAAGGTTACCTCTGCCGAGCGTATTTTGACCACAATGAAAAACGATCTGCAGATGAGCGAAATACCTTTGCATATTGAGTGTTTTGACAACTCAAATATACAGGGAACGAATCCTGTGGCCAGTTGTGTAGTCTTCCGAAATGCGAAACCTGCCAAGAGTGATTATCGAAAATTCAAGATCAAAACCGTAAAGGGTCCTGATGATTTTGCTTCTATGCGAGAAGTGGTCTTTCGCCGATATCGACGGCTTCTAGATGAGGACCAGTCTTTGCCCCAATTAGTTATCATCGATGGAGGTAAAGGTCAGTTATCCAGTGCGATGCAGAGTATTGAGGAACTAGATCTGAAAGGTAAGATCACCGTGATTGGCATTGCTAAGCGCTTGGAGGAAATTTACTTTCCGGATGACTCAATACCCCTCTATATTAACAAAAAGTCGGAAAGCTTAAAGCTGATTCAGCAACTCAGAAATGAAGCGCACCGCTTCGCGATAAACTTTCATCGAGATCAGCGAAGTAAGCATGCATTTGGGACCAGTCTCACGGATATTCCTGGCATAGGAAAAACGAGTGCGGAGAAATTACTATCTCACTTTAAATCTTTGAAACGCTTGAAAGAGGCCGATGAAAATGAGGTCGCCGAAATAATTGGTAAAGCCGCTGCCAAAAAAGTTTTTGAATATTGGTACGGTGAATAATGCTTGGGCGCTCCCCTGTTTAACAGGGTCAGGTCGTCCATGGCTTCGGTCCTTGTCGGACTGAGACTTCGTCCCACCATTACCACCCTTAGCGCAAAAACA
>JAHDDO010000016.1:42871-88451 GCA_020629315.1 Saprospiraceae bacterium | reverse complement strand
ATAGATGGACTGCTTTTCTTGCATCTTAGTCCAATGGCCATCGCCCTTTTTATAATTTAATCGCCATTTAAACTCTACGATTTCTCTCATTATTTTAAAATCACTAACAAAGTAATTGTCAAATAAATCAGTGTGTTCCCCACTTTCGTAAAGTTGCGTCATAATGCCTGGACCAGTGACTTCCCACACATTATTTGAGATTTTATTTTCAATATTGGCTGTGGCTGTTTCGATTACTTTAGCTATTAAAGGATCTTCTGGACGTCTTACGAAAATGAAATCATTGGCAATCGCTTTTTGCCGAGTCATAATAAGTCCTCTATCTGTGCTATCAATAATCTCTTTCAGTGCATCAAATTTACCTTCGCCTAAGCGAATATCTGCATCAATATAAATGCCACCGTGTTTGTATAAAATACAATATCTGAAAAAGTCAGCTTGCATTGCCGGTACGGCACATTTCATAAAGGCATTAAATTGTGCTTCCGGAAAATTGTGCTTAATAAAGCTCCTAGCTTTTGGATGGCTAAACAGAAACAATCTATACCCTGGGTGATTTTTCCAACTCCGCATCATCCGTTGCACCTCATTCGGAGGTTTTACTTTGTCCCAGTATTGGAACATTTTAATTACAGGAGGTGTAGCTGATGTCATCTTTATATTTCTCTCTAATTAAGGTTAATTCAGACTGCGAATGTACATTTTTTGGCGCTGAGGTATCAAACTTTGGCAAGTTGCTTATCCATTTTCGAACCTCAGCCTTCTGCGTTTTATTCAGATCAAGGCTTGCATATCGTCTATATAGACTTGCTTGAAAATCAGAAATCGCTTCATTTTTAGTAAGGACATTGGGCCATACGAGAAACGAGTCATCTAAAGAACAAGTTCCGAAGAAGTTATGTAAGAATTCATTCTCTCCTTGTTTGATCGATTCAAAAGGAATCATAGATATATCCTTTACGAAAGCTGTGATTCTTCCTTTCAAATTATCGAAACGAAAATCCGACTCTAAGCAGGCCTGCAAAAACGAATCTAATGAGCTTTCATATCTCAGGTATTTTAATCCGTCTAAGTATAACGAACGTATTAAGGTCTCTTGCTTTCTTGTATACAAGACCACTTGAATATCTACATCCAGTTCTTTTGTTAATTTAGAAAATTGAAGTAATCGCTGCTCTACCTCTGGGTAAAAAAGCTGCGGTGCCTTTCTTTTGTAATGAACACTGGCTGGATCACCTACTAAATTTTCGTCCGATATAAGTATATACTCTTTTCCTTTTTTAATTTGATTTGTGAGGAAAACCGTCCATCGTTTTTTGAAGGATGGTTCAATGCCCTTCATGAATCGACGTAAGCCATTTCTTATTTGCTTATGTGTATCTCGAATTACAGGTTCGACACCTTGATCTCGCAAGGCTTTACGATTATGCATCAATACCGACTGAATGAATGTACTCGCCGTTTTGTGAATGCCTAAATGGAGGATTATTTTCATTTTGATTACTCCCTTGAGGGACGGAAATTTAACGGTTAATTCTGAAATATTGGCGGAAAGGAACTTATTTTTGGCCAGATTAAAACTCAATGGAAACACTACAACAATCCTACGACAGGATCACCAAACTATCACTAAGAGAATTTAGAAAGTTAGTATTCCAACGTGATCCTTCGCTGAAAAACAAACCGAATTATTCTTTTTTACCTACAATGGTCAGTAAAGAGCGTCAACTCAAGTGGACCGGCTGTGAAGGGCCTACTTTAGTTAAAAACACCTATGACTTTGTGTCATTAATGTTCTTACATGCCTACCGTCACGGTCTTCCCAACAATAGAGATATAAAGATTTTGGACTATGGGTGTGGCTGGGGTCGTATGTTGCGATTGATGCCATACTTTACTAACATAGACAATATTTACGGCGTCGATCCCACGGTAAAATCTGTCGACTTATGTCAGGATTATAATGTGCCAGCCCACACTAAAGTGATTGACGAAAAGCCTGACCGCATTCCTTTCGATGTCAAATTTGATCTTATATATGCGTATTCTGTTTTTACGCATATGAGAGACCATATTGCAAAGAATGCCCTTGATTTATTTAAAGACGCGTTGAGCCCTAATGGTATGGTTTGCGTTACTGTCAGACCTAGAGCGTATTGGCTAGGAAGGCCATCAGGTGGTAACATCAGTCAGGATCAGCGTAAAAAGGTACTAGAACAACATGATAGTACCGGCTATGGATTTATTTCTTACCATGATAACAAACATGGTGGCCCGACTGAGTGGGGAGATACAACCTTTACCTTAGACTATATGAGAAAGCATTGGACTGGATGGGACATCGTAGGCATGGATGTTACAGACACTGTTTCTATGCAGCGCCTCATATTCCTAAAGCCAAGCTAAACTATTTCTTAAATTTCAGGCGGGGATAATTCCCTATATCGAATACCCAAGAATATTTTCGGTAAATAATGACTTCATTTTCTTTATTGATAAAGTCACGCAGTTTTACCTTTTTGGTTTTATTCAGATGAGGAAACTCAGGGTTAGCATTTCCATACTTGGCTCCAATTTCTAAAAATTCCTCAGCCAAGTTTTCAAATTTTATAACCCTAAGCGACGGTGGTAATTTACCTTCCAAAGAGACATATTTTCTGATATGGACATTATGTCGATGATAAAACTTCGCTTTTACGAAGGCATCAAAATCATCTTGCAAAATGATATCTCTACGTTTAGGTGCACCATCCAATATTGTCGGTTGATTTTCAAGTAAACGCTTGTAATAATTGAATAATGAGATCTCCAATTCATACGGATTCCGAATCACGGCAATCACCTCGGTAAATGAGTCCAAGCTGCGTCCTCTTTTTTTCAGAAAACCTAGAGCTTCTTCTAATGTTGCATGTCGTTGGCCTTGCAAGGTTTCTTCATGACCTATTTGCTTTCCATGCGCTCTTGAAGGAATGACATTATACACTGGAGCCGTTAATGTTTGACACAAATAATTGGCTGCCGAGGTACCACCTGTCTTACCTATATGGATAAATAAAATATCGTCGTTGAATACCACTATTCTATGATTTAGGATTAAAGAGCTTTTGCATATATACGGATCCTTTTTCGGGATCTAGTTGGGGCTTTTCATGTAAGCTCCAATTCGCTTCACCCAGATTATATTTTTGGATGATCGGGTCTAAAAAAGGTTTAAAGAATAACACATCCTCAGCTGTAAACCAGTCTTTCCAATTTCCATACGCTTTGCTTCTAACAACCCGATTAAACTTGTCAGGCACCTCATTTTCCACTTCTACCTTATGTCCCAAATATTGCTCTAGATCCGATACAGAACCGTCGACCATTTCACGATAAGGGTATATAAACCAAGACGAGTCCAGATTTTCCAATACCGTCATGAGCCGTTTGGTATCTTGTTCCAATTTCTGTTTAAAGGTGTTCTTCTCAATGGTGATTTCCCAAAGCTCTTTTAAAGTAACTGATGCGGGTTTAGCCTCTTTAGCTTTTACCAGAGCCAAGGTTCGCTTGTATTTCTGCGGATTGGGTTTATGGCCTCTAAACCAACGATACAATAAGAGACTAATCAATCGATCTCTCGGGTCACGGACAATCCAAATTTTTCGATCATAGAGTTTTGAAACAATGTCAAAGTCAATCGTCTTATTATGAAGGTAAAGCGATTTATGAACTACCGATGATTTCGATGTAATCTCTCTATGTTGTTTTATATCTTCTAAGCCCAATGCCCCTTTAGGCTCGAAAAACACTTCGGGTTCAGAAGCCATCCCACCGGCGATCATATACGTAAGTTTAGACGTTCCTGATTTTCCTAAACCAACGATCAATGTTTTATTTGCCTGTTCCTGTAATGGAATTTGAACAGGAGATACATGCATGGGACTATGATCTAATTCCGTATCTGCTACTCTAACACTTATTTTATCTTCATTTTGCAAAGTGTATTTGTCGCCAATGTAGCATGCAAATCCACACTTACCTGTAGGATGCACCTTTCTGTCAAAGAGACCTTTTCGCATCCTATTCGCTCGTACCGTTTCTTTTTTACTACCGTTAATATAAATATCGACGAAAATCACCTGTCTTGGACGTGCTTTATCGAAGGCCCAGCCTCTGATAAACCAACGAGAAACATTATCTATTCTGCCTTTTATATTCATACTTGCTCTTTAATACCTGCCTTTTCTATTCGTTTTCTGAATAGACGCACTGCTTTATTATACAAGCGATTATCAAATTGATTAAACTCTTTGAACCATAAATCCACCCGTCCATATTTAGCTTCTTTGTTTGAGCGATTCGCATTTACTTTTTGCACGACCTCAGGCAAGGTAAGCCAATCTGGCGAAGCTAGGGATAATAATCTCATAGATGACTCCAACTCCTCTAATATGCCAAAACTGCTCAATTTATTTTCAAGAATATCATCCACTTCACTAAATCGTTCCATGATCTGCTTGCGATTCCCATAGCCGGGTTCGATACCTAAAAGATAGGCTGTTTGAACATTAGCATTCGTTTTGATTATTTCGACTAACTTATCTTTTGTTAGTTTAGGTATTTCCACACCTAAGCATTTACCATTTCCCAATTTTTTATAAAAGAAGTTATAATGCGAAATAAATCGCTTCTTAGGGTGTCTGAAAATAGTATAAACAAATGGATGCTTCAGGTCTAGACTATCATAAACAGCTGGAACCAGTTTCGTGTGATCTGCTAAAATCTTAACGCCCGCATCTACGAGGGCTTTTCGACCTCCCAGAGATAATTGGTTATAATTTTTATCATGTCCTAAAGACCCTTCACCTGGAATATGCATTTGAGTCTCTTTCAAGCCTGACGTTAATCCTGCATTATACAAGTAGCGCCTGAAGCTACTGCCGCCGCATTTGGGAATATGTGTAAATACAAAGCTATCGTGAGACATGACCACTTTCTTACGCGACGAGCACTTGCGCTTTATCGAAATCAGGAATTATATTTTCGTATTGAGATGCATAAGGTGTAATCAGCGTTTCAAAATCATCTCGACCTAATTGGTCCAAGCCTTTAGCAATCTCAGCAAGATACTTCTCAGTTATGATCTTTTTGTGTTCTTCTGCTTTTACCAGATTGTGATAATTAACATTGTATAAAAAATCGTGCAATAGTAATATAGCATCAACATACTCGATCTTCTTTCGTTTGGTTTCGGACCGTGCATCGCCTTTATTCTTATTGGTTTGATTACCACCATGTATCCTAAAGAAATTTAAGGCTTGAGTGGTCCAAAAGCAGCCATCATTAGAAGCCATCCGTACCATGAAGTCATAATCGACTACTTGACTGAGATCTTGATTAAAATTTCCATATTCATCTAATAACCGTTCATGAAATATCAGAGAGGTGGGTTCACCAAAGATATTTAGCAATGGGTGCTTTGCCACTATGTTCGCAATCTCTGACCTATCTATAACACCCGATTCTGGTCGGTAGGTGTCCAGTTTTATAAGATCATTGAGAATGTACTTTTTAACGCCTGGATCTGCATCAGCTTCGATTACATATCGACGATTACAAATACCAATATTACAATTATGTAATACGCAATTTTCGTACAAAGTGCCCAAGCAGTGGGGCAAGATCATATCATCCTGAAACACGAATTTTATCCAAGAGCAATTAGCTAGTTCTAAACAGCGATTCCAATTACCGACGAGACCTAGATTTTTTTCATTTTGATAGAGCT
Source organism: Saprospiraceae bacterium (assembly GCA_020629315.1). GTDB lineage: Bacteria > Bacteroidota > Bacteroidia > Chitinophagales > Saprospiraceae > JAHDDO01. The sequence continues at coordinate 82,684 of JAHDDO010000016.1, read as the reverse complement.
TGATTCTGTCATCATGATACGCTATTTCTTCCACGATTTGAAAGGTAGCGTCTTTGGATTGGTCATCAACTATGATCAACTCCCACTCATAGAAATGCTGTTGTTGGACGGCTTCTATGCATTCTTTCACAAATTCTGCCCCATTATAGGTGGGCAAGCATACGCTGATCTTTGGTTTCATCCTAATGAATAAATTAATGGTTTTGTATCATGAATCTGATAGCCTAATTCTTCTTCTATGTCTTTGTCTAGGAATTGGTTAACGTATTGAAGGTCTTCTTCAGTAAAATGATTGAAGTATTCTTTATTCTCGTAATAATCTTTTCTATCAAAGGTCTTTTTAGGATTTTTACCAAAATAGCCTTTGGATACTTTGACAGGTCCTTTCAGTCGTAGTCTTCCATCTGCTGCCACATCACACACTTTGATACGTGGCGTGAATAAGAAGTCTTCGTAGCGTAGCAGGTGTACTTGATCCGGAAACTCTCTTTTCAATTGGATCAAGCGTTTATTTTTCCCAGTACGGAGGGCGGCGACATTTTCGAACCGTTCGCCCGTTTCAGGATTTCGCTCATGCATCATTTCTTGCTCTGGTAAGACTGGATCTTTCTCTAAATCTCTAACATCATAATTCTCACCCTGATAACATACCCATTCTGAACGCACAAAGTCAGAAAACGGAATTTTATATAATTGAGGGGCATGATGTGGTTTACCATGCATAGATACTATCCAAGAATACGGATCCTTGAACATACAAAGGATCAGGTCAGACGGTTGAATATGACGCTTTATTTCATCAATTTTAGCAAAACCATGCTTCCAACCAAACTTATAACCCACCTTTACATTTCGAATATTCTCTTCCATCAGGAAGTGTAGATAATTCGTTCCGGAGTTTCGTTCTCCATAGATCTGAATAAATTCAATCCTTGCCATAGCATTACTTTTTTAATACCAAGGTTAATATGTCCGTTCCTAACACACCATAGTATAATGACCAAGAGAAGCTGCCAAATACTTCACTAAAGCCAGCAGATCGCATTTCTTCTAATACATCCCATGCAAACAACTGATGACACAGGAGATTGTTGTTAAAGTATAATGGATCTTTGATGTGTTCTATATCACCATCTTCATCAATGGTAGCTCTAACGTCAGTATATTTTTGGTTTACTAAAAATGGAATTGATACAAACGCATAGGCCTCTTTTTTAAGCACCCGATACATTTCAGCTATCACGGCTTTATAATCTGGGCTAAAATGCATTAACTCATTATGAACAATGATATCCTGACTATTATCTGCTAGGCCCGTCTCACATAATAACTTTGAAAGTTGTTTATTATTCTTTTGCCTTGTCCCAAAAAAGGTCTCATCAAATCCATGAGTAACATTCATCCCAAATCGTTCCAAAGCCTTATTTATCCCGGTTATATTATCAGTTACATACGCATCTTTAAGGCCTTCAAAACCATTCGTCGTATTATACATCGTCATATAAAGCGCACGGATCCTGGAGTTTGATCGGCTCTCTGCATTGTACATCGAATCTCTGTAATTAGGCAGATGAAAGCCCCGCATCATTACATCTCTACCTTCACCTATAACAAAATTATCTAGCTGATCTGTGATAGGATCCCAACCTACTATTTCGAAAGAATGAGAAAATAATTCAGACAATCGTCGCTCAAGAATAAACCGCTTATTGTATACAGGCTCCATGCTGTAGAAGTAGCGTTTATATTCCCTATAGTTCTGAACCGTGTTTGTTTGGAACTTGATCGAATAGGCATGCTCTTTCTGTGTACCATTAATGAGTACCCGACCAGCTTGATCAAAGAACTTGGTCTTTATGGCATCATCAAACTGTCCTAAATCAATCTTATCAATATCCCAGTTGATCCGGTTAATCTTTCCTTGATGCTTGGTATAGAATTTATGGAAGTTGATGTCTTGGAAGGCTTTGAAACCATTGGTGGTATCCGTTCCCGATGTGCCTCCTTCATCATGATAAATGATCGATTTTGGATTCGCCACACTAGCTATACCATGTTCCCAAGCCGTATAGGCCAAGTCACTATCCTCACAATAACATGGGTGGAACTGCATATCAAATACCCCGATTCTATCTAATGTTTTCCGAGTAATATACATAGAACACCCAGAAACATATCCGACCTCTTTCTCTTTTAAAAACTGTTCTTTATTTGGATCATCAAATTTCCCAATGTTATTACCCGAATAATTAGCATACAGCTCTGAACCCAACTCTTGCAGTCTACCATCTGGATACAAAATTTTAGATCCCGAAATACCTACATTCTTCCTCGCATATGCAGATTCGTGCAACTCTCTTAGCCAACCACGAGTAACATACGTATCATTATTCACAAGGACCACATCATTATCTGGATACATCAACATCATTTCGTTATTCGGAATAACGAATACTTCATTTTTATCCGATAAAATAGGTTCTACTCGCGGTTCTTTCTCAGCTAATGCTGTTAGATATTCTTTAGTCCCATCCGCACATCCATTGGACCAAACTAAGATCTTGTAATTAGGATATTCTGTGTTTTCAAGCACCGATTGGACACAACGTTCCAAGAGACTTTGTCGATTCCAGGTAACAATACAAATTGAAACACACGGACTTACTGAATCCACCATAGCCTTCTTAACCACTTCGGCGCCCACCAGCTCTGTCATTTTATGCTGGGCGCCTACCGTCATAGAATTCAGATCATATTTGCCATCAAATACATCAATAGCACATTGCGCCAATGCATCAAATTCATTACACACTAAGGCATCTTTACCATGCTCTAAGTTTATACCTTCATTACCAATGTCATTAGTTATGATCGGTAATTTATAGGCAATCGCTTCACATATCTTGCCCTTAATACCTGCACCCGCCAATAAAGGAATCAAGGTCAGATGACATTCTTCATATAAGGCTTCCAAATCCTCTTCCTCAATAAATCCACGGAAATCAACGCCATCCAATTCACCATAGGCTCTAATCTCGGGCGGTGCATGACTACCGGCTAATACCAAAGTGGCATCCGGATGTTTCGCTCGTATCTGAGGGAAAATCTCAGTAACCAACGCATCTACTGCTGTCAAATTTGGCGTATGCTTATACCCACCTAAGAATAAAATTTTCTTACTTGTCCTCTCGACAGGTTTTGTTATTTCTAATTCATGGACATTGGACACTATCCTAACATCAGCATTAGGAATCTCATCAAGAATATGCTCTTTATCTTCCTGGGTAACGGCCCAGATAATATTTCCTTTTCTATACGCATCAATCTCATTCCTCTTATTAATTGCCACACCTTCTGCAGAGAAACTCTCATCGATTTTCAATAGTCTTTCTTCTCTAATCCAATGCACATCTACAGAATCAAAAATGACATTGGCCCGAGGATACAACTCACTTATTTTCTTAGATTGATAATAGGTGGTGTACCATGCAAAAACAATCGCATCCAAATGCTCGACTTGCTCTTTTACTTCAGCATAGTTGTGGGTATCACAATCAATATCATCAAACAATGGGCTATCCAGCACTTTCACATCTATTTCCTCGAGCTTGTCTATATACTTTTGTGGTCTATCACCCAGCGTATACACATAAACATCATATTCTTCCGCCAACATTTGAAGCATACGAGTGGCGCGCTTACCACCACTAGATGTATCATAGTCTGGTAAATGAGGACAAATAAATAACAAAGAGTATCTCTTTGAAACCACTGGATCTAAATTTTTATCGTCCAGGATTTGCTTTTCTAAGCCACTAATTTCTGTTACTTCCTGGGCTGCCTGGTCCGTTACTGGCTCAGGAGATTGTGTCGCTTCTAAGCTTGACTTATCTTCTTGCACAGCTCCTTCTTGGGCTGGCATCTCAGGAGCAGGCTCAGAGACTACAGGCGCTATGGCTGCCGGCTCTAACTCTACAGCAGGCAATTGTTTTGGCCGTGTCTTAACTGCTTCATACATCCACCTAGCTGGGGCCGTGATACCCATACCTAATCGATACGACAACGATGCCTTTATCGCATGTAATATATCTTTATGTCGCTCTAAGCTGGCATACTGTTGACCCGTCCATTGGGACAATTCTTCAAATTTTTGTTGCTGCTCGCCACTGTGTTGTTCCAGTGCTTGTATGTGTTGGTTCTTTTGATTTATCTCCTTTTGGATATTATCAATATGCAAGACCTTACTTTGAATTTCATTTTCAAGCTGAGTTCTATTGGTTTCTAGATCTTGCAATTTATTCGCATTCTCAGAAAGCGTTTTTTTCAAGCCTTGGTTTTCTTTGATCAAGGAAGATTTGACGGTATCCAAGTCTAAAATTTGATCTTGAGATCGTTTGTTATCCTTTTTTAGACTATCATAGTCTTCCAGTAATTTTTCCTTTTCAAGTTGAGCATTAGCTAGCTTGATCTCTAAATTATTTTTCTCTGTCAGGTGCAGCGCGGCTGCCTTTTCGATATCGGCCTTTATTTGATCTTTTTCCGCTATCAATGCACGTAAGGCACTCAGATCATTATTTACAGTAGCAATCTGACTTTGTAAATATTGCAGCTCCTCTTTCTTAACTTTTATATCCTGAGCGAATAATCTATTTTCATTTTTTAGTCCAATGTTATTGGCTAACTGCGTTTGATACTTTTGGTCGATACCATTTTTAACTTCAAGCAGGTCTTCCCATTTTTTATTAGCACGTTGAATCGCTTGGACATAATCCAATCGAACAGACTCTAAACTGAAAAATTCCTGCTCGTGATCCACTTCACTTCGTTCGGCTAACTTTTCATTCGATTCGGCTACTTTTTTTTCTAGCTCCTTAATTTTATTCAACTGTAATTGCAAGAGGTTTAAAGCAGACTGGCCAATGCCCATAAAATCAAGTTCAACAGCCACTGACTTTATACGCTTGGTGCTAGGTGTAAATTCGATGTGTATATTGGGATCATCAGTATCGAACCAACTTAATGTCTCACTGGTCCATAGAAAGTTGCCATCATAATCCAGATCTTCAAAAGAGTTATCTGTATAATTAATCCGTACCCGCCGGATGTGTATAACACATCTAATATTTATAGGGTCAAAGCGCAATGCCTTGATATCAGATACGTTTGAAACATCGAATTCTATAGATTTTTCAATACCAAAAACAGCCTTGCTAATACTGTCTTTTTCAGAAAATCCATTTCCGATGTCAAAGAAAAGCTGTGTATAGAACGGGCTGTCCAATGACTTAGTGATTTTTTTCTCGGTTCGGCTTTTGGTCTCCATGTATTCTCTCGCTACAGTTCTTTGAATCTTTCCACTGCAAATGTATACAGTTCAATATCAAAGCGGTTCAATTCACTTAATTTATTGATCAAACTTTGATCTAGGTCCGGTTTCTTCACCGGGTTTCGATTTAACTTTTTTTCACTGCCCAATGTCCATCCATGCACGTTTTCAAATTTCTCTACAGATTCCGAAAATGATTCTGAAATCCCAAACACAGGTAATGCTGCTATCCGTTCCTTCGCTTTTGCCAAATGGCTCTCTCCTATTCGAACGGGTGGTACAGCACCTGTCATGTAATAGGTCTGTACATTCTGCACTTGATTCGGTTCTTTATCTAAGATAAATGATAAGCTTTGATTCCTGTATTCAGGGATCATGCGTTTCATCTGGTATAATAAAGAAATACATCGTTCTATTGGATCTCGGAAAAATACCAGGGGAATCATTTTCTTACCTAATAAAGTATCTCCTACATTATAAGTGTAATGACCACCAAATAATTCAAGAGAATCGAATCGATTCGTTATTTCCTGAAGAACTTCAGGATTTTTAGGATATCGTCCTTGATTCTGGTCTATATCTGCTTGATTGGGATAGATATTATTTTGATCAAATTGCTGATACAGCATATTACGAAGTGATGTGCCTGCGGTCTTCGGGATGTGTATAAAGAAAAATACATTTTTCCCTTTCAACTTGGAATTTCGCTGTTGACGGATGCGCTGTTTTTGCATTTGGTTTGACAACGGAATACCTTGCTCCACCTTCACTTCTACTTTGTCATTCTTTGGGTCTATATTTAATTTCTTGATATTAAAACTGAACCCACATGCGCCAGTAGGATGTTGCTTAGAGGCTAAGACTCTTGGTCTCATTTCATCGGCGATTTTCGATCGTCGTTTTTTACCATTTATATATAAAGCTACATGCAAAGGTGAAGCAGATCCATCGCTGATCCAACCTTTGACCTGTTCTTTTGATATTTTATCTATATAACCCTTCATGCTTAATCTACGTAACTTATTTTGTACCCATTGGCAGCGCATAATAAGCCCACCATTCGTTCAATGGCATGTGCCATAGTGCCATCCAATTGTTGGCGCTCATCAGGAAAATCAAATTCATTCCAACCTAATGAAAATAATCCATCTAAAGCGGCAGGCTTAAACCAAAACATGGTTCCAGCTGGGAACAAATAAGGCTGCTTTAAAATGTCTTTATCATCATTGAAACGGACTAAATTTTCAGACCAATCATCCAGCAATTTATCTTTATTGCGTTCACAAAATCGTTCCAATTCTGAATACGCCTCACTGATTCCTAATAATGATGATAAGGCTTCCATCGAATCTTGATTACTACCTAAGCCCCACTTTTCAAAATCAAATACATTCCTAAACCCGGTAATAACACCCACACTTGGATTTTCTGTGAAATGCGCTATGGTTCTTTCAACAATAGTATCACTACCTAACAATGAGTCATAACTATAATCTCTCCACTCTCGCCCATTTCTGGCATGTGGCGATTTTTTAGAATGAATCTTTGCAATATAACTATAGCCCATTAAACGCACGTCAGACATAATTTCCATAAATGGACCTACATCTCTTCCTCTATTCGTGACCGCATATATTCGGGCATTTGGAAAATCGATTTTTATTTGATCTTCAAAACTTTTATTCTCGTTAATTACGCTTATATAAAGATCAAATGATGTATTCAAATTTGATAAGCGAGTCTTTATATCATCCCACATGTCCAGATAGAATAAATGGACAATTACAGCAATATCAGCGTTTCGGTGGATTCCATTGACTGGAAATAAAGACTTGTTTTTAGCTTCTGAAGAAAAACTAGCCTTTACTTCGGCTGTGCGTTGTAAGTAGCCATACCCAAAGTGTTGATCTGGTTCTAAATAAGCCCCTTCAGCCCACTCATTCCAAGCATTGATAAAGACCCATGGCTTTTTACTTTTTGTAGTCCGCTGCAATATATTAGCCAACCAATTACCATATTTTTTGGGATCTGAATAAATAAACGGAGTCCCTAAGTTCCCTTTCCTAGCACAATTATCCCACATAGGGAATATGGATTCAATTTCATTTGGTGACACAGAATAATGATGGCTACTTGCTGATAATTCCGAATAATTAAATACCTGCCCCTTGTACGAGTGATTATATACAATATGTGGGGCATTTTGAATCATGGTACTTATATCATAGCCTCGTTCCAGCAAGGTGCGATTATAACTAGATAAATGATGGGGCGGAAACTGCACCGTAAAATCGAAACCTAGCTGTGCGCGTTGTTTTTCTTTTATGTATTCTTTGGACTGGCAAGCCATGATCACTAGGTCTTTATAGCCATCATCTTTAGCTAGTTTCTTTAGGCCTTTAACCCACTCAGCTATCTTAGGAATATGTAAGGGTCTGTATATTAATAAGACTGGCGCATCATCATGGCGTATGTATCTAGGGTCTGAAAAGTATTTTGATACGTCTTTATAGAAATTAGCTATATCCTCTAAGGCATACTCTTGCGCTAATAGAATCTTGTCTTCGGCTCCATCCCAAGATCGTGTCCAATTTTCATTGGCCCAATTAACACAGTAACTGATATCCAGATCTGGATTAGCGTATATATGTTCGACAGGATGTTCTAATAATTTGCGGCCTGAGAACCAATAATAGTGAAAGCAAAAGCCATTGATACCATATTGTTTAGCCAATGCCACTTGGCGTTTCATGATTGCTGGGTTTTTCAGATCATAAAATCCTAATTCACCCGGCAGTCTAGGCTGATAATGGCCTTGAAATTTAGGAAAGCTCTGGCTTACGTTTCGCCACTCAGTAAATCCTTTGCCCCACCATTCATCATTTTCTGGAATGGTGTGAAATTGTGGTAAATAGAAACAGATCAAGGAGGGATCATCCGCGCTATTTATAAATTCAGCTTTGCTGTGCTCTTTATAATAGCGGGGATGAGGTTTAGTAATAGCATCTAAATAATGCGTATCCATTCGCCCATTATTTAAGAACGCACTAGGCTCAAATGCATGGGTCCTTTCTTCACCATCAAAGGCAATCGTTATTTTTACCGACTTTTCTGCATGATGAACGTCAAAAGTACCTTCATACAAAAAGAGTGCGTTTCCATGCTTTGGATGGTCTTCTTTCTCAAGATCAAAAGCAGCCTTGGAGCCATCTGTCTCTGATAGTTTTACTGAACTAGGTTTTGAAGTGGCTTCCACCAGCATTTTTACATGCAAGCTAGTCTTATCTTCAAAATAGCTATCTAAAATGGATAAGGTATACTCAGGGAGGGCTACAATTTTGACCCCATGCGTTAAGACAGAGAGGCCAGTTTGGGTCCTGCCAAATAGCTTTTTTATAGCATTACGAAGAATATAGCCTATTGGTTCTTTACCAATGGCTTCTCTCAGTATGGATAGATTTTCCCTTGAAAAATGCTTTAACATTATTAGATCCGGATTTCTTTAATCCAGATTACTTTTTCTTTTGAACCTTTTTGGTTGTTTTCTTTACGGGCTTTTTAGCACCTTTCTTTTTAGCTTTTGGCTTACTCTTTTTAGCTGTCCAGTCTTTCATGAATTTCTGGTAGCTTTCCGTCTTTGTCCCTAATACCTTCCTAATTTCTGCAATTCTATCTTTCCCTACTTTTTCTCTTACCTTTTTATTTTTGTCCCCGTCCCATTTCTTTGCTTTTTTCAGCTCAGAAACCTTCTTATTGTATTTCGAAGAAATCGCCTGCACTTTCTTTACTTGATCATCAGAAAGCGAAAGTTTCTTTTTCATTGCAGCCCAAATCGAAGGACCTTTCTTAGCTCCTTTTTTCTTTGATACTTGTGTGGTTTTCGCTTTACCTGGCTTCTTACTTTTATTGTCTGGTTTACAAGAAGTCATAAATCCAAACACTAACAAACTCAGGATAAGGTATTTAGCAATTTTCATGTTCGTACGATGTGATTTTAAAAGGCTACAAAAATATTTGATTTGAATCAATATGCAACAATATTAACTATCAAGAATTAGCTTTCCCTGTTTGCCTCCTCTTAATCGTTTTTTGCATAAAGTGTTTATACTTCGCCACTGCATCTTCTGCAGTGTCTATCGTTAACTGGGCTCCATTATTTAATATCATAGCACGATTGCAATGTTTTTGAATCGTTTGTAAGCCATGACTAACAAGAATAATGGTTTTTCCATCCAGGAAGGTATTCTGAAATAAGGCCTCTGACTTAGCTTTGAAACTCTCATCACCAACCCCACCAAAAAACTCATCCATCAAGAAAATATCTGCTTGCGCATGTACAGCAATTGAGAACTTCAATTTAGCCATCATTCCAGAAGAATAATGCTTTACAGGTACATCCACAAAATCAGTTAGTTCTGCAAACTGTACTATATCATCAAAAATGAGACCTATTCTCTTAAAACTCAGTCCAAGGATACTGCCATTCACATAAATATTATCCCTAGCGGATAGATTCCCATCAAATCCCATACCTAAGGATAGTCGAAGCATTTTTCCCTTGGTCTTGATAAAAGATCCTTTGTCAGGCAAAATAGAACCCATCAAGCAATTCAATAAGGTTGATTTACCACTACCATTTCGGCCAATAATGCCAAACACTTCTCCTCTTTCAACAGAAAAATTAATATCCTGCAAGGCAGGTATTTCTTTTCTACGACCCTTTTTCTTAAATATACCTTTTACAGTCTCCCGAATCGTTCGAGGCGCCCCATCCTTTACAGAAAAGGTTTTACTTAAATTGCGTACATCTATAACTACTTCTCCCATACCTACATTAATTCTATCCCTTTACTGGAATATTTTAAAAATAGATACCTACCTAAGAAAAACAACAGAAAGCCCCAAGCCAGATCCACTACCATTAGCACATAATTCCATTCTCCAAGTCCCATGGTAATATTCCGCATATTGATAATGATGCCATTAAATGGGTGGATATATAAAATAGGTGGAAAAATCTCCAAAAACTTTTCTGCTCTAAAGAAAACACCAGAAGTCCAGAACCCAAAAAGCATAACTATAGACCAAGCATGGACAATATCTTTAAAAAAGATTTGGATGGTGGCTAATATCATAGACACGCCTAATCCTATCATGATTACATTGATCAATAAAATAGGAAATTTGAGAAAGGTCCAACTGTAATAAATACCTAGTACATGACATATTATTGTAAAGGCAACCAAATTGAAGAAAAACCCCAAAAATCCAGTTATCATCGTAGAATAAAACAGATCCATTTTATTGAACTGAATATTCTCCAATAAGTACTTTTTCGACCTAATCATGGCAAGACCTTTCTGGGCAATCTCAGCAAAAAACATCCACATGATCATACCTGCAAATAGAAAAATCCCATAATTCTCCGTAGGCACCTTGAATACATACTTAAATACAAAGAAATAGATCATGATCTGAAATAAGGGATTCAATAAGGCCCAGAATAATCCCAAACGATCATTATAGTAGCGCTTTTTGAAATCCACTTGCGCTAGTTTCCAGATTCGCTCCCATCGATTATTCTCAGGGATAAATCTAATGACGGGCTTTAATAGCGTATTAATCATTTCTGCGTATAAAGGTAGGTAGTTTCTAGGATAGTGTAGCTAATTTTACTTGTCAGGATGAGGATTCCATGGCTGAGAATCTCTCTGCTGCCGCTTTATATAATTGGATATCAAACCGATTACTTGCCCTAATCTTTGCCAATAATCGATCATTTACATCCGCTGTTTTGCGTTTACTTTTATTCATATTCTTAGATCGTCCTAGTCGCCAAGTAAATTCATTTTCAAATAAGCTAACCGATTTGTCAAAGGCTTCAGCCAAACCAAAAACGGGAAGTGCTTCCATTCGATCAATAGCTTTCGATACATGAGTTTCCGTTAATGTTGACGGAGATGCATCACCAGTCATATAATAACATTGTACATTATCAACTTGAAACGGTTCCTTATCAAAAATGTCCTCTAAGCTTGCATCCGCATACTTAGGCTTCATTTTTTTCTGTTGATACAAGGCTGAAATACACCGTTCAATAGGGTCCCTAAAAAATACAATGGGTATCATCCGGGTCCCTAGAAGCTGTAGACCCATATCATAGGTATAATGTCCGGTTAGCAAATTAATGCTCGAATAGTATTGCTGAATGTCTGCATGAACCACTGGAAACTTAGGATACTTTCCATCATTACCTAAGATGGTCTTTTTATTAGGGTAAATCTCATGCTGCTCAAATTGCCGGTATAACATCGAACGAAAAGAAGTGCCCGCTGTTTTGGGAATATGCATAAAGAAAAAAGGCTGGCGCTGGCCTAATTTCGAATCTCGAATAGCCGCAAATTGTGCTGCTGCCATTTTGCCTGATAATGGAATCTCTACATCAACCTTTACGGCCACCGTATCATGTAAGGGATCAAAATCAATCTCAGCGACCGCAAAACTAAAGCCACAAGCTCCCGTTGGATGCCAATTAGCTTCCTTAATATGCGGCAACATCTCACTGGCTATTGCTTTGGCATATTCCTTACCATTTATAAACAAAGCAACGGGAATAGGATGTCCATGTCCATCACTGATCCAACCTTTTATGGTGGATCGACTCAACTCATATATATAACCCTTCATAGTTTTATTTGGCTTCTTTATTAGATGACTAATAAAAAGTACCTTGCATAAAGTTACGAAGCCTCTGATGAAGCGATTGCTGATCTTACTGATACATTTTAAGGATACCTCTTCACTCCTAGAACAATGCGAACGCTGTGAGCGCATTTCCAATGCTGATATTTGTGTTATTAATAATGAAGGAAGCAAACTAGAAAAGCTAGATTATCCCGTTCTAGAAAATGGCCAAAACCTAGGCTTCGGCGCAGCCATAAATAAAGGAATTGCACACTTTCTTGAGAATGCGTATGACTACGTTCTATACCTAAATAATGATGTGCAATTTAATGCCGAGATTGTATGGCCATTGATAGCCAAGATGGATTCCGAAGACTGGAACGCCATTGGACCTACTATAAAAACAGCAAACGCAGTTAGTTATGGCGGTCGGCATCCATTATTATATCAAAATACGAGGATTACGAACGCTAGAAACTTAGGGCAATTGCAATACATACCCGGCACCTTTGTCATATTTAGCAAACAGGGGATTGTAACCCATCCGTTTTTAGATGTAGATTTCTTTTTTGGCGGAGAAATGGCTTTCTTATTTACGCATTTCCCAAAAAACACCTTTGGGATATCTCAGGACTATCAAGTACAGCACAATCAGCTGTTGGGTAAAAAGCACTTAGCTAAACGGTATTACAATTGGCGATCCAGATTTCTACTTGGCCGAAAGCTACAGGCGCCAATGAGCACATATATTAATTGGAGTTTTTTTCTAGTAAAAGAATCCCTCTTTACGTTGTTTACCGGCCGGCTCAGTGAAACAAAAGTAGCCGTCCTAGCCCTTTTGCATGGACTTCTACATAGAAAAGGAAGAAATTATTTTTATAGTCCAGATTGACGCTTATTTTTGCCCCACCTCAAGTAATTAGCTAAGCTTTTTAACACAATCAGACTTACATGAAGATCATTCTTCATAATACAAGCCCTGATCCAGTCATTCAGGGAACTGAGGCCGTATTAAACGAAATAAAAACATTTCGGACCACCTTCGACGCTACACTTGTCCAAGTTAATCCCAGTAAAAAACCAAATAACCTGTACCCCGCATGGTCGTATGGCTTAGCCAAAGTGCAGACCCTTCGCCAACTGGAAAAAGAGTATGACATTCACCACATTTTTTGCCCAAGGCCCATGAACTTATCCTACCTAAAGCTGCTACAAAAGCCTAAACTTATTACCATTACAAGCAACTCCTTACTCAGCGTGAAAAAACACGAGAGTATTGCCATTTCTTTAGCTTCAAAAAATAAAGCGGTCCTTTGCTTCGAGGATAAAATCTCATATGAAAAATTATTAGAGCAAAAGGTCCCTAACATTTTTCATATTCCGCCTGTAGTAAATCTGGAAAAAATTTCAAGCACTGAAAAAACCAATGGTCGACATATCTTGATGGCATCTTCCCCTTGGACCGAATCTCAAATCAAAGACAAAGGACTACCCCTCATCTTCGAAGCCCTTCAAAAACGCCCGGATTATCAAATAACCGTATTGCTAAGAGGACAATTTGAATCCCAAATAAAGAATCTGGCTCATCATTACGGAATCCTTGACCAAGTACACATTGTTAATAAATTTGTGAATGTCGATACCTACCTTAAAAAGGCCGACCTCACCATCTTATTAGCTAAACATGCCGGTATAGTGAAGGCCTATCCCCACTCACTATTAGAAAGCATAGCTGCAGGGGTTCCAGTCGTATGTAACCAACGGATTTCATTAAGTAATGATGTGCGCAAATATAGATTTGGAGACGTACTTATTCAATGGAATAGCGATGCATTGATACACTCGATTGAAAACGCTATCCGAAAAAAAGAAGAGGCCATAGATACGCAGGCATATACCACTCAGTTTGCAGCCGAACAAGTCGTAAAGGTCTACGAACAATGTTACAGATCATTGATGAAAACATAGTAAAGCGGTCTGGAACCTGCTTAATCATTCATTCTGTGTAGTCTCCCTTAACATTACATTTTACTACAGATTTTGAATACATCAGCTATTATTGGTTTCTTTGCAGCACTTTTAATGAAATTTGTTCGTAATGAAAAACATTCTCATCACAGGAGGAGCCGGCTTTATAGGCAATCATGTGGTACGGCACTTTGTTACCAAATATCCTCAGTATAAAATTGTTAACCTAGACAAATTAACCTACGCCGGAAATTTAGCATCGCTAGATGATATCCAATCAAAAGATAATTACTCCTTTGAACGGATTGATATTAATGATGCCGAAGCCATCAAGCAGGTCTTCGAATCACACAATATCACAGATGTGATTCACCTGGCTGCTGAATCCCACGTGGATCGAAGCATTGAGGATCCATTGGTGTTTCTCAGAACAAATATCATCGGTACAGCTAACTTGCTAAACCAAGCCAAAGTAAGCTGGCAGGATGATGGGCAACATACCTTTTACCATATCTCTACGGATGAAGTATATGGTAGCTTAGGCGATGAAGGACTATTCGAAGAAACAACGCCATATGATCCTAGATCCCCTTATAGTGCATCAAAAGCAAGCTCGGATCATCTAGTGAGAGCCTATCATCATACCTATGGGATGGATATAAAGATTTCTAACTGTTCTAATAATTATGGCCCGTTTCAATTTCCAGAAAAGCTGGTTCCATTAATCATCAATAACATTGTAAATGAGCGAGACCTGCCGGTGTATGGCGATGGGACTAATGTTAGAGATTGGTTATATGTGCAAGATCATGTAGAAGCGATTGATTTGGTTTTCCACCAAGGGAAAACAGGAGAAACCTACAACATTGGCGGAAACAATGAGATGAAAAATATCGAATTGGTCGAAATGCTTTGTGATATAGTAGATTCTAGACTGGGAAGAGCACAAGGAAGTGCCAGAGAGAAAATTCGATTTGTGAAAGATAGAGCTGGTCATGATAAGCGCTATGCTATCGATGCTAGCAAAATTAAGGATCACCTTTCTTGGGAACCGACTTTTGGAGTAAGAGAAGGTATGGAAAGCACTGTGGATTGGTATCTGTCTAATAAAGCATGGCTCGAAAATATTACGAGCGGCAATTACAAAGAGTATTACGAAAAACATTACACAAATCGCGTATGAAAGGGATTATCCTAGCCGGAGGAAGTGGGACTCGCTTGTACCCATTAACCTTATCTATTAGTAAGCAGCTAATGCCTGTTTATGATAAGCCGATGATCTATTATCCGCTTTCTACTTTGATGCTCGCTGGCATTAGAGATATCCTGATTATATCAACGCCTCAACATATTGGCCTTTTCGAGTCGATGCTAGGTGATGGTAGTGATATTGGATGCAATATTCAATACACTGTTCAGCATGTACCTAATGGTTTGGCACAAGCCTTCGTGCTAGGTGAGGATTTTATCAATGGCGATGCCGCTTCTTTAATCTTAGGAGACAATATATTCTACGGTAATGGCTTATCTGAATTAATTCAATCTTGTAGCCAACCAGATGGAGGAATTGTATTCGGTTATCCAGTAACCGATCCTGAACGATATGGTGTAGTCGAGTTTGATGAAGGAGGAAAAGTAATTTCCATTGAAGAAAAACCAGAACAACCCAAATCTAACTTTGCAGTGCCGGGTTTATACTTCTATGATAATACCGTCGTAGATGTAGCTAAGAATATCGAGCCTAGCGCTCGTGGTGAATACGAGATCACTGACGTGAATAAGTATTACTTATCCCAAGGAAAACTCGAGGTCCGATTGATGAGTAGAGGGTATGCATGGTTGGATACAGGTACACATGAATCATTGCTTGAAGCTGGAGAATTTATTAGTGTTATCGAAAAAAGGCAAGGATTAAAAGTGGGATGCATCGAAGAAGTCGCTTGGCAAATGGGATTCATCGATGATGACCAATTAATGGCCCTGGCACACAAATATGCTAAAAGTGGGTATGGCGAATACCTAGCTAGATTGCCAAAGATGTCTTAGATCCCTTTTCAATGAATACCTTTACAAGGTGAAACAAAAGGCCCTTCCCGTTTTAGTGATTAATTGGAATGGACTAGAGGATACGATCGCTTGTATTTCTTCTCTTCTGTTGCAAAAATATCCAGATGTGCACATCATGGTGCTGGATAATGCGTCAGAAAACAATGAATACCAAACACTCAAAGAAGCATTCGCGAATACGCCTAAAGTACACGTCTACTATAGCCCAGAAAATCTAGGCTTTGCCAAAGGATCTAACCACCTATATCAGCTCTTTCTCGACAAAAATATAGATTATGACTATCTAGCCATGCTTAATAATGATGCCATGGCGCATCCGGAGTGGCTCACTGAAATGATCCGTATTGCAAACAGCGAAAAGGCACAACTAATCAGTTGTCGAATGCTCCGTGCCGATAATCCAGAATACCTAGATAACGTAGGACATCAGTTTATCAATACCTCCGAAATTGTACCTATTGGATTCAGTCAACCGGCAAAAAAGTATAGGTCCGTCATCTCACATTGGGGCCCTTGCGCTGGCGCTTGCTTGTATGAGCGAAACATGCTGGACCATATTGGACTA
Organism: Saprospiraceae bacterium; assembly: GCA_020629315.1. GTDB lineage: Bacteria > Bacteroidota > Bacteroidia > Chitinophagales > Saprospiraceae > JAHDDO01. The sequence continues at coordinate 66,074 of JAHDDO010000016.1, read as the reverse complement.
TTCGATCCATTCTTTGATACGGGATACGAGGATGCCGAATTAGGACTAAGAGCAACTATAGCCGGTTATAAAAGTGTTTATGCACCAAAGGCTATCGTAACACACAAAATCAGTCAATCCGTAGATAAAATCATGTCTACGGAATATATCATTGGAATCCAGGAAAATATCTTATACAGCTACTATAAGTTATTGCCGACCAGTTTTAAGATATTGAATGCACCTTTCATGTTTTTTAAATATTTGATGGTGCTTCTTATCGACATTGTAACCTTTCGATGGACCTTTCTAAAAATTATGATAGAAGCTTGGAAACGTACCTGGATAACCAACCGAAAAACGATAAAAGAAAAAAGAAAGACGTTTTATAGCAGCGTTTCCCCAGTTTCATCCCTTTACTTATTTAGAAAAGCCACTTTTTTCCTTTGGTTTGACTTCAAGCGTTTTATCAATCTCGTCGTCAAAGGAGAAAAAAGTAAATTTGACTAAAACAAAACAGTACTAATGAGAACAGTATCCATTCTTCTTCTATCCCTTATTACAATTTCTTTAAATGCCCAAGATTATTGGGTCTCTACACAGTTCATAGACCGATTCGATGAAAGTCATGAACTTATCCAAACTAATGATGGAGGTTTCCTATCCGTAGGCACTAAAAACTCAGAAAACCTAGATACCTTATCCCAAGATGTCAATGTTACCTTGTTTGACCCTGCTGGTAATGAGCTTTGGAATAGAAATTATATAGTGAGTCCTTTGCAAGCTATTCGTCTGGATATCGGTGTGGCTGCCATAGAGATTGACGAACACTTTTATGTAGCCGCTAGCTCGACGTCTAATGTCAGTTTACAAGCGAGTATTACTAAGCTTGATCAAAATGGTGATGTGATCGACGCTTTACCCCTAGATCTTCAGGATATTAATGAACTGATTAAAACAAATGATGACCATATGATTGGCGTCTTTTACGATTTCTTGACAAGCACCACAGTCCTCAGAAAATACAATACTGATTTTGAACAAGTCTGGGAAACGAATCTTGAAGGCGGTGTTTTTGGCCTTTTTGAAAGTCACGCATATATAGATAACCAGCAACGTACCCATTTAATGATGCTGGATGGCGCAAGCGCTACGGGCATCTTTCGATATGTGCTGGATGCTGATGGAGCCATAGCCGAGCAGGATACGTTCAATGCCACACATCCCGGGTTTTCGTCGGGCGTTATGTCCACTATGTTGTCCGAGGACGAACTCCTATTTATCCCACAAGGTAATATAGCCTCTAATGAAATTGACCTAAACTATATTAACCTAAGCACCAATGATGAGATCGGTATTTCAATTCGAGAACACTTAATGTTTATTGAAGACATTCGGATCGTGGATGAACGCATTTATATTTTGGGTCAAACGACAGAAGATAATTGGCCCGGTATAGTAGTCCTCGAAAAAGACTTGAGCTTTACTCGATTGATTCGATTACGGGATATCATTGAAGAGGCAGATATTTCAGACTTATTAGAAGGAGCTAGTATGCTGAATATGAATGTTGACAATGATGGCAATTTAATTATGTGTGGATATTTAGTCTTTAGTAACACATCGTATGGCTTTCTCAATATGTATGTAAACAAGTTCGGAAATCTAGCTATGGTTTCGACCGACCCTGCACCTAAACCACTGACCTTATCCGTGTTCCCGAACCCTACTCAGGATTACATTGAGCTCACCTTGCCATTCGAACCTACCCCTTCGGCTACGATTCAGGTCTATGACCAGCAAGGCCAATTGATGATCCAAAAAAGTAGTAGCGACCATAGTACCTTGAATGTGCAAGATTGGCCGAGCGGAAGCTATTATTTACTCTATACCGATAGTGAAAATATAGGCCAAGCGTATTTCCAAAAGATATAAAGATAGTAGGCGGACCCAGCAGCCAATGGCTGCTGGCCGGGCTATCTCAGGCTGCGCCCATAGAGGGCTCCGGTACTGATCTACCTGTCAGGCGGAAGCTAAGAATGGGTATGCACCGATCAGCACTAAACCTTGCCTATCCCTGTCCGGAATACTCAAAACCAAAAATCGAAGGGTGCGAACCAAAAAACGTGAAATAGCGCCCAAAAAACGTGAATCTTTACTGAACTACAGTCCTGAAGTATGCTAAGGTGTGTTTGAATCCTTCGCTTCGATCTACCTTAGGTGCCCACCCTAGGATGGATCTAGCCTTAGTGATATCTGGTTGACGGACCTTAGGATCATCTGTAGGAAGCTCTTTGTAACATAGCTTGGACTCGGAACCCACTAAAGCCAATACCTCTAAGGCAACATCTTTAATAGTAACCTCATTCGGGTTGCCAATATTTACGGGCAAATGATAATCAGACATTAATAATTTGAATATCCCATCAACTTGATCGGCTACATAACAAAATGAACGGGTTTGTGATCCATCACCAAAAACGGTCAAATCTTCACCGCGGATAGCTTGGCTAAAAAAGGCAGGTAACGCACGGCCATCATCGACACGCATTCGAGGTCCGTAGGTATTGAAAATCCGCACAATACGCGTCTCTATTCCATGGTAATTGTGATACGCCATGGTCAATGCTTCCTGAAATCGTTTGGCTTCATCATACACCCCTCTAGGTCCGATTGGATTTACATTACCCCAATATTCTTCTGACTGAGGATGGACTAATGGATCTCCATACACCTCAGAAGTAGAAGCGATCATAAAACGGGCTTGCTTAGCCTTAGCTAGACCTAATAAATTATGCGTGCCTAAACTTCCCACTTTCATGGTTTGGATAGGCATCTTCAGATAATCAATTGGGCTTGCTGGTGAAGCAAAATGAAGTATATAATCTAGTGAACCTGGGACGTGTACATATTTGCTCACGTCATGATGATAAAAGTGAAAATCTTCTAAAGGCATCAAATGTTCGATATTCGACATCCGGCCCGTAAGCAGGTTATCCATTCCTATTACTTCGAAGCCTTCCTTAATAAAACGATCACATAGATGTGAACCTAAAAAACCTGCCGCTCCTGTTATTAAAACACGTTGTTTCATTAGTATCTAAGTTTCCTACTATCTTCTAAATAAATATATAAAGCGGCTTTAGCCCACAGTTCTTTTTCTGATTGTAATAAAGCTTGTCTACCTTCTTCTGTAAAATACTTCTTTACAAAATGGGTATCAATATCACCCGACCTAAACGCTGGATGTTGCATAACAAATTTCCCAAATGGCAGTGTAGTTTGAATCCCTTCAATATGATAGTTGTCAATAGCTTGTATCAAACGATCCATGGCTTCCGCTCTATCTTTTCCATACACGGCTAACTTTGCGATCATCGGATCATAATGAATAGGAATCTCCATACCTTCTCTGAATCCATCATCCACACGGACACCGACACCAGTAGGTTTCCTATATGTATGCAAGGTACCTATCGAAGGTAAGAACTTATTCAATGGATCTTCTGCATAAACACGTAGCTCTATCGCATGTCCTTGGATAGACAGATCTTCTTGTGTAAACGATAATGATTTGCCTCTAGCTACTTCGATTTGTTCTTTGACAAGATCGACACCGGTTATCATTTCAGTCACTGGATGCTCAACCTGCAATCGGGTATTCATTTCTAGAAAATAGAAATTCATATCTCCATCTAATAAGAATTCTACAGTACCCGCTCCTTCGTAATCGCAAGACTTCGCCACACGGATGGCCGCTTGACCCATTTCCGCTCTCAATTCCGGCGTTAACACTGCGGAAGGTGCCTCTTCCACTACTTTTTGGTGCCGCCGTTGAATAGAACATTCACGCTCAAAAAGATGTACTGTATTTCCATGGCTATCTGCCAGTACTTGGATTTCTATGTGTCTAGGTGAGGTGATAAATTTTTCAATAAATACCGCTCCATCACCGAACGAAGATTCTGCTTCACTAACCGCACGAGCCATTTGCTCTTCGAAATCAGATGGATCTTCCACAACACGCATACCTTTACCTCCGCCACCTGCTGAAGCCTTTATCAAAATAGGATAGCCAATACTTGCCGCCATTTCTTTAGCCGCTTGAATATCATCTATGGCTTCATCAGTGCCTGGCACCATAGGAATATCATACTGCTTTACTGCATCCTTTGCCGCTAGTTTACTTCCCATAATTGTTATGGAGTGCGAACTAGGTCCAATAAATCGGATCCCTGCGGCGGCTACTTTCTCCGCAAACCCTGCATTTTCACTTAAGAAACCATAGCCTGGGTGAATACCGTCTGAATTCGTTTCTTTCGCCACGCCTATGATCTTATCCTGATCTAAGTACGATTGGCTTGATGGAGCTGGACCTATACAGTATGCTTCATCGGCAAAAGCTACAAATGGAGCCTCTCTATCTACTTCTGAATATACAGCCACTGTAGCAATACCCATAGATTTTGCGGTTCGCATAACACGCAAAGCAATCTCACCTCTATTTGCAATTAAAATTTTCTTCATAACTAATGATCAAGCAAAGTGAATTAGAATTTGCGCTTTCTCCACAGCATCACCTTTGGAGACACTGATAGATTTTATTACAACATCAGCAGGAGATTTTAGCACGTTCTCCATTTTCATAGCTTCAAGAATCATCAAATTTTCCCCTTTTGCTATTTCATCACCTTCATTGACCAATATTTCTAGCACTAGCCCAGGCATAGGAGCCACTAAAGAGGTAATGTTCTGGACTACTTTATCAGCCAGACCCATATTCTTAACTAAAAGGTCATACGAATCTTGGAGGCTAACCCACTGCTGAGAACCATTGAATGATAGCAAGTACCGTTTATTCTTAAAATCTCTTTCGAGACATTGGACTATCCACTTTTTCCCTTCGTGTAAAAAATGATATTCATCAGCGCCTAATTGGACGACATCTAGCTTTTCTAGATCGCCAATTTCCAATGGCTTTTGATACTCATCTATGTTAACTATGAATTTTTCTTGCATATCGTAATGGAAATGAAGCTCAAAAGTAAAAAAATAGGCACTAAAGTTATTCGTTGAACGAAAGCATTAATTACCTTGTTAGTGAAAGTGAATATTTAAATAAACACAAAATAAGATTATGGATTTTTCCGCATTACTGGAAGGTATACAACAAAAGGCTGATGGTGCCGCTGCATTAGGATCAACATTAAAGTTCGACTTTGGTGATGATAAGGTCTTTATAGATGGTACTGGCGATAAAAATGTGGTAAGTAGCGAAGATAAGGAAGCAGCTTGCACACTGACGATGAGTCCAGAGAATTTTCAAAAACTAGTGACCGGTGATCTAAACCCTATGATGGCCGTGATGTCAGGTAAGGTAAAGATCTCAGGTGATATGGGTCTCGCCATGAAGATCCAATCTTTGCTGTAATAAAACAGCAATAGCAAAGAATAAAAAAAGGGATGCAAATTTTGCATCCCTTTTTTATTCTTCATCCACTATTTAAATAGACTCAAGAAAATTAGATACACACATATATAATTTGTTTTAACATATATTTATAGTGGTCATTCATAAGCTTGTTTGTCTTACAACTAACAACAATTATTATGAAACAAAGTCTATACACCTTCCTTTTTGTTTTTTTATTCTCATTTACTCAGGACGCATTTGGCCAAGATTTTACTAATTCTAGCTTTTTTTCGAACCAAAATTGTGAAGTAAGAGACTCTATTATTTTGGTCGATTTTTATTATGCATTTGCTGGTTGGAATTGGGATGATCAAACTCGATGGAAACTGTGGGAGCCCATTGACTCTTGGCATGGTATATCGTCCAATGAGTCTGGTTGTGTTACTGAGATAAATTTAGAGAATATTCAGCTTAACGGCTTTCTTCCGCCAAACATTAAATTTTTAGATGAATTAGTGTCGCTAGATCTATCAAACTGTGGTTTAATAGGTCCATTGCAAGAAGGATTGAGTCAACTTATAAATTTAACTTATCTTGACCTAAGCCAAAATCAAATAGAAGGTACTATCCCTGAAAATTTTGCTAATCTATCAAACCTCAGTTTTCTTGATTTATCCAATAATTCCTTATCAGGCAACCTGCCTAATAATTTCGCCAATTATTGCGATATAGAAGTAAATATTCAAAACCAAGCAGGATTGAATACACTAGCTTATCAATATGATGCTATATGTAGTCCAATGTGCTTCAAGGCTAATGAAATAGATTCGACAATGCTTTTGGCGATGCAAGGAACTAAGAACTTTGGTTGGGATGGATCTACAAGAGTATGCACATGGCCCGGAATTACAATTGATGAAACAGGCAGGTTAATAAAATTCATTGGTACCGAATTACCCGATGATTTCAATTTTAAAATGTTGGGTCACTTTGAGAAATTGACTTACATTGATTTAACGGGTCACGATTTTCAGAATTATGATAAGTCCTTATCCTTATGGGACAATCTTGTCAATCTTGACACATTAATTATGGCAAATTTTAATTTCGATGGTGCCTTACCTACAGTTATACCATTATTGCCAAAATTAGAATTTGTAGATATTAGTGGTTCTCGGATTTTTGATACTTTAAACACCGCCATTGGGCATATGCAACATTTGCAGTACTTCGATGGTAGTAGCTGCGGTTTTACTGGTGATATTCCCCCAAGTTTTAAAAACTTGTGTGATATCGATGTCAATATTTCTAATAATCTAAAATTAAATTACACTGATGATTTCAGCCTTTGGTGCAATATGGAGCTTCCCATTATGCACTCCAGGTTTACCGATTCTCTAATTATACTTAACTTTTATAAATGGTTTGATGGGGATAATTGGCAAAACCCATGGCCAATTAACGAGCCATTAGAGAACTGGGACGGAATAGGAATGGAATATGATAGGATTACGTCTTTCGAATTAATCAACCAAATACATCAACAACGAAGTAATTCTAACTTCCCAAGTAAATTGGAATATCTGGATTCCCTTAAATTATTTAGATGTGAATTAAATAATCTAACGGGTGTTTTTTATTTGGGAAGACTGCCCACAAATACACTTGAAACACTAATATTTAGAAATCAATATAAAACACAAGTTGGCAATAACCCTTTAATGCCAAAACTTCATACAATAATTGCTGAGAATGTCGATCAGGTATCAATTACTTGCGCAAATCTTCCAGCTCTAGAATATCTAAGTACCCTTGGTTCATTAGCAAATTATCAGATAGCTGATAATCTACCACAACTGAAGAAATGGAAAGCTAAGCGTCCAAGCCAAACCTTAGCAGGTACAAATGGTCGCATCCATGAAACATTAGAATATATAGAATTTGAACGATTGGATGACAATTCTTCTGTTTTAAATACCCATAGATTTTCTTTCAATGTGGATACGATTATTTATCGCCAGCTCAGTAATAAAATGCAGCAGTATCCTTTGGACCCTACTCATAATTATCCCAATTTGAAATATCTTCAAATTAATAATGGTGAAATGAAAGCCTGGTTTTCACAAGGTATTATTGAAGACCTGAAACACTTAGATCTCTCACATAATGAAATTGACTTTTTAAATCTTGAACGCTTTCCAGGTTTAGAATATCTAAAGCTAGAAAATAACACAATTTCAGGCCTTCCTTTCAATCCAAATCTCGCTGAAAAGTTGACGGTTTTGGACCTTGACAATAATAGTATTCCAAGTTTTTATTCAAGTTTTAACAAAATGAGAAACCTTATCATATTCTCAGCAAATAATAACAACATCAGCGGTAATCTACCTCAAAACATAGTCAAAATGAAGAATCTTAAACGACTTTATTTGGCTAATAATAATTTGTCAGGTGAGTTACCAGTCTTTCTTTCAGAACTGAAAAAACTAAACTACATAATCCTACTAAATAATAATTTTCAGGGTTGTATTCCTAAGGCATACAATATCTTTTGTAGTGAGAATGTAAATTTTGATGGCAATAATCTAGATGTTTCCTTTGAGGACTTTTGTATTGATCCTGAAGTTGAAGGTTGTGGAGGTTTTGCCCCCGTTCTTTCCAGTAGATTAAACGAAAACGTAGATATCTATGCATATCCAAATCCATGCAATAATGAGTTGCATATATCAACGGATTTAAGTGATGTAAGTATTCACATATTGGATTTAAATGGGGTGCCACGTGTCCAACAGACTGTAAAAACAAATGATGTAATTGATATGAGTAGTTTGCCCTCTGCTATATACATACTTAAAGTCTATCAAAATGAAGAATTAATTGGTGTAGATAAAATTTCGAAACAATAGCTACTAAACGACTTCAATCAAACAAATATCAGCTCTTCAATCTCAGTATATTCATTTCTTGTTGTATTGTCCAGGCGGACAATCAGGGTGTGAGTATTTGCTCGACCTTCAAATTTCACAGATATAAAGGAATAAGTAAGGTTTAGTTGTCTTTATATTCTGTTTATCGCACGGCTGTGATCGAACAAATGTCAGGATTGCCATTATAGGTGTATTCATAATTTATGATCACATCGCCACCTTCAAACTTGCCTACCCCATTCCAAACTTCAAGGAAGGCCCCGTTAGGTAAACCAAAGGATTGATTATCGATAATGATCGCCTCGCCACTGGCACGGGCATTTAGGTTAATACCGAAGTCCCCAAAATTCTGAATAATGATGTGATCAAAATCAATAACACCAGATACTATCTGCATAGGGTACTCATAGAAATTTGCGCATTTCTCGACGGCATTAAAATCGCCTAAAAATTTGCTGCGCCAGAGGTCACAGCTTCCATCATCAAAGTCCGCTTCAGGATTAAAATTATGCGAGGCCCAAACGGTACAACCGCCACGATCCACCTCACATGAACTTAGTACAAATAATAGCAAGGTGATTAAGACAAACGCATTCTTCATAATAGTAAGATTGTGCGCTAAATCTAAGCCTTCCTCCCCCGGCTCGCTTGATTTTAATCCTTCCTTAAGAGCTATTAACGTAGTTTAATTACAAATCTTCTAATTGGGTTAGGTATTGCTCGGCCTGCTCAAGAATGGCCGTTTGATCGTCCGTTGAAAATTTATCCCAAACACGATACATCATTGACATCCTTGGGTTTCGAGCCAGCTTATCCTGATTTCTAAACAAGAAATGCCAATAGAGACTATTGAATGGACAAGCATGCTCTCCCACTTTTACCTTCCGGTCATAATTGCAATGAGTACAATAATTACCCATCTTATGAATATAGCCTGCAGAAGAAACATAGGGTTTAGTACCCACTATACCACCGTCAGCAAACTGGCTCATTCCTCGCGTATTGGTGATCTCAACCCACTCAAAGGCATCAACATAAATGCCTAAATACCAAGCGTCCACCTCATTAGGATCGATGCCCGCTAATAAACAAAAATTGCCTGTTACCATCAATCGCTGAATATGGTGGGCATAGCCATACCTCAACGATTGTTTTACACATTGTGAAATACAATTCATTTTCGTTTCACCAGTCCAAAAATAATCTGGTAACGCTCTTGCATGCTCAAAATAATTTAGATCGGCATACTCCGGCATATGAGCCCAATATATGCCTCTCATATATTCTCGCCACCCCAATATTTGCCGAATAAAACCTTCTACCTGGGCTAATGAAATCGTCTCTTGATTAGATAACCAATGCGCTTCCGCCCTACGTATCACTTCTTCTGGATCAACTAACTTGATATTTAAAGCAAAGGATATCCGACTATGATACAAACTCCATTCAAATTGGTGCATCGCATCTTGATACATTCCAAAATAAGGCAATAAATGATCTAGAAAATATTGAAAAAGTTCAAGAGCCTGTTCTCGCGTGATTGGCCACAAAAAATGGGACGCATCGACGTCGCCGATATAATTAAGTCCGGCGTCCTTTATATCTTCGAAAACGTCATGAAGATCATTTGAAAATAGCTTTGGAGGCGTAACGTTATGTTTGACTGGTATCTTTTTTCGATTCTCATGGTCATAATTCCATTTCCCAGATACCGGTTGGTCACCATCCATTAAGATAGTATACTTCTTACGCATCTTGCGATAAAAGCTTTCCATCAAAAATCGTTTCTTACCCTCGAACTGCTGGGCTACATCTGTCCGGCTTGTCATAAAATGAGCCGATGATACCATTTTCACAGGTACATGTAGCCGATCCTGCATATCCAAAAACAAGGCATCTAAACGATATTCGTCAGGTTCCATATATTCAAACGAATCGAAATCATATATCTGCACTAGCTGACTGATATTGGCTTCAAAAGAGTGTTGATTAGCTGCGTCATTTATAGCGTAATAGTAAATAGTATGCCCCTGATTTTCCAAGCGTTTACCGAAGGCACGCATCGCTGCGAATATGCCTACAATTTTTTGGATGTGGTGGGTGGCATATTCAGATTCTGGCTTGATCTCCATGAATACATAATGCACATTTGGATCTACAGAATTAAACCAGGGATGTTTCTCATTGAGTTGATCTCCCAATATGCACCGAAGTATCTTCATTATGCTTTCTTCTTTTTACTTTCTCTTCTGCAACGTTTACTACAGTACTTTACCGAGGCCCAATCTCGCGCCCACTTTTTCCGCCAACTGAAGGGTCGCTGACAAACTTGACATATTTTACTGGGGAGCTCGGATTTTCGCATAGCTTTTTTATCGATACTTATTTAGACTGATGTGCTTTTGTCTACTACACTTAAAACGACCTTCTGTGAAATTGCGAAGCTTTTCGTGCTTGGTCTTTCGATTCTGTACACGAGCACGCCACATTCGAAAACTGGATGGTTTCATCTCTCGACGCATGATTTTTATCACCTCTTTCTCAGGCACTCCAAATTGAGCTCGTATTGCATCAAAGGTGGTTCGGTCTTCCCAAGCCATTTCTATTATTCTATCAATATCTCTTTCCGATAAATTTTTCACATCAATCAAACACCAATATCTTAGTGATGTTCAAAATCCTACTTTTGGCAGCTATCCAAACACATAAAAATTTTCCAATAGTTCGTGCTTCCGATCTGTTATCCTGGCGACGCTGGCTTGAAGTCAATCATAAAGAACATGGCACTATTTGGCTAGAATTGTTTAAAAAGGATAGTCAAATCCTCAGCATCAACATTGATGATGCCATAGATGAAGCCCTTTGCTTTGGCTGGGTGGATAGCCGAGTCAATGGCAAGGATGCCCTAAGTTATTATGTCCTATTCTCACCTAGAAATCCAAAGAGCAATTGGAGTCGAGTCAATAAAAATAAAATGGATCGCTTAGCTGCAGAAGGTCGTCTGCAGGATGCTGGAATCAAAATGATAAAACTCGCCAAGAAAACCGGCACCTGGGATGCACTCAACAATGTGGAAGATTTACTAATACCACCCGATATGCTAGCGGTGTTTAAAAAGTACCCCAAAGCCTTAGATTATTGGAATGCCTTTCCAAGAGGGGTAAAACGAGGCGTCTTAGAGTGGATCTTTACAGCTAAAAAAGAGGAGACTCGAGCCCGACGAATCGAAAAAGCGGTCAGCTTAGCAGCCCAAAATAAACGAGTCTTTACCTAGACAAGAAGGCATTCTATTCGAAGTAGAGTAATGATATAAGCAAAATTTAACTACATTTAAACTATGCAACATAGCGTAGCATCTATATTACTTCAAAACCCAGGCAGGACATTGAAACTCAATCCTGCGAGCGACTACTCATATTATTATCAAAGCTAATCTCGGCTTTGAAGAAACACCCTTATTTTTTTAAAGATCGATTATGAATACACATTCGCAGTCCTACGAATCTAATGCCCTTATTGATAGATTGCCACCGCATCTAAAGCAATTTATTAAACCTCAACATTACGACCACTACACCGCTATCGATCAGGCAGTATGGCGGTATGTGATGCGAAAAAACATAGCCTATCTCACCACTCATGCTCACGAATCTTATGTCGAAGGTCTTGCGAAAACAGGGATATCATTGGACCGCATTCCGAGCATGTATGGGATGAATCGAATTCTTAAAGAAATAGGTTGGGCCGCTGTAGCCGTCGATGGTTTTATTCCGCCCAATGCGTTCATGGAATTTCAAGCCTATAAGGTATTAGTGATCGCTTCGGATATACGCCAACTGGAACATATTCAATATACGCCGGCCCCTGACATTATTCATGAGGCCGCTGGTCATGCACCCATTATTGCCAATCCTGACTACGCAGAATATTTACGACGTCTAGGTGATATTGGTGCCAAAGCCATACTTAGCGGGCATGATGTAGCCCTCTATGAAGCTGTGCGTCAAGTATCCATCTTGAAAGAATCAGGAAATAGTACCCCTGAAGCTATCCAAGCTGCGGAAGAAGAAGTGATTCGCTTACAGGCGATGGAAACTGAATTATCCGAAATGGCTCAGGTGCGTAATTTGCAATGGTGGTCCGTGGAATACGGATTGATTGGGCACTTAGGTGCTCCTAAAATTTATGGCGCTGGACTATTATCCTCTATTGGCGAAAGTGAGTGGTGTATGTCTGATCAAGTAAAAAAGATACCCTACTCCATTGAAGCCGCTCGACAGGATTTCGATATTACTAAACCGCAACCACAGCTTTTTGTCACGCCCGATTTTTCCTACCTAATGGAGGTCTTAGAAGATTTTGCCAATGGACTGAGCCTAAGAAAAGGCGGTCATCGAGGCCTGCAAAAACTCATCGAATCAAAACGAGTAGGGACTATAGAACTAAGCACTGGCTTGCAGGTCTCTGGCCAGTTTTCGCGGATGATCAAAGACGAAGATCTCAATGTTATATATTTCCAAACAGCTGGGCCGACAGCACTCGCCTATCGTGAAAAAGAACTGATAGGCCACGGGGTAGAAACGCATCCAAATGGATTTGCATCTCCCTTAGGCAAATTAAAAAACATAAATCTAGCTATAGAAAATATGGGGCCTGTAGATCTCAAGGCTTACAATTTCTATGATGGCGAACGACTGTCGTTTAGCTTTGAAAGTGGGATCCAAGTGGAGGGCTTAAATATTACTGGCCTCAGAAATGTTCAAGGTAAACTTATGCTCATCCAATTAGCCGATTGCCATGTGAAATACAAAGATGAAATCCTCTTCTCTCCGGATATGGGCGTGTTTAATATGGCCATAGGAAATGAGATTTTGTCTGCCTATGCCGGGGCTGCTGATTATCATTCATTTCCAAATTTATATCATGCTTCCAGCTACGAGATGACAACCCGAAGTATGGATGCAAACAGAAAGGCACGGAATGCACTTTATGCCAGCGTTAGAGAACACAGAAATGACAATAATCTAAGCGATGACAGAAGAAAGACCATATTTGAAACTATTCAGCGAGAACATAATGGTGATTGGTTACTTGCTGTGGAGTTGCTTGAGGGTATGGAAAACGAGCAATATAGATCAGAAATCACCCAATATTTACACCGGCTAGCTGAGGAGAATCAATCGTTAAAAAAACTGATCCATGATGGTATTTTACTTACACAAGTATAGCTTCATTACCTTTATCTTATGTTTAGAATAATTGGCTATATATCGCATCTAGTAATCGCATTGATCCTCACTGTCCTTACACAAGTAGGCGGAGTCGTATGGTTGTTTGTTTTTTATGCAGCGCGATTTTTTAAACGTAAATTTCCTTTACCGGTTCGAATTGGGGTCTTTGGAGGCCTTTACCTCTTGATTAGCTTTACCCTAGTCCCACTGCTAGCATCCCTTAGTGGACGGGCACCCCTCCCTATGGGTCAAGGAAAAGACCTGGCTCCTTTAACCATATTGACTGTGCTTTGTAATCGACATTATGTCAAAAAAGAACTTAAGAAAGATTTAAAATCACTTGCTGAATCTTTGGCTACAGAAAATCCGGGACAAAAGTTATATTATTTAGATGCTAATTTTCCCTTGATTGATGGCTTTCCTTTGATGCCTCACAAGAGTCATGACGATGGTAAAAAAGTGGACTTTTCTTTCTACTATACTCAAAACGGTCAAGCAGTAGATGACAAGCCATCACGCTCAGGTTATGGAGTCTTTTCAGGGCCTAAAGACGGTGAAATAGACCAACCCAAGTTATGCAGAAAGGAAGGACGCTTATTTTACAGTTTCACTAAACGATTTACTTTGGGTAGCCGGGAAGGCCTTGCCTTAGACGAAAATAAAACCGCAAGACTTATTGAAAAATTAATCGCCCTACCCAATGCCAAAAAGATCTTTATTGAACCGCATCTAAAAGAGAGGATGGGATTCGGCGACAACGAGAAAGTCAGATTCCAAGGGTGTGCTTCTGTTCGTCATGATGATCACATACACTTTGAGATTGAGTAAATCGGTAGCTTGTTTAGAAGAAAAATCCTTAATTCTAAGTGCTGTTAGTGTCGTGTGAAAATCTTCCAATCTCTAGAATTCCTACAAAGCATTGATAAAATACTGGTAAACAGCCACTTACGCGATGTTTTGGTTTGTATACCATTGTTTTCCCAAAAATCCGCTAGTCCTACCAAAATCAGTACAAGGCTTGCCATACTCCGAATTCTGCGCATACAGGTTCGCTCAGCTTCTCATATTTGTGAAAAATTAACGAAATGAGAAAATATAGACTATATGGCGTATTAGTTCTCTTGATGGCACAGACACTTTTAATGGCACAACAAGAGATATGCGGAAACCGTATTGATGATGATGGTGACGGTTTAGTCGATTGCTTAGACGGCGATTGTGATGGAGATGTATCTTGCTGGGAATGTGTAACTGAGTTTTATCAGGTACATAGTAATACAACCCTTGTATCATTAAACCCTGCAGATGGCACCTATACCACTATTGGTACTATTTCAGGTGCTACGGCTATTAACGGAGCTCAATTGAATCCATATGATGGGCATGTTTATGCGCCTTGCATAATAAATGGTGACCATATGCTTGGTAGACTTAATAAGGATGGGTCTGTAGTAAATACAGGACTCGCTTTACCCGGATCTGGTATTTATTATTGTGGTGGAATCGACATAGATGGCAAATTATACATTACCAATGGTAGTGATAATATTCATTATGTAGATCTTAGTCAAGAAATACTTTCTGTAGTCGAAACAGGATCTGGTAGTGCAGGTGTGGCCGATTTTGCTGTAGACAATATAAATGGTCTGTTATACGGTATTAATGGGGCAGCTAAACTTAAAGTATTTGATCCATTCACCGAATCGATAAGCACCTATGATCTTGCAGGATCGATAAACAATGAATCAGGCGCTTTTGGGGCGGCTTGGTCTTGTAATGATGGGTCTTTCTTTGCATACAATAATTCATCAGGAAAGATCTATAGTATAAATCCTACTGATCTGACAGCTACTGAAGTCTTAAATGCGACTGGGAATTTAAGTATCAACGATGGTTTTAATTGTTTATGGGCAGATCCACCATTAGAAGCTAATTGTGGCGATGGGATTGATAACGATGGTGATGGTCTAATTGATTGTGAAGATGGCGATTGCTTTAGTTCCAATGTTTGCTTGATTGAAATTTGTGATAATGGTATCGATGATGATGGTGATGGATGGATTGATTGCAGTGATTCAGAGTGCTTCTATTTAGAGTTCTGTTATGAAGATTGTGAAAACGGTATCGATGACAATGGCAATGGATTGGTGGATGGCGATGATCCGCAGTGTTCGACTCCATCAGGTGTGGATGGTGGCCTAGAGTCAAATGGTGAATTAGCCAAATATATTTCGAGAAGGCAATTCCAAAATAAGGTAGTTGGCAATGAGGGTTTCGAAACAAAGCGTGAAGGATTACTTCCATTTATGGCCAACAATACCAAAGGTCCTTTTGATCTTGTCAATTTCGTGCCACTGGACATCCTTGATGCATATGTAGCAGAAAGTACACCTAGTGATCTAATTGAGTTTACGAATGCAAGCGAAGTCTTAGCCTCGGACTATTACCAAGAAGAGCAGCGTATTGCTAGTTTGTTAGTATTGAAAAGTGAGAATGTATATGAACACACTAAACACATTTGCGATAGATTAGAAGGCTCTCGTTTACTGGATGTTTCTTATTTGGCAGCTGAAGGTGGCACATTCATAGTTTATGAATTATTAAATGCTGATTTAGTCGTGGAGTACGCATTGACCTTTTCTGCGTATCATAATGCTGACAAAGGCTTTCTAATAGAAAACCACTGGAATCTAAACGATTATACCACAGATAAAAGCTATTTCAATTTCCAACTATGGTCCAGAACCTATGGGCAATTGATTGAACTACTAGAAGGTACGTTGGCTAAAATGAAAGCCGTAGATTCTATTAAAAAAATAACGAGTTCGGATCTTCCTCGACTGTTTGTAAGCTATGGCAAATACGAAGGCGGCGTATTATACTTGAATGTACGAAATAAAGAGGCTTTATCGTCTATGACTATGAATGCTAGCATTCGAAGAAGTGAAACCGCAGACTGGGAAACCGTTTCTGTACAAGTGCCATTAGATGGTTCCTATTTCCAAACCGCTAAAGTAGATATCGGGTACATTTATGATATAGGTGCTCTTTTTGAAACGGAACACACTATAGCAGATCCGGTATTTTTAGCTGATGGTCGATGGGATATTCCAGGGGTACAGCAAGGTGTAGATATTTTACATTTTGAAACGACAGCTGAAACTCGTGAAGCAAAAGAGGGTCAATACATGATTGAAAGGGGCATTCAGTTAGAAGCTAATGTGGCTGACTATATGAATATTTTCAGGTCTTTGGATTCCAAGTTTAATGAAAAAGATCTACGAGAATATAACGGTATTGAGTTCTTTGCTAAAGGTGAAGGAACCCTAGAGATCACCTTGATTAAATCGTCTATAGTAGATTGGGCACAACAGTTTAAGACCAGTGTTTCTCTACATTCAGAAGGTTCTGTAATCAGCTTGAATACCAGTGACTTCGCGTCTAATGCATTTTCAACACTTGTATTAGATGATGTTACAGCTGTCGTATTCAGTATACTAAATGAAACTGGGGCTTCAAAGTCATTTAACTTGGAGGTAGCAGATATGAGCTTCAGACAATTTGAAGAAATTCATACAGAAAATGAAGCCTTAGTCCAGAATGTAGCTGTGTATCCAAATCCTACTAAAGATCAAACAACCATTGAGATTATGGTATTAGAGGATATGATCATTTCTGGACGTTTACAGAATAGTCTGGGACAAACGATCTCTGAACAACGTGCGTCTGTTTCTTCAGGAGTTCAGGCCATTGACCTTGATTTACAAGGATTGCCAAATGGCAGTTACTATTACTCTATAAGTGGTGATAAAATAAAAACCCAATCCATAGCTATTTTTAAGATAGATTAAAGAAGCATTCATATAATTATAACGAAGCAGGTCATTACATGACCTGCTTTTTTTTGTCTATATCCAACTATTTTAAAGCCGTCAATTTCCGTGATAGCGATGAGAGATAGTCGACGGTACGGAGAGTCCGCCGGCTTGCCAAGGACCAAGCTATCGACCGTAGCGACCCGTAGGGTATCACCCAAAACTAAAAAAGGGGCCTGCCACAAAGACATGCCCCTTACACGATCGAAAAATTCCTTATTCGTATATTTCTATTTCTGGATAAAAAGCGCCTAGCGAAAACCAATAGCCAATAAAGGCATTTAATGGTTCCAAGCGCTGGCCTGTTCGAGGACCGGCATAAATGCGTCCATCCACACCTAATTTATTACCATCAGCGTCTACAGCGATCAAGGGCAGTTGATCAAAAGAGATGGTCAAATTTTCAAGGCCAAGACTATTTTCAAAAGCTAGCATTAGGTTCTTTTCTTGGGATCCAATCACAACAATATTTTTATCGCCCACTGTATCTTCAATCACCTTATCCGACCCAAACAATGCCAGTCGATAGGCTTTGGCATCATTATTTTCAAGTACAGCTATGACTCGATCTTTAGCTGGAAGTCGGGTATCTAAGGGATCTACTGGAAAGAACAAACGATCATGATTTGTCTTATAATCTTGGTATGGGTATTCGCCATAGGATCGATTAAATCCCGTGGTTGTATTCAGTATTTGCGAGCTTGGAAAAAGCGCCTTCCATGTTTTCCAACTGGTTTCGATCAAAGGGATCGTTTTAATTTCAGTAGAAAGCCATTCACCATTCACACAGTTTAATCCAATCTGAGACCAGTAACTATCGGTAGCTCTATCGTATGGAATCAAGTTAGAATTGAAGAGCTTGCCACTCACACCAAATTCGGTCAGGGTGCCATTCACATTTCGATCCCACCCGATTGCTGTCCCTGTCAGTGGGCAATAGGTGATCGCTACCTGTAGATCCCCTACTTCGTCATTTACGATCTCGTGCCAATCCAAAATAGGGTGTGGATAAGCCCGAACAGTGGGTCCATTAATAATACCGACTACTAGGTCTTCATCATTCAGAAACTGAATGCCACTCACACTTGAAAACTGCGGATTATCAATGGACGGAATCCCATCTTTCCCTGGACCGCCATCAAATACTTCTTCTGACGGGATCAACCAATCAGAGGCGTTTCGTTGTGAATTACAGGATATAAAAATCAGAAAACCAAGAAAAATTAAATAAGATCGTTTCATAATCTAATCGTTTTTCGCGGCGAAGGATCCCTTCGCTCAAATGAATAATGAATGCGAGTACCAAATTCGAAACTAGCCGAAATCTGGGTGCCATCTACTTGTTGCCACAAAGGGTATTCTGCATACCCTCGTAGGCTCCATTGCTCGCTTAAAGCCATACTGGTTCCAATACCGATAAAGGTCCAATGACCGCCACTATTTGCCGCTACTACTTCCTGCTCTATGTTAGCGGCTTGCCATCGGTATTTCAGGCTTATATCAGGGCGTAACAGGGTTGATATAAAGGCCCCATTGTGGTAATACTGAATCGCCGTTTGCCATTCGTTACCAAAGGAAAATTGTCGACCTGGATCGGTATCAGAGCCAGCGAAGGAAGGATTTTCACCATTCCATTTAAACAAGCTATTAAAAACAAAATTCGAAGATGTTGACCGATTTGTGGGAAGTATCCATTGCAGCTGTGCGCTATAATCCCAAGTACCTGAGCCAGCTTGCAAATCAGGCGCCAAGACAATGCCCCTACTATCCATGCTCTGGGTCTGCCCTACCGGCAATTCCACTCCCAGTGACAAACCGATCGTACTCTGTTGCATCGGTAAAAAGCCATAGATGGCTAGTTGAGGATCTGCCAGCCCTAAAGATCCTTGGGTTTCACTAAGCGTCTGTCGTAGTTGATGACGGAGTCCTAAGCTAGCCGAAATGCCCATGTTAGTAAATAAAGGAATAAAGGCACTCCATTGCATCCCTTGGTTATTCCTTCGTCGTGGATCATTTGGTACAACATCATTATCAATGATCAAGCGATTGATAGCACGGAAGGAATAATCAAATACCCATTGAATGGTAGACGCTCCACTGGAAGCAGGCATCAAACTATTACCGATGGGTGCGGCAGCGGTGCAACACGTTTGTGAAAACATACTTCCCCTCCAAACGAGAAATAAACAAACATATATCAATCGAGTCATCATGATGAATACAAATAAGAAGAATCCAAATCAATTGCTGTGTCAAGATTTTTACAAATCAGCAGCTTGACTGAACATCCCAAGTCTCATCGGCGACACTATACGACTCTAGCTGGCGTAGTATGCTTTGCTATTATTCGAAAAGCTTCTTGTCGGACTGCTGGATCTTTTTGCCATTGCCAAACCTTGTCTCGGGCATTTCTTCCTGCCGCTTCTAAATCAATGATAGGTGCTGGATATGTATGTTCATTAATGCTGTACATAAGTCTCTCCATCGAGCTCATTTTCCAAGGCTCATGAATAAATGCGATTGGAAGGTGTGCTAATTCAGGCAACCAAACTTTCAGAAAGCTAGCGTCTGGATCCTGCTCTATGGATTGTTTAATTGGATTATAAATTCTGACTGTATTTATACCAGTGACACCGGCTTGCATTTGAATTTGAGGATAATGGATTCCTGGCTCAAAATCTAAAAATACAGATGCTAAATGTTGGCTAATACTTTGCCAAGGCAACCATAAATAATGCACAGCAAAAGAGACTAGCATGGCCCGCATTCTAAAATTAATATAGCCTGTTTTTTGAAGGCAACGCATACACGCATCGACCAAGGGCACACCTGTTTGCCCTTCTTTCCATGCCTCTAGTTTGGCTGAGTCTACTGGAGGAAGGAATTTTGTGAAGCCTCTATTTACACATCGAAATTCCATAGCACATTCCATTTCAAATTTTTGAATAAAATGCGCTTGCCACCGGAGTCGAGACATAAAAGCATCGAGGTTCCGTTTACTGGATATCGACTTTTTCCTAGCGGTAGCGGCTTGATACACTTGACGAATGGATATATTGCCCCAAGCGATGTAGGGTGATAATCGGCTACAGCTAGTTTGACTACTTAGCGGTTTTGAGATACCCTGCATATACTGCCCTTGCCGCTCTTCCAAAAAGGTTTTTAAAAGCACTTGCGCACGGCTAGAACCTCCTGGCTGGAAGTTTTTATTAATAGCTTTTTTGAAGGTCCATTCTTGGATGCCTAAGGACGTGGCTGCTGGGGGCAAAGCCAAACGCAAAAGTACATCTCGGTCAAGATGGATGATAGGCCTACCGATTTGGGCTCGCCAATCCTCTCGCCATCCGTTTCGATTTTGACGTTTTCGAAAGACCCCATTATTTTCGAACTCATGCCAAGGAATGGCGTGCTCTTGCAAATACTTTTTTACAGCCTTATCTCTATCAAACGTGATAGATAAACCTGTTTCCATGTGGGAGTATACGCCAGCTATCGAATAGTGTGTTTGCAATGCTTTGAAGGTCTGCAGAACAGATCCTTCACATCGCCAAATATGTAGCTTTTGTTGTAGTTCAATGTCCTTTAGGGACTGCCAAATAAATTGCAGATGACGTGGATCATAATGGGGGTCACTAGTATAAAAATCCTCTTTTATAAAAATTGGAATATAAGGCAGATCCGTCTGAATGGCCTCATGTAAGGCTACATGATCTGAAACCCGCAGATCTCTTTTAAACCAAACAATATTTACTATGGGTTTCACTTAAGAGTAACATTGTAAGCTGCCGTGTGTTCAAATCTATTTTCCAATGAAGATATTTCGTTTAAACCTGTATTTTTACCGTATTAGATCAGTGCTGATCATATTATTCCTAAGTGTTGCCTCCTTTTCTTTTTCTCAATCCTGGGAGCAGCAGGCTGATAGTTTGCGAAATGTAATTAGAGCATGCGACACCGATACCTGCCAGCGTAATACTGTCTGGAAGCTCTTTACCATATTGCCTAGAGGCAATGCGGATACGGCTTTTGTATATGCTACAAGGCTCAAACGATTAGCTAATATTCATAATGACCCTTTAACACTGGCTCGCTCCTACTTAGTGCATGCCGCTATAAATCTTACATCCCTTTCTAGGTTTGACTCTATCAAGATGTATGCTGACAACGCTTTTAACATCATTGATACGACTATACATCGAGACGAATGGGCTCGCATCAATAACCACTTAGCTATTTGTAGTGTTGTGGCCGGGAATTATGTACCTGCCTTAGCCCAATTTAAAAGAGCCAAGGAGATATATCGCGAGCTAGGTAAGGTATGTAGTGAGGCCACTATGGATCACAATATGGGAAAGATCTATAAATTATTAGGTCACACGGAGGAAACAGGATTTTACATTAAGCAGGCCATTGATCGAAAAAAATCGAACCATTGCACAGGGAATATCTCCTATATGTACTTAAATCTATGTGCGTATTTCGAAACAAAAAACCTTCATGATTCTGTCCAAAAATATGCGCACTTAGCTGTTGTAGAGGATAAATTATATGGTAGTGTTGCAGAGATGGGTCCCTCTTATCTAATCTTAAGTAAGTCATTCCTTACCCAGGGTTTAATTGACTCGGCCAATTATTATATTGACTTGAGCATTGATCTGGCAGAGCGAGAAGATAATATCAAATTAAAGTCATTCAGTTATCTTCAAAAATCTAAGATTCTTCATGAACAAGGGGACCCTCGAGCGTTGCCATTTGCAGACAAAGCACTATCCTTTGTTAGACCTCAATCCTCTGTACACCTAGATATTCTAAAGCATAAATCAGACTTGCTTGCATCGAAAGGAGAATATAAACGTTCATTGCTTTTGCGAGACGAAGCTCAAGTTATTCAGGATAGTTTAGCGCAAAAGGAAAATTATGCCAAAATAAAATCCTTAGAAGCTAAGGCTAAACAAGACCAAATAAGTTTGCTCGAGAAAGAAGGAGAACTACTCAGTCTGAATGCTCAGCGAAATAAAATCCTGTTTTTAGGCACTGCGCTACTTTTCTTATTCGGTGGCCTTTTTACTTATGCCTTCTTTAGACAGCGTAAAAGACGCCAAGCGAGTGAACTAGCTGCCATGCAGCAACAAAAAGACCTAGCTCTTCTTAAAAGTCAAATGGAATTAATGCGAACGCGGATGAATCCCCATTTCATCTTTAATAGCCTTAACTCTATCAAAGCCTACTTTATAAAGAATGATCAACGCGCCTCCATTGATTATCTAAATTCGTTTTCAAGCTTGATTAGGGAAGTGCTTGAAAATTCACATAATGAAACGATCTCGATAGAAAGCAATAAACAGTGGATTGAAAAGTACTGCCAATTAGAGAAAGTAAGATTGAATGATGACTTGGATTATCAGGTACATATTTCTGATAGTATCGATCAAGCAGCCATTTTCATTCCTCCTATGTTGATACAGCCATTTGTAGAAAATGCGATATGGCATGGCTTATCACCAAAACCTTCAGATAGGACATTACATATCAACTATTCTATTATGAAAGAAGGGTTTATTGAATGTATCATTGATGATAATGGTGTAGGATTCCAAGCAGATAAAATCAAAGAGAATGGTGATCATACTTCTTTAGGTAGTAAAATAACAGCTGAACGACTAGCTGCCATTCAAAAATTTTATGACGGCAGCTTTAGTTATGAGATCATACATAAAGCCAAGGCAGGCGGCGTAGGAACAAAAGTGGTGCTAACGATTCCGTATATTAAAAAGTTAT
>JAHDDO010000016.1:23478-42771 GCA_020629315.1 Saprospiraceae bacterium | reverse complement strand
GTTATAGCCAATTTGGGTTCAAGTAATTACAATCATGATGACCATCATGATCACCATCACATACACCTCCAATTCATAATGCATTCTCTTTGATCCAATCATGATCGCCATGATCACCATTATCATCATTAATGCAATTATACCCGAATGGGTATAATAACGATATTTTTATTATTATAGTACCCGTTTGGGTATAATATGAGGGTATCTGAAACTAATTATACCCGATCGGGGTTACTTAAGTTGAATGCGCTATATTTATACCCGAAAAGGTACATTATGGAAGATAAAAAACAGACTTTAGGACAATTTGTCAAAAGAAAAAGGAAATCATTGAAACTGACTCAGAAAGAAATGGCCCAAAAAGCAGGAGTAGGATTAAGATTTGTAAGAGAGTTGGAAAGAGGTAAGGAAACATTAAAAATGAACAAAGTAAATCAAGTACTAGAATTGTTTGGTTACGAACTTGGACCACAAAAATATCAACGGATATGAAAAGAGCAAAAGTATATATGTATGATAAAGTAGCAGGAATATTAATTGAAGATGATGAAGGGTTTCACTTTAAATATGACGATCAATATTTAGAATCAGAAAACCCCGAACAAATAAGTTTGACGATGCCATTAAAGAAAGAAACATTTTCAAGCAAAATTCTCTTCCCATTTTTTGACGGTTTAATTCCAGAAGGATGGTTATTAGATATTGCCACAAAAAACTGGAAACTAGATGTAAGAGACAGAATGAGCATTCTATTGGCAACGTGTAAGGATTGTATTGGAGCGGTTTCAATTGAAGAATTAAACGAACAAGAAAATGAATAGATGTTTATATTGTTACGATGAAATAACAAACGAAGAACAAAACAAGCAAGAATTTCATCAGCGTTGTAGTATCAAATTCTTTGGAAGTAAAACCCCACCAAAAATCGAATATTCTCAAGGTGATATGTTAGAATTAGCCGAGAAAGTAGTGAAGAGTCAAAGGACCGTTACTGGTGTTCAACCAAAACTTTCATTGGCAAGAAAAAAGATGACCGATGATTCCAGCATAGAGAGATTTACAATCGTGGGATTATGGGGCCAATACATACTTAAACCTCAGACTGAATTGTATAATGAATTGCCTGAAATAGAAGATCTAACAATGCATTTAGCAAATAGCGTGAAAATTAAAACAGTGCCACATTCATTGATTCGACTAAAATCTGGCGAATTGGCATATATTACTAAAAGAGTAGATCGATTAAAAAAAAGAAAATTACATATGGAGGACATGTGCCAATTGACAGAAAGGCAAACAGAACATAAGTATAAGGGATCATATGAACAGATTGCTAAAGCAATTAATTTGTATGTTTCAAATCCAGGATTAGATAAAGTAAATTTTTACGAACTTGTTTTACACAGTTATCTTACCGGAAATAACGATATGCACTTAAAAAACTTCTCTTTATTAAAAGGTGAAAACAAGGAATATTCTTTATGTCCAGCATATGATTTAGTTGCGTCAGAATTAGTAGTTGAAGGTGATGATGAGGAGTTAGCACTAAACCTAAATGGTAAAAAGAAAAAACTTAAAAAGATAGATTTCGAAACTGCTATGAAAACTAGTAGCATTAATCAAAAAGCAGCACAAAATATATTTGATAAATTCAAAGGAATAAAAACAACTTGGTTTGAAATTATAGATAAAAGCTTCTTGACTGGAGATATGAAAAAGAGTTACAAAGATATGCTTGATTTAAAATTTCAAATACTAACTTAAAAAACGGGTTATAACAATAGGTGATGACAGCATATTTCTCCTATCGTCCAGAGACGCTGCATACCATTATCTGATGTTAGCACGATAGGTATAGCCGAGAACAAACAGTATTTTATGCTATCATGTGATAGTATCATGAAAAATTGGGTGATAATAGAACAACTAAATACAAAATAAACCCTGGATTTAACGATAAATAATCACTGCATATCTTTCCTATCGTGGAGATTCGCAGGTTATCATGCACAATTACCCATTGATGCTTAAATTCTTAAAATACTCATGTACCTTGTTTCTATTGGCTCTGGAAACGCTGATGGCTGCCCCATCATTCATTACTATATATCCGCCATCTTTCTTTACATAGGCATCCATACTAGCAAGTTGGATTAAATGAGACTGGTGTACTCTCATAAATCCTGAAGGCTCTAATAGTTCGGTAAAATATTTAAGCGACTTAGAAACAACAATCTTTTGTCCCGTTTCGAGAAAGATCTCTGTATAATTACCGGTAGCTTGACATCTAATGATATCGTTTATGCGAATTTGTTTATACCCTTCACTAGTCGCTACAACCATCATCTGGGCATGGCTATTTTGTTCTTTAAGTGCTGATTTAAGTAGGTCAATTTCATTCTTTTGAATGATACGTTCATTTTGCTTGGCTCGAATAACGGCTTCTCTCAAAGCATCTAGCTCTACCGGCTTTAACAAGTAATCAATGGCAAGGTATTTAAAGGCCTTAATGGCATATTGATTGTACGCTGTAGCAAATATGACTTTGTAACTAGCCAAGTCAGGCAATAAGTCTAACAATTCGAAACCATTTAAACCGGGCATCTCTATATCCAACAACAATAATTCTGGCTTAAGTGTATTAATTGCTTTAAGCCCTTGCACTGGGTTTGAATACGCGCCTATCACCTCAATGCCCAGGTCCAAATGACCTAGATCATATTTCATAATATCCAAGCTATTCTGTTCGTCGTCAATTAGTATAGTTTTCATGCTCCCTTATGCTTCATTTTGAAATGTTAGAGTGATTGTATTTCCTAGCGTATTTCCTTCCGAATCTAAGATTTGATTCCGTTGGATTTGTCCAAATTTTTCTTGCATTGCGAATAAACGGTCCATCCGGCTTAGTAAACGATGATTGCTTTCATGGCCATCGTTGTCACCAACATCGGTTACTCCATTATCTTTTAAAGTTATTATGAAGGAATCATCTTGTTTATATGCATGTATAGAAATTTCCTTCTTTCCATGTTTTGGTAATAGGTTCTGCCAGATGATTCGCTCAACTAAAGGTTGTAATAATAAAAAGCGAAAGGTACTTTCTTCCCATAAGGAGATTGAATCTATTTTTACTTCTAAAGAAATTTTCTCACGCAATCGGATATTTTCCAAATCTATATACAGTTTTATGGCTTCTAGTTCGCTTGACAAACTATGATTGTCTTTATCCCCATTTTTCAAAGTTATCCGCATCCATTTAGAGAAAAGAGAAAGCAAGGCAACGCATTCTTCTTTAGGTTTAGTAAGTAAATATAGTTTCAGCGAATTAAGGACATTGAACAAAAAATGAGGATTAAGATGTGCTTTGAAAATCTCAAACTCCAAGGAAAGGACATTTCGCTTAAAATCTTCAAAGACTAATTTATCGGCTTGATCAGATATAATTTGTAGTTGCTCATTTACGTCTTTTACATGTTTTTGAAGTGTTGAACTGAGATATTCATTCCGCTCTCGCTCTATGTGTAAACTATGTTCAATTTCCTCTTTTAGTAAGTTATGTAATTGTTGCTTTTGCTCAATACCTCTTCTGATACTTGATACTAAGGCTGCACTTAAAATCAAGGATTCGACACTTGTAGCTGTGGCAATAGCTAAGACATTAAAATCTGCTCGAGTAACACTGGCAATATGAATAAAATGGTAATTGTAAAGAATGATAATAAATACCATTAGTAAAAGAACAGAGGAACCGAATCGCAGATACCATTTATAACGCAATTGGGCGGCAAAAAGCAGACTCAAGCTGTAGAGGGCTAAACAAGCTGTGACTACACGCTCTAAAAGCACTACAGAAATGTGATTAACCCATTCGGGCTTACTTATCGACAATAGCACCACCATTGCAATAATCATTATAGAAATAGAAACTAACACTCGAAACGTCCATTCGAAAACTATCTTTGGTTTCTCTTCAAGGAATGATCTAATAAAGGCCGCGTAAATTACAGTTGCCAGTGGTCCAAGAATGCTAAAGAAAACCGACTTGATTCTAGGAAAAAAATTAAAAAAAATATCATGGTATCCCGATGCTTCTAGCACCAAGGTAAAGAGCAAAACAAAGGTCAGCAAATGAAGAGAGTAAAAGAGCGAGGCCTTTTCCTTAAACACAAAATAAATGATGAGTGATACCACAAGTCCGACCATCAGAACGCCAATGAACGCTATCAGCGGGCCAAAGTAGATGGACGAATCAAGTTTCAATCCATTTAGATCGTGGATATGGGAGCCATTCATGTATACTCTGTCGTAGTACTATTTTCTAATCATCGTCACTAGGTAAACTAATTTTTACTACTTCTGAAAAGGGTGAACTTCGACCATCTTGATACACTACTTTAGCCGTATACTTATATTTCCGGCCTGCCATTATTTCTTTATCTACAAATACTGATTCCATACTATCAAATACTCGATATTTAACGAAACCTTGTCCGGCAGCTGAGCGGTACAATTCGACTTTAGCAACGGTTAATGGCTCCAGTAACTCCCAAGCTAATTTGATCGTTTTATCTTCTAAAGCCGCTGTAAAAATGTCTAGTCCTTCTTTCAAGATTTCTGGCTTGGCCTGCAATCGCAAGTTGGCGGTCTCATCAGAAATATTTTGGTGAAAGTCCTCCGCTTGTACTTTGTATTCATACCATTGTCCTGCCGTAATCAAAGAATCGATATAGCTTTCCGCCATTTTATCCAATACAGCAACTGCCTCCCATTGGCCTCCCTTTTCTTTTTTAAATATGGTGTGATGTTTAACGTCTTCACTTTTACTGCGAGTCCATTGAAAAGCAATGGCATTTTCCTCTACTTGATATGATTTAATGATCGGCGAGGTAGGTTTTAAAGTATCAGCCCGATCGACTTTTATGGATGGACTTTGTTTTGAATAATTGTACATATGATCAACGGCGAACACTTTGTAGAAGACATGCTGTGTCGTTGTGTTTAGTGCCACAGTATCTATAAAAACGGTATCCTTAATCGCTTGTCCTGTCAACATAGAAAACTCATGTTCATCGTCATTTGCAAATTGCACTTTATAGCCTATGACATCCAGATCGGGATTTCTATTCCAACGAAGAGTTACAATACCATTAGAGTCGCAAACCCCATGTAAACCTGTAGGGATAGATGGAGGAATAGTATCGATAATCGTCGCATAGTGTACATTGGAATAGGCATAATTGCCAGCGGTGTCAAGGGCTGCTATTTGATAAAAAGCCCCAGGAAGTAAGGCTATATTTTCATCAAGGTATGATGTTTTAGTTGGGTCAAGCAATGTACTTGCTTTATGGAAAGCGGCATCTGCGGATCTACTTTTATAGATGTAAAATCCTTGGATGGGCTCACTTGGCGTATATGACCAATCCAGCTGTAAGGAGGTTTCATCCAGTTGTGTCGATGATAGGTCTTGCGGCATCGATGGAGGGGTCAGATCTCTGGCATAGGTTTTTATGGAATTACTTGGGGCTGATGTATCGCCAAAGGGGTCGATGCCGCGCAGTCGATAATAATAGCTTATGTAGTTATCAACGCTGTCCTGATAGAGATTCCATTTATCACCAGGAAGCTGATCTTTTGAAAAGCCCGTTACTATAGGCAAACGATTCAATCGCTGATAATTGGTTCCATCCGTGGATCGTTCTATATGATATGCAGAGTATCGCTTTGCATTATTTTCTCTTTCCCAGCGTATTATAATCACCGAATCTTTAGCTTCTTCGATAATGTTCAAGGGTGTTGCCTCTCCTTGAAAATTTAGAGTACTTGCATGATTCGTTTGCGGATATTCTAAAAAGAAACTTGGGATGTTAGCGTACACATAATAGACATATTCTTTTTGGGGATCTATGGTAGTGTCAGTAAATCGAAGGCCTGACAAAGTTGCAGCTTCTCCATCCATATCACATATAAAGTGACAAAAGGTGTATCTATTATTGATCTCTTCATTTTTAAGGATGGCAGAGGTCAGATCATTGCCCAAGTAGGCAGCTCGCCATTCGCCATGAACGGTTTCCAATGCACCCGCTATATAATCATTATTCGATTCCTCAGCTTTTGCTATCCAGACTTCTTTCTGCTCTGGGCGTATGGTATCTGCTAAAATGATATAACTTTTTTCAACTAGAAGTCCTTCTTCATCCAATTCTGCACGACCCAGTTTGTAGCCATATTTGTTTCCCAAAAACCAACTTTCAGGGCTAGATGTACCCCACCGAATTACTGCTTGATTATCCGTCTTTTTGGCAAGCACATGGATTTGATGATCTTGGTCCAATGTCCTTTCTTGCGAAAACAAGCTTATCGTAAAAAAGCAGCATATAATGGCAATAGTATTTTTCATTCTAATAACATTTAATGTAATGATGAAGGCGTATAATTAACATCAAAATCAAAGGACTGCACATTAATGGTTTGATTAACCCCTGATTGTTTTCGTCCCTCACCAATGCGGATTAAATAATTTCCTGATGCACCCGAAGCGGCCGAACTTGTAAAGGTCCGATATTTATATCCTCGCATAAAAGCATCTGGGTCTACAAGGTCAAAAAAGCTTGAGAAAGTGCCAATATGGTATGGATTGGAATAAGAGCTGCCTCGTAGAACAACGTAATCTCGACAGTATTTTCCATCATCATCAATAGCAATATCGGACACGGTTTCTTGTGGGACCAAAAGAGTATTACTCCAGTGTTGGTAGGCATGTGTAATTCTATTGAAGTCGCTAAACACTTCATTTATTGGTACGAAATGTACTCTAAGGTCAGCCGGCGCTCCAATGTATTCGATTACATCATCATCAATGCCGCCACCTAAGTCAGGTCCGCTAAAACCAAAACCACCTAATATAGATCCAAAAGAAGATAACAGCGACTCGTCAGAGTCATCATCAATATCGCTCTCTCCTATTTCCGCAGCCAAATCTGTCAAGGTAGCTTCCCATTCAGAATCAATATCTTCATTATCCAAAAGTGTTTTCACACCCTCTACATCCTTGATTTGAAGCTTGGAGCTAATCGAACCGAATGTATAATTAGCGAAACCTAATGCCAAGTTCTCTCTGCGAGGCATGCCGGGCCCAGTGTAGTATTTAGACTCAAACTCATGTTTATTATCCTCCCATTCACAGTTATCTAATTTTTTCTCTGGATAAAGGGTAGCTGTATAGCTCGCATTGCCTCTGTCATTTGTAAAACGTAATAGTTTATTTCTTACATCTAGATCAACATCTACATAATCACCGTACCCCTCTAGCACATATCCGGCATCATCTATTCTTCCGTAATAGCCGGTAGTATGCCGATGATTCTGGTCATCCAAGCGCTCCAGAATGGACAAGGCTTGGTTATACTTTGTGGCAATACCAAGGTTGTCAAAATAATTGTTAGCAAGTCCATTGGATTGTTTATGTGAGTACAACAATGACACCAGTGCCGGGTATGAATAAAGTCTCTCTCCCCTATAGTTGTAGTGGTATTCATAAATATCGATCTCATCAAACCCTTCACCAATACTCATATCTACTTTAGGCCACTCATCCGCATATGTAAATGAAGCAGCGCTCAATTTTTCTTCCAATGAATTAAATTGGCTCGTCTTAAAATGAAATTCGAAAATCTTTTGGTAAGCATCCAGACTACTCCAACTGCCAGGCTGTAATCTACCCAGAGTTTGCATCACCTGAATCTGTGTATAGATCTCTCCATTTTCAAATAGATCTTCATGAATACCCGCATACTGAAACTGATCTTCCAATGAGAGATCCAAATCGTCAATACCACTGCCTAGCGATAAAGATGTTCCAGTATCTGCAGACAATTCTTCTCCTGAGTCCAAAGAACCAGACAAACCAATACCTGAAATACTGCCAAACAATGTGCTGCCACCAAAGCTGAGTAGCTCTTCTGTTTTTTCACGGACTAGCACTGCTCTATAGATCATCTCATTTTCAAAAGGCACCGGTTCCCAACTCACCTTTGTCATATTACCCAATGCAGGATAGAATTGGACTTGGACATTTCTAATGAGCGGCTCTTCCGCATTGTAAGGATAGAACAAGATTTTGTAATCATAGCTACCGTTTTCATCATTAGACATGAAGTAATCATTCCGCATGTCCCCTCTAAATAAAATATGAGGATCTTGAGAAACGGTGTTGCTTTGTAAATAGTACCGTTGGTTTTTACAAGGAACACTATGCGCGTATTGATCTCCCTGAATAACGTCTGGCAAATCCTTCGTTGTAAATACGACGGAACTATTTTGGAACCATTGTTCACCTTCCCAATAGACATCTTCGAGTTCGGTAAATAGATGCGAGTCTTCGATCTGTCTTCGTTCTTTGGCGTGAATATTAATGGCCACCGTCACTTCAGCATCTTCCACTGCTTCTAACGGTCTAATCTGCAATAGTTTATTGTCTTCTTTCCAAGTGTGCACAAAATCAATAGACGTATCCACGGCGCCTGCATCTTCCGATTCACCTTTTCGTTTAACACTAATGCTTATATCTTCTTTGTTTAGAATCGGTGTTAAGTATTCTACACCTGCGGGTTCACCAGCTTCATCTAGTATCGGCAAGGCTAGTTCTTGGTTCATGGAAACATAAAAAGAAACTTGTGGCATTACATAAGGATCTACATTCTCCTTCTCATTATGTGGATTAAATTCTTGCACTAACGGAATACCAAACGGATCCTCCTTCAATGCCGCGCATCGATCGCCCAATTTAAATTCCATATCAGCAGATCCCTCTATTAAGCCACCTAGTAATGCAAAATAAATAGCCGCTCTACCTTGGGCCCAAGTAGGACTTGGAAAACCACCTTCTATAACGAAAGCGGCACCTATCTCAAATAAAGCCAATCGTCTAGTACGGATAAGTTTTATTTGTAATCCTAGTTCACCGGCAATCGCTGCATAGAAACGACCTCGCGCATAAAAGCCATTAAAACCAAACGGTTCTACTAATTCGCCTGATGTTAATATGCAAGACTCTTGCCCTGTCTTTACCATGTTTACGTCAAAACCGACTGCAAAGGCTAGCTTAGCATACAACAGGAAGGCGTCAATATCAATATCGGTTTCGAATTTGAGCCCCATCGAAAAGCCTGCACCACTATCCGGATAATTTTGTGTAGTGTATTGTCGCTCGTCTACTCTGTCTTCATCCCCGTCTATTACATCTTCATCCGTGGTATCCAGACCGCCGCCTTCACCCATAGTTTTGGCTTTATCAAAAATGGCTTCAATAAGGTCAGGTAGTGGCATGAATTTGTTGCTAATATCATGATTACCCATTTGAAAGTACATACCTACCTGACCTAGTTCTGTTGCATCTTCATTATTGCCCAATGTAATTTTTAATCCTGCAGGTCCAGGCTCTGGGAATGTGTTTTCTCCCGACCTTGGCGCCGCATTTGGGCCACCAAATTTGAAGTACCATAAAATATCTTCTTCAGAATATTTTGCCACATGGAATTGGGTCATAACAAGTTGACTTCGCACTTTTCCATCAAAGGCACGTTGGCTTGTATTCCCTTTGAGGGCAATAGGTACGCCAGAAACCTGATAGTCACAATACGCCGCAAATTGAGCATGAAAAATTTTACTCTCTTCTGTTTTAGTATAACTAATGTCTATATCGGCTTTTATCGGTGCCGTCGGACGTTCATCAATATCCGCCATAACATAGCCATCACCAATTAATTGAAATTGGCATGTACCCTGCCTAGGGTTAAAAGAGGCACTGGCACTGATATCCATATTAAATACGGAGGCGTCACCCGTAGTTGCAATAGGCAATATCAGCTTCATTGCTATATTCCCTTCTTGTGGACAAGGATTAAACTGTCTGGGTATTTCTGCGGGAGGTCCATCAGAACTACTGGCTGTATGCATCGCTGCCGCTTCTTGGACTAGCTCCTTATTATATCCATTTTCATCTTCTGTTGAAGCTGCATCACCTAGTGACATATTATAATAAAATCCACCCCCAATACCTATAATGGAGATAGGTCCAATGGCAATACCAGATTCTAAGCCAACTTTTCCATCCACAAACCAATATCTATATTCACCGGTATCCCCAAATTCTGCCGCCAATTGAACCTGAGCCACGGGTAGACCGACCAATAAATTCCCTTTTAAGCCAGTTGCATTGGGCTCTGAGCATCTAGGTTCATTATTGTAAAAACATACTTCACCTTCTAACGTAATCCCATTCTGTTCGCTACCCCCTGAGCCAGCTATACCAATACTTACACAACCCACTTCAGGTGTTCTGATCTTGAATCGTTTATCTGTTTGATCATAAACCATAGGGATTTTCAATTTGACTGCTGCCTTAAAACCACCTTCTTCTTCACCCATAAGGTTAAGTTCTGGTTCAATGTTAATATTGGCTCCGACACATTGTCCTAGTTCAATATTGCTCGAAATACTCCAATCGCGAATGGTTACTGGAAAGCCTGACATACCTGTTGACTCTTCCTCATCATCAAGGGATGCTCCCATTCGCTTTTGTGGGCTTGCAAATCCTAGACGTTCGTCATAAAAGCCTCGCTTTTTGTTATACCGAAACGCAAACTTCATCCCTTGAAATGAAATATCTGTTGGTATCTTTTTATTGACACGTTCATCAGATACGTTTTCTTCTGTGGGTTCTTCTGCTGATTCATTGTACTCTTGGCTACCGATATTGAGATGACCTGATAAGGAAAGCGATACATTTCCAGTGCCAAATGAAGCGCCTTCATATTCACTAGCATGTACTTTACCCCACTTAAATAAAATATGAGAATTATTATCTAAATCAGCCGTTGCCATAAAGGGTGGAAAGTTGACTCGTCCCGATGGATCTATGCCTAATACGAATCCCCAATTACTTTCCTCTTCACCTTCTTCACTATCCTCTTCACTACTTCCCTCATCATCACTATCATCAGCTGTAGGAGAATAATAATACAATGCCGCTTCCCAGCCCATATTATCACCTGGTGCTGTAATGGGTAATCCGATCTGCCCTTCCAAGGAGCCACTTCTAAATGCATTTTGCACCAGAGCCACCTTAAATTCATCGATGGAGAATGCCCATCCACCAGCATTGCCAGTCTCTACAGATACAATATTTTCTATGGCTGCCACAAGAGTTAGTCCCGTTTCATCAATAATTACATTTTCTAAACCTGCGGCAAATCGACGGTCATCATTTGAATCATAAAAATCCTTTGGCGCTCTTATCTTCAGTTCCTTTAGGTAAAAACCAGTCCAAGTCTTTTGCATAGCTGCTCGATCATCTGCCTCCATGCTTGCGGTAAAAGTAGTCGCTGCATGGTCGTACTCTACAGGAAAGCGCATCCCTGTTGGGTTTTCAAGCGTAGATAGATCCACATAGGCATCATCCACTTTAAATCCCCAACCTTCTAATCCAACAATCTGAAACGGATCCATTTCCAGATTCATCATAAAGTTATTCTTACTAAAATGCTCTCTAGGCAGAGGCAGGTCCATACCTGGGTTGCAAGCCAATTCCCTGTTTAGGCGTATGCCAAAACGTAAGCCGACAGGTCCTTCAACAGGTTCATTATCAAAGTCTTTAATAAATCGTTCCTCAGATAAATTAGCTTCCACTTGGATGCCAAAACTTTTTACACAAGTACAGTTGAATTCAATATGTGTAGCTGTATTTTTTACTTCAGTAGGGTTATCCGAAGAAGAGCCCTTAAATGTCATGTAACTCACTTCACTGTTTGGCGCAAAGTCAGTAATGGCAAAATCTCTGTTTAAGGCTAAGAGCACATTTGCATCAAGCCCGGATGGCTTCATACATACATCACCTCGCAAGGAGATATAATTATCAGCCCCTAACTCATCAAATTTATGCTCGTATAATAATTTTACGGTAGCGCCTCTTGGCGTAAAAACCATGTCCGTTATACCAATTAATAAGGTATGACCTTGAATGGTTTGATCTATGCCTAGTGGCATACCTATCGCTTCATCTAATACAAGATGACTCAACACTCGTCCTGCATTGACAGCACCTGTCAAAAACTCATTAAATGATTGAACTCGGTCGCTTACTGCCGATTCCGTGTCTGTGAGAAAGTCGTCACTAAAAGGGCTCTCATCTTGATGTGCTGTAATTTCGCCAGACAACATTTGTCTTTGTTCATTGATCCTTACATTCTTTAGATCAACCTTTATTTTTACATCATTCAAAAAAGGGACGGTGACAACCCCTTTCCCAGTCATCGAACCGCCAGTCTTCGTTACATCTAGTTCATTAATAGCAAAGTATCCCGCTTGAATACTACCTAAGTCATCAGGTAAGGTGCTGATAGCGGCTCCCGATGGCATATCTAATTCGCAAGCTGTAGCACAATCTGTTTCCGCATTTTCATTAGAACTATCACCATCGCCTTCACTACTTACTTCTGAAAACATTGAGGCACAAACCACTGGTGGTTCAGCGAAGCCATACCAAAAGTTTATTACTTCAGAATAACCTCCATTGGCTATAGCGGGAAACTCATCAGATCGACATTGGACGACCGCTGCATACTTTTTCCCTTCTTCAAAAAATATGGGTCTTTCTGTATCAACAAACTCCGTTAATCCTGGTCTATAGGTATTGATTGAGTTTTCAAAACCATAGGCCATCTCTTCACCTAAATGCTCTTTAAAATGGTCAACATCATCAATGTGA
This sequence comes from Saprospiraceae bacterium, assembly GCA_020629315.1. Classification (GTDB taxonomy): domain Bacteria; phylum Bacteroidota; class Bacteroidia; order Chitinophagales; family Saprospiraceae; genus JAHDDO01. The sequence goes on along the minus strand of JAHDDO010000016.1, from coordinate 30,005 downwards.
AATTCACCAATTTCTTCTAAATCAAGCACGGCCAAAATGGTTCGTACATCCCTTAAGTCTGCACCCTCTACCTGAGGTAAATCCCAAGCAAAAGCTGGATCCGATAGTATGTCTACTATTCCGTCTTGTTCAGGAGTGGTGATGACTGGAGCCGTAGCTTCTCTGCCATAATTAAAACTTCTAAAATTAGAATATCCGTTATCTCTGATAGCGGTACCATCATTCATGAGCGCTTGTACGCATACTACATATCTTCTTCCTTCCACCAAGCGGATGGGTCTTTCGTCATCTTCAAAACCAATCACAAAACTATAATTGGTTGCATCTCCAATTACGCCATCAACCATTTCTATATCTTGATTATCAATAATGTTTAAAAACTCCTCTTGGGTATTTATATCGATCACGCCTGCTTCTTGAAGATCTATGACAATAATCTTGGTTCTAAATCCATTTAGGTAGACGCCATCGATCGAAGGGGGTGTCCATTGAAATATAGGATCTTCTAATCCATCAAGTAAAGCATCATCGCTAGGCAAAACCAATTCTGGGGGGTCTATAGCACTTTCATATGTGAAGTTTACCACATTGGAATATCCATTATCCGCAATCCCTTCATAATCGCTGGAGGTGCAGCGGACCACTGCAGCATATCTCCGCCCTTCCACTAATTCGATTGGATTGTCGGTGAGGATAGCACCTGGGATCGGGTATTTGTGGCCTGGCGATTCTACGCCTACTGCCATTTCTGTACCGCCTGTATGTGTGAGGAACTCATTAAAGTCTGCAATATTATCAATACCTAGTTCAGTGAGATCAAGTACACTTAATGTGCTTTGTACATCTAAGAGCGTTCCGTAATCGAAAGTAGGCAAGGTCCATTCGAACTGTGGGTTGGTCGCATGTGTAATGAGTCCATCATCTTCAGGAAGGTTTAAAATAGGAGCCGTGGCTTCTTCTCCGTAGGTAAAGTTGACCACATTTGACTTATCTGTTTCAAAATAGTAGTCTTCGCCCGGTTGAGCGATCAGCATGGCCGCATACTTCTTTCCTTCTTCCATAGTGATGGGACCTTCTATCTCTACGCCTTCTCCGCCAATACTCCACTCGGTAATGCCGATGGCCATCCCATTTACCATTTCATCACCACTGAACTCATTCAATAATTCACTAAATTCCTCATTAGAACCAATCGAATTCACACCAATATCTCCTAAGTCAAAAAGTACCAAATTATGTCTAACTTCTATTTCAGTGCCCAATGTTGTTGTAGGGTTGGACCAACGAAACATAGGGTCCGACTCTTCATTGATATTGCTAAAATTTAGAGGCAGTTCGAGCACAGGTGGATTAAGTAATATATCGGTATCACCATATCTAAATACTACAATATTAGATCTACCCTCATTTTCAAATGTTACCCCTTCCACTTGGGAAGTAACTCGTACCGCTAAATAGTCACCATTTAACAGGTCAGATAAACCATCATCATCTGAAATATTATATGAAAGTGATTCTATAAATTGGATAGGTAAGATCGCGTCTTCAAGTAAATCGAAAAAATCATTCGGTTTTCCTTGATCTACGAATTCGTCCAATTGAGCATTATCCTGAAGTCTTTTTAACTCCAAGGTATATTCGCCTGTTGACAAGGTAAATTCTACCCAAGAAACATTGATATTATCTTCAAAAGGTATAGAAACAGGTTCCTCTAGATCTACTGGGTTAACTATAAGAGGTGGTTCTAATATGGGCACCTCGGTATCTAAGCAACTTTGGCCGTAGTTCGTGCCATCGTCAACCGCAAACACACTTACACAGGTTCGGTAATCGCCAGGTGGCAATCGTCTTTCAGCAAGTACATACTCCTCGAAGCCGATGGGAACCATACCCTCTTCCCTTATCTCGTCTATATCAAAACCATTGTAGATATTATTTATATCCAGTAAGCTGTAGGCGTTAGGTATACCTGAGGGTGCTAAGTTTAATTCTCCATCCTCGAAGGAACTTAAATTAGATAGGTAAAGGGTACCTCCAAGACCAGAAATTTCGATAAGTAAATGTACATCTAATGGTTCTGAGCTATTATTAAATATTTGCAATTGGATAGCTTCGAGGAAGCCCTCTACTCTACCATCTATATCTTGAATTTGATTTACCTCAAATGTGACTTGTGCATTGCAAATTAGCTGAATGCAAAAGAAAAGGTAAACGGAAAGTATGGTGCGTTTCATGGGCTACTTTTAAAATCTATTAATAATTCTTGCACTAATGCGGTACTGTGAAAAAGCCTGAAGTGAATCCGTATTTCTGTTTACGTAATAGCTTAGAAGAGAAACACTGCTTTTTTCAAATAATTGATAAGACAGGTTTTGTGAAAACTTCCAAATAAATCCATCGGGATTGTTGCCTGTGAAATTGAACTTATAAGAAGGTCTAATGCTGTATTGAAACTTGTTCCATTTTTTACTAAGCGAGAGTCCCGCACCTAGTCTACGCACTTCTTGTCGAGCTGGGTCATCAAATGCGCTAGCTAGAATACTTGCACTCCAATTTATTTTCTTGGCTGCATTACTTTGTCGATAGCTCAGTGTGATATTTTGATTTTCATTTTCTCTAGCAGAACTAAGATTTTGAATAACACTAAACTGATTGGCACTGACTTTCAGCGAGATACTTCTGGATACATCCAGCACTTTTTTTCTGTATGTAAGGTTAGCATTAACACCACGATTGTTGCTTACTATTGCTAAGGAATCATTGACTTCCGCTACGTTATAATTACTAGTTACATTAAAGTTGTTATATCCTGCCGTTAAGCGTAGTGGCTTTGCTAACAATAGTTGAGTTGAAAAACTACCAATCCACCTTCGCTGCTTTCTTCCAAAGTGATTTCGTGAATTATTGTATTGTATTCCTGTATTAAATTGAGCGTTAATTTTTCCTTTCGCACCATTATAGCTTCCATTCACTGTGTAATTATCAATGTCATTTTGTAGGTAAGCAATGCCCATGGTGGTAAAAAAAGGATCTACATGCTGGTATGTAACTCCAAGACGAACTTGCTTCGTTTGAATGTTTAGGGAAGCATCATACGCAAAAGCAATCCGCGTGGTCAGGTTTACATTGATCAATTCTGAAGCCCGATCAATAATCATTTCTCCTTGATTCCCATCTATAGGTATTTCAAACCCATTCTGATCAAAGGTATTTATGGAGCTGGCAACATTTGCACTAAGTGATAGGACACGCAGAAGCCTCAATCCACTATCAAAGGCTACAGCTAGATTTTCCCTAGGCGTAACTCCCAAGATTTGTAAACTATCTATATCGCCTGTATTGGGATCGTCCTCCCCTTTAAATACCGCTAATCCAAATTGAATAGGTTTTGTTTTAACACCCACTTTAGCACCCCATACTTTTCTATCGAATAAGCGTATTTCTTCATTTTGAAGATTAATATATTCTGAAGCAAAGCTTGATTGTTGGTCCAATGTCCCTCTGAATCCTAAACAATAAATAGGGCCTGGACTTAACTCCAATCCAATACCTCGTACAGTCATACCATTGGATAGATATTGGGAAAGTGGATAACTTCGTTGCCCTGCATGGACAGTAATCCATCGCCAAGAAGGCGAAAATCCAGTTCTAGAAAAAGAAGGCTTTTGAAAGGAGGTTTGATTTTGGTTTATAACAACACTTAATGGAATCGTAAACTGACCAAAAAAGGTCATATTGACATTGGCTGAAAGGTTATATCCTATATTCTGATCTAACTGATGTGACGAACTTTGTAAGTAGGATGCACCCGCTGATATACCTCCATTGAATGTAAATGGTTTAGCTTTTATAATAGATTCTACATCTTGGCTATGTATGTCGAAAGCAGCACATAAAAAGTAAAGTAGTATTACCCATGACCTCATGATTATCCGCTTGTGTTATTTTCAAAATGAGTATTTATCACTGAGTGTAACCACTCCGGGTAGTATCGGTCGTCCCTTCCTGGGGTAACGCGACTACCTCTCCATGTGCCTTCTCTTCTAAACGTGTATGCCCTAGCAAAAAAATAACTAAAGCCACAGGCAATAGCTTCCTTCTCGTTTACGGTCATGGCTGGAATATTTCTATATACTTTGTTGGCGTAGGTCCTTGCTAACGCTCGTTCTTCATCGCCTAATGATCGTGTAACTCCGAATTTGGAATCAATGAAATGACCTAGCTCGTGAAAGATGGTTGTATATCTTGTTATCTCATCAAAAACACCCGGATGAAAAGAAATGAATTCGAATAAGCGTAACATATCCGGATCGATACGATGGCGTCCACGACAAATATGAGAGCCTCCCATAACTCGACGATTTGTTGGAGGAATCATTGCCGTTTTCACTCCTGATGGGTCACCCACTCTATAGACTCTAGGTACCGCTTCAAAATACTCTGGAGGCAAAATCGAAAGTGCATTTTCTAGATGCTGAGATTGTGCCGCAGAGAAGTTGAACAAATAGATACTTTCCCCTTGGACTATAATGGATGTTTTTTCGCCCCACAGATCTGTGTATTCTTCTGATGGCCCCAGTATAACATCCGGAGCACAAGATCGATGATTATCGCCACCTCCGACATTATCTATCATTTCACATGTCAGACAATCTTGTGAATAGCAAAACTGGGATGCGCACAATATGGAAACCACACATGCGATTGATTTCAATGTAATCTTCATGATAGGAAAGATGAGGAAGGGCTGGAACACGATAACATCCAGCCCTTTATTACTATTTATTTAATTCAGCTTCAAGTCTTTCTACTTTCTCGTTAAGCTCTTGTATTGCTTTTACAAGTACTGGAATCAAATCCGCACTACGAACACCATAGGTATCTAGGTTTTCTTGATTAGCCATTCTTCCTTCTTTAGCCAATTCATTAGGATCGATAGTAGAATGTACCACTACTTCTGGTATTACTTCTTGTAACTCTTGAGCCAAAAATCCGATATGCTCTGAGTGATCACTACCCGCTTTCCAAGTATATCGAACGGGCTTAAGTGCCATTACTTTTTGCAAAGAAGGCTCTAGTCCTTTTATGTTTTCTTTTAGTCTTCTGTCAGATGTTTGAATCTGGGCATTAACCGCCCAAAGTTCCGTGAATCGAAAACCATTAGACCCTAAGCTAATCGAATTATCTTGAGTTGGGCCCCATTCGTTATTCCCATAAAAACCGATTCGTGCGTCCCCATTATTTTGAAGAATAATACTACTAGGGCTATCCAGAATTCCGGCAGATGAGAACTCTATACCAGAGAATAAAACCGTTACTCCGTTATATTCAATATCTGCTCCTGAAGGGTTCCAATATTGAACGGGTGCTGGAATCCAATCTAGACCTCCTTGGCCACCATAGGTAAGAAAGTCACCTGGATTAGGCATATTAAAAATTTCAAATCCTTGAATACCCGTTACTTCAGGATTTGGATATGTGCTACTCAAATCACCGCCTGCATCATCCCCGTTTACTATATCATCATTAGGGTTTGTATCGCCTGTGTTTGTGATTATATCATTCGTTAAACTAATCCCACTTCCTGCTGTATATGATCCAGCGGGACCTGGTTCGCCTTGTGGACCCGGTTCACCCATTTCGCCTTGGATACCTTGTGGACCTGGTTCACCTTGCGGACCCGGTTCACCTTGTATACCTTGCAAACCCATTTCGCCCTGTGGACCCGGTTCACCTTGCTGGCCTTGATCACCTTGCGCTCCTTGTTCACCTTGTGGGCCTGGCTCGCCTTGTGGACCTTGTAGACCCATCTCGCCTTGGATACCTGGCTCACCTTGAAGACCCATTTCGCCTTGTGGGCCTTGTTCACCCTGTATTCCTTGCAAACCCATTTCGCCTTGCGGGCCTTGTTCACCTTGGGGACCAGGATCGCCTTGCGGTCCTTGCAGACCCATTTCTCCTTGTATACCTGGCTCACCTTGTGGGCCTTGTTCACCTTGCGGTCCTGCCTCGCCTTGGGGACCTTGCATCCCTACTTCCCCTTGAGGCCCTTGCTCACCTTGTGGGCCTTGTTCGCCTTGGATACCTTGCGGGCCTTGTGGTCCCTGTATTTGTCCTACATTATTCCACATATCTCCATCCCATACTGCGCCTTCACCGGTTTCTTGAATAAGAACCATATCCCCAGTGTCTCCATCATAGTCTGGGTCTAGATCATTCTCTGTTTCTACAGAACCTACAATAGTAACTCCTGTTCCATCTTGACCCGCTGGACCTGGTTCACCTTGCACACCTTGTATACCTTGCGGTCCTTGTGGACCAACTTCACCCTGTGGACCTTGTTCGCCTTGTGGACCTGGATCTCCTTGGTCTCCTTGCAATCCCATTTCGCCTTGCGGACCTGGTTCTCCTTGTGGACCTTGGATAGATCCAGTCGATATCCAAATATCCCCATCCCAAACAAAGCCTTCTCCCGTCTCCTCGACTATAATCATGTCACCATCTTGTCCATCATATTGTGGATCCAA